>UQNG01000013.1:0-34165 GCA_900542335.1 uncultured Collinsella sp.
GGTCGTGGTCGGGGGGCCGGGCGTGGCCCCCCCCGCCGCACAAGATACAGCCGTCGGTCACATGGGCGCAGCGGTTGGGGCGCTCGCCCTCCATCACAATGCCACCCGAGGCACAGGCGCGAACGCAGCGGCCACAGCCAACGCACGCCTCGCTATCGATTATCAGTCCGCTCATCTATGCCATCCCCTCGATAATCTTGGCAATCTTTGCCGCCTGCTCGACCGGCGTGCCCTCGATGGCCTCGCGCGTTTGGTCGCGGTCGGGCACAAACGAGCGCACGACCTGCGTCGGCGATCCGGTAAGGCCGCAACGCGAAGGGTCAGCATGTACATCGGCAGCACAGACCACCCGCACATCCGCATCTTCGGCCGCGCGAATGCCGGCGATGCTCGGCATGCGCAGCTGGCCGATCTCCTTGGCGGTCGTCATCGCGCACGGCATCTCCAGATAGACCGTCTCCTCGCCGGCATCGCAACCGTGAACGAGCGAAAGCGCACCGCACGTCGTAAAACCTGCGCTCTGCACGCAGCTCACATCGGTCACGCAGGGAATCTCGAAGGCGCCGGCCAGCTCGGGGCCAATCTGGGCGGTATCGCCATCTACCGCCATCTTGCCGCAGATGAGCAGGTCGAAGTCCTCGTCGAGCGCCTCGATACCGCATTTGAGGGCATAGGTGGTCGCCAACGTGTCCGCGCCCGCAAAGGCGCGATCGGTCAGCAGCAGCGCATCATCGGCGCCGCGGGCAATGCAGTCGCGCAGCAGCGATTCGGTTGCAGGGATACCCATCGACACCACCGTCACGCGCACATCCATGCCAAAGCCGATAAAGTCGTCCTTGAGCGCCAGCGCGCATTCGAGGGCACTTGCATCGAAGGGATTAATGACCGCCTGCTTGCCATCACGCACGATGGTATTGGTTTTGGGGTCCATCTTGACCTCGGTGCTTCCCGGTACCGCCTTGACGCACACCACCATATGGAAATCGCTCATCTTCACGCGCCCCCTTTCTGGACGAGTTCATCCAAGAGCTTCTCCGAAAACAGGTTACCGCGACCCAGCTGCCCGGCAGGATCGAGCTGCAGCTTGAGTCGAGCCGATTCGACCATGGCCTCGTGGCCGTACATCGTCTCCAAAAAGCCCGCTTTGATCTTGCCGACGCCGTGCTCGGCAGAGACGGCGCCGCCCATAGCCGTTACCTCCGCAGCCCACCGGGCAAACAGCTCACCACCGCGACGGTAGTCCTGCGCATCGCGCGGCAGGATATTCACATGCAGATGGTTGTTGCCGATATGTCCCCAGGCGGCAGACTCAAGCCCGCTTTCGGCCAGCGTGCGGCGATAGAAGGCAACGACATCGGCCAGGCGCGCGTTGGGTACCGACATATCCGACCCCAGTTTGGTAATGGTGGGGTCGGTGCGGCGACGCTCATCGATGAGCATGTTGACACTCTCGGGGACGGCGTGGCGGAAGAACCGCTGGCATTCGCGATCGACCTCGGTGCGCGCAACCCAGGTCGCGTCATCGCGGCCGCCCGCAAGCTCCAAAACCCATCCCAGGTGGTACAGCTCCTCAGTCGCTTGAGCCTCGTCGTCGCAGTCGAGTTCCACGTAAATACAGACCTTTGCCTCATCGTCGAGTGCCGGCAGCGAGGCAAACGCGGTCGACTGCTCGCGCTGGCGGCGAAGGATATCCAAGGCGCCGGCATCGAAATACTCAATAGCGGCGGCATGGGACAGCACGGGGCGCACGGAATCGGTAAAGGACACTGCCTTGTCCTCGCTGTCGAAAAAGCAGCTCACGCCCCATACGACCGAAGGTGCCGCCTGCAGGGCGATCTCGAGCTCGGTAATGACGCCGAGTGTGCCGCACGCACCGATAAAGAGGTCGATGGCGTCCATATCGTCCGCAACGAAATAACCCGACGCGTTTTTGGTCTTGGGCATGGTATAGCCGGGAAGATCCAGCTCGAGCGCGCGGCCTTCCGCTGTCACGAGCGACAAGTGGCGTGCGTCAGCGTGCGCCTGACCTCGATGAAGCTCAAGCAGGTCGCCGTCCGCCAGTGCCACGTGAAGCCCCGTAACGTGCGGGCGCATGGGGCCGTAGGCGTAACTGCGGGCACCAGAGGCATTGCACGCCGCCATGCCGCCCAGGCAGGCAGATGCCTCGGTGGGATCGGTGGGAAAGAACTGCTCAGGAGCTGCCTGGAACTCCTCATAGGCCTCAAGCGATACCTGATCCCAGTCAGCGGTCGGCAATGCCTTCTTACCCAGCTGCTTGCGCAACTCCGAAAGCACGACGCCCGGCTCCACGCGCAGCAGAAAACGGCCTCGCTCGTCGCGGCGAAGACCCAGGTAGCGATTCATACGAGAAGTGTTGAGGATGTGGCCGCCGTGGGGCACGGCACCGGCAGCCAGACCGGTCCGAGCACCCTGGACCGTTATCGGAACATGCTCGGCATGGAGCTTTCGCAGAATGGCGCGGACTTCGTCCTCCGTTGTCGGAAACGAGATGCTCGACGCCTCGCCCGATGTGCGAGATTCATCGCGACCATATTCTTCGAACTCGTCGCCGAAGGGTTTGATGGCTGCAGACACGCGAACTCCCCCTTTAGTTAACTACAGTGTTTGCAGGGAGATGTTACCGCATCGTTTCGTCGACGTGACTGAGACCGTCTCCATAATTGGCGAATTTTACGTTTGCGCAATTCGGCGAGCGGCAGCGTTTTCTCGGCAGGCGCTCTATTTAACGCGCTCCTTCCCATCGCTGCCACGCATGCAATTGGCGCCCGAAAAAAGTTGAGATATTTTTTACCCTCTCTCACCTGCGGCGATGTAAATCCGTCAAGCATTTGGTCAGAAATTGGTCAAGTTACGGCTGATACGGTCGGCATCGACAGCCAAAGCCAATGGAAGGTTTGGCCCAAAAACAGGGAGGTTCCCATGGCACATTACTGGCCCCAGTACGGCATCGCCATCGAAGTTGACGATGACCCATATCTTCTGCCCTTCGACGAGGAAGCGTTTCCCGATGCGGCTGTCTATCACGTCACCACCGACGTGATTTGCGATCCCGAATCGTTTTCGGCACTCGCCCACCACATCGCCCACATCCACGACATCAAACTCGGCCCAAACTTCGACGAGCTCATCTACTCGCGACGCCTCATGCTCCACATGCTCTTTGGCGCCGATCCGTCCACGTTCGCGCGCGTCTATACCACTAAGGATGCCGCATGAGCGTAAGGAAGCAGTCGAGCCCCCTAGGGTCAAAACATCGAAAAAGGCTCGGCGTTGTCTGCCTGGCCATCGCCTGCGCCCTTATCGCCGTCGGCCTTTACGCCTGGCAGTCAAAGCCTGTCGCCGAGACAGGTGCCTCGGTCACAGCGGCGGAGGGTAAGTCGCGCCAGGAAATCCAGGACGAGCTCGATGCCATCGTCCGCGACAACATGATGACGATCTCGGTCGCACCGGTCGCCCAGCTACAAAAAGGCGGCAAGCTGCGCGTCAACGTGCAAAACGTCCAGGATAACAAGTTTCCCCAGCGTTTCCGCGTGATCCAAAACGACGAGACCATCTATGAATCGGGCGTGGTCGAGACCGGCAAGACCGTTGAGACCTGCCCCGCAGGCGACATCAAAGAAGGTGAGGCGTATATCGAGATTCAAGCGCTCGACGCCAAGACCTACGACGCCCATGGCAATCCCACGCGCATCAAGGTGCGAGTTGCGCAGGCCGAAGACTAGATCTGCCACCCGTTGCGAAAACGCGCACCCACGCCGCTTTCGTCTAACCATCACGGAAACGGTCCGTGACGAATAGAAAGGAACGATTATGGACATCACCGGGAACTTGAGCGGAACCAGGGCGCTCGTCGTGGGCGCGGGGCTGATGCTTGCACTCTCAATGGGTGCCGCGCCGACCACCGCCCTGGCGGAGGGACGCACTGGAACCACCAACGTGACCATCAGGACCGAAATCGACAACATCAAGTTCAAAGCCCCGACCGTCATTCCGTTCGTCGCTAAGGCAGACGGCACGCTCCAGGGCCCTTCCGAGAATACAACCACCATCGACAATCTTTCGGCCTATGGCATCCACGTTACCAACATGAAGATTGCCGCCCAGAAGTCCTGGAGCATCGTCGCCGACGCCAAGACGGGGACCGCCCAGAACTCCATCGATTTTAAGGTTGGTCCGGCCAAGGCACTCCAAGACGCTCACGCCGCGACGCAGGAAGCGGGCCTCGACCTTTCCAAAAATGCATCCTTCGACATGGGCTACCAGGGCATCGCCGATGGTACGGACAAGATTAAGCTCAAGACAAGCGGCAATGTCGCCCGCGTCACGCGAGACATCTTCCATGTGACTGGCGAGGGCGACCAGGTCGCAAGCATTACGTGGACGGTCGAGCCCGGTGCGCACACGGCCTAAGGCGATGGTCCTTGCCGTCATCATCGGCGTTGTAACGTTTGCCCCGATCGCCGCCTTTGCCCAACAAGAGCAAGCGCAGGCTGCCACGCAAGTGACTGTCGATCTATCGGAGCTCGAACGCAGTGGCCAACATGAGCCCCTCGCGCAAACGGGCGACACGCGACAGCTCCTGGCAGCAGGAGTCGCCGCGGCAGGCGCAAGCGCCATCGGCCTTGGCCTGCGCATGAAACGCAGCCAGTAGCCGCGAAAATCGAGACCGTCCAGAACAGGTAAGGAGAACCCATGGCATCAAAGAACCTTTTGCCCGTTGCCGCGCTCTGCAGTGCGCTTGCCACCGGCATGCCCGTCGCCGCTCTAGCGACACCCGCCGCGGACGTCCCCTTACCTGCCGTCAACTGTCTCGCCACAAACCAGATGAGCACCATCGCGCGCCAACGCTTCTCGCTTGCGCAGGCAAGCATTTCGACCTCGGGGTGCCTCCGTCGCTGCACGAACAGCTCGATAGTCGTGGATACCGAGCGCTCGAGCACAGCGGACGGTCCCCTAACGGGATGCGTTATCTGCACATGGCGCGCAGCTGCAACTGATGCCGATGGCGATTCCTGCGACGTGAAACTGTGTCTCGACATCACCCTGTCCGATGACTCGGCGGACGGGGCAACAGTCGCCTTCGACAGCACGTTTTTCGAAAACGGAGGGGGTGTATGCCTGGGCTGCGTCCCCTCGAGCGCCGATGGCACGCAGCCCGCTATCTCATTCACCGCATCGCTGAAAATGACCAAGGCGGGCACCGACGCCACGGCAAATGGCGAGATCGCTCTGATGTTCTACGCGAGCGGCACAGAAAGCCAGGAGATTCGGGGCAAACAGCGGACCGGATCGCTCAGCCTGACGCGAGGGGCAGACCCCGGTCCTGTCGATATCAGTGCCGAAACGCAAGATGTGCATCACGTCCTTGTCGATCCGGCGCTCCTCGAGATGGAATGGAGCGGAGTAGGAGCGGTCGGACTCGCCCCCTCGACGGGTGACATCGCAAGCGACTCCAGCGAGAGCAGCGGTGAAATAGCGCCTGGGGACAATGGCGCACCAGGCGGCATAACACCGCCATCGAGCGGTCCTTCAGCCACTTTCAGCGAGCCAAGCGAAACAGCCACCGCAGTGGGCGGCACGCAAGCTGGCGAAAACTTGGGGTGTCCCATGCCGGCAGACATCGACGAGGGCAATTGTTGCATGATGGTCGCGCTCGACCGCACGGAAACCGTCGACGCCGCGAGCATTGAGGTCACCGCTGCCGATAAGCCCGTCCGCAAAGCAGCCATTATCGCATTCCCTAAAACCGTCGAAGTTGTTTTTCTGCCATCGGGCGAGGTCGTAGCCCCCACCTTGCTCACCTTGCTTGGGGCAAAGGGCACGGCCAACCAAATCGACAACCTCACGGTCGCCGACCCTGCGACCACCGCAAAACTGCACCTGTATGCCGTAACCTCGGACGGAGGCAAAACCGAGGAATTCGACGGTGAGAACCTCCTGAATAACCGGATACTCCATAAAATGGAAGACGTCTCGTATCAAATTGAACTCGTGGGATTTGACCGAGCTCGAGATGCCGATATCATCGCCGCGGCCATTGAGTCCCCGCAGCGACTCATGACGCTGTGCTTCGATTACAGCCCCTATGTCGTGATGGGAGGCTGAGGCTTGGGCACCAAATGCCGTCATTAATACCACTTATATAACGTATAGGATGAGGCATGACGCACCCTGCAGCCCGTTCTGCTACGATTGCCAGGTTGGCATCAATATGGGAGGGTTCATGCCGGGTTTGGGAACGGTCATCAACGTCGCACTTTTGATTGCGGGCGGACTGCTGGGCCTTATAGGCGGACGCTTTATCACACCCCGCATCCAAGACACGCTCATGAAGGCGTCGGGGCTGTGCGTTTTGTTTATCGGACTGGGCGGCACCATGCAAAAGATGCTCGTCATTGACGGGAAAGCGCTGGAGACCACCGGCACCACCATGCTCATCGTCTCGTTTGCCCTCGGCTCGCTCATCGGCGAGGCCGTTAACCTGGAAGCCGGTATCGAAAACCTGGGCGAATGGCTCAAGCGCAAAACCGGCAGCGAGGGAGACAACGAGTTCACCAATGCCTTTGTCTCGACATCGCTGACCGTCTGCATCGGTGCCATGGCTATCGTGGGATCAATCCAAGACGGCTTGCTCGGCGACTGGTCCACGCTTGCCCTCAAGGGCGCGTTGGACTGCATCATCGTCTGCACCATGACGGCTTCGCTCGGCCGCGGCTGCATCTTCTCCGCCCTGCCCGTTGCCGTATTCCAGGGAACGATTACGCTGTTTGCCGGCGCGCTCTCCCCCATCATGACCGCCGCCGCCCTCGACAGTCTATCGCTCGTGGGCTCTATACTCATCTTCTGCGTCGGCGTCAACCTCATCCGTCCTCAGACCTTCCGCACGGCCAATATGCTCCCCTCCGTTGTCATAGCCGTCATCTACGCCCTCCTGTTCTAAATCTATCTACGTAGCGGTATCTCGAACACCTGTTTGATGCTGTGCTATGATATGAGGTCACCGAAGCTGCGTTAGGAGAGGAGAGACGGTGGCCGACCAGGACATCAAGATGCTCATCGAGCGCATTATGGCCGAGGCCCGGACCCATCAGTCTGCTCGCTTCTCAAACGAAGTCTATGCTGACGAGCCGATTCTCAAGACCGGCCGACAGATGCAGAATTTCCTTCCCGACCAGTACCGCAAGATGCGCGAGATATCGCGCTGGCAGGATGACCCCAAAGGCGGTGCGGGTCGCTGGCTTTCGGAAGCCGAGCTCTTCTACCGTCAAGGCCTGCTGATGGCCGACTTTGAGGACGACTGCCCCTACAACGGTACGTTCAAGTCGTACTTTCCCACCTATAACGCCATGAGCGATCGGCAGTTGCGTGGCTATTTTACCTGGCGTGCCCAAGTGCGCCGCGGAACCATCGAGGAAACGTCTACGTCCTTTGCCTTCCTGTATCTCTATGAGCTGATCTGCGGCATTGGCGTAGATAGCCCACTCGATGGTTTTAACAAGATCAAGGCCTTTTGGGATGCCTACCGCGCCTTCGAGCCCGGCATCGACCGGTTTGCACGCGTGTGGCTGCAAGATTACGCCGTATTCCACGGGCTCGACCCCAAGCTGCTTCGCGACTCTAAAACCGTCATGTTCGATAACGCCCTCATCGAGCTGCGCCGCGCAGCGCGAGACCTCTCGCCTGTACCGGCGCCGTCGGACCTGGCTCCCAAGCGCCGCAAGACCTCCGAGCCCACGCTCCCCCTTCCGCCCGACGAGGCAGGCGAGGAACGACTCATGGCCGCTATCAACGCCCTCTCCACGTACAACCTGAATAACTCACGGCTCGACCGTTCCCACCATCGCGACCTGCGCCACGTGGCATGCGCCGTGTATGTCCGTATGGCGCGCTACTATGACACGCACCGAAAGACCGGCATCGTAGCAAGCTTGTTTGGGGAGGAGACGGCCATGCCCTACACCATGTTTGCCTCGGCCGTGTTCTTTGCGCCCGAGCGCCACGAGGACTGCGAATATCGCCTGGACCCCATTCACATCTACCGCTGCCAAAATGGCTTTTGGGAATGCATGCGCATCCACGGCAGCAGACAAAAAAGTAGCAAGCTCGGTGAGATGATGCGCGCCTGCGACCAACGCCTGCGCCTGGCCCTAGACCCCACCCATCCCCTAAAGGAGGAGAAGGTCCCCAAATATCTGGCCAAGATCATCGATGACGAGATCGTGGCATGGCTTTCGTGGGACGCCGCGCACCAGCCCGTCAAGATCGATATCGATTTGAGTCAGCTGGGGCACATTCGGAGCGCCGCCGCGCAAACGCGTGAGGCACTTTTGATCGATGAGGAGCGCGAGGACGATGTGTCTGTGGAAGCCGAGGTGACGATTATCGAGCAACCGAACACCGAGTCTGCGCCCGGCATGGCTGCCGAACCTGGCGAGATGACCATACGGCAAGACGAACCCGACGAGCCGACTGTCTCCACCGAAGAGTTTGGCGTCGTGGCACCGCTCCTCGTGTCTGCGCCCGCACCCGTAACGCCCGCGCCCACTTACGCCGCGACCGAACTCGCGCCCGCCCCAAATGCCTATCTGCGCGCGCTGCTCGAGCAAAACGCAGCGCAAGCGACATCGGCAGTGGAGAGGTCGGGGCAGAGCGAGGACATGCTCGTCGATACCATCAACGAGGCGCTCTTTGACCTGGTGGGCGACACCGTTATTGAATTTGGCTCAGCAGGACCGCACATTATCGAGGACTACGAAGCAGACGTGAGAGGATACCTAGACCATGAGTGATACCGCATCCGCAGCACCCCGCGTGCCCAAGCGCGTCGCCGCCGTCATTCTCAACTCGCTCAAGGGCGGCGTGGTCCCGCGCATCGGCCTTCCCTATATCACCGTGGGGCGCGAGGTCGAGATCCGTGCTCTGCTCACCGACCTGAGCCTCATCGCCGATGGCGGCGCAAGCTTCCGTTTCCTAGTCGGTCGCTACGGCGCCGGCAAGAGCTTTTTGCTCCAGACCATCCGCACGCACGCCATGGGCGAGGGATTCGTCGTCGCCGATGCCGACTTATCCCCTGAACGCCGTCTGCAGGGCGGCCAAGGACAGGGCCTTGCCACCTACCGTGAGCTCATCCGCAACATATCGACCAAGACGCGCCCCGAGGGCGGTGCGCTCAACCTTATCCTGGATCGCTGGGTCGCCTCGTGTGCCGATGCCGACGAGTCTGCCGTCAATGCCCAACTGGCCCCACTCGAGGAAATGGTCCACGGCTTCAACTTCGCCCGCATGCTCCGCCGCTACCGCGCGGCCGTATCCGAGGGCGACGAAGAAGCTATGAGCCGCGTGACCAAATGGATTCGCGGCGAGTACCGCACCAAGAGTGAGGCACGCGCCGAGCTGGGCTCCTCGACCATCATCAGCGATGACGACTGGTACGACTACGTTAAGCTCATTGCGCGCTTTTTGGTCTGCAGCGGCTACAAGGGCATGCTGGTGCTCATCGACGAGCTCGTGAATCTGTATAAGATTCCCAACGCCATCACGCGCCAATACAACTACGAGAAGATCCTGACCATGTACAACGACACGCTCCAGGGCAAGGCGCAGTACCTGGGCATGATCATGGGCGGCACGCCAACCTCCATCGAAGACCGCCGCCGTGGCGTGTTCTCCTACGAGGCCCTGCGAAGTCGACTCGCTCAGGGCCGCTTTGCACGCGAGGACCTTAAGGACATGCTCGCGCCCATCATCCGCCTGCAGCCACTCACCTACGAGGAGTTGCTGGTGCTGATCGAAAAACTCATGCAGATCCATGCCGGATACTTTGGCTGGACGCCCACGCTTACCGAAAACGACTTGGTAGACTTTCTCAAGATTGAGTTTGGCCGCGTGGGAGCCGATACGCACCTGACGCCGCGTGAGGTCATCCGTGACTTTATCGAGCTGCTCGATATCCTGTGTCAGAACCCCGATGCAAATGTGGCCGAGCTGCTGCAAAGCGTCGGCGGCGACGCGTTGGCGCCGGCAGGCGCCACAGGCGACGCCGGCACCGCAGGCGGCGACCGCAACTTCGCCGAATTCACCATCTAACCTGCCAAAAAGGGACAGGTTTATTTTGGCAGGTTTTATCTGGGCAAACGCTGAGGCAGTAATGCAGCAAACCATTGCCAGCCGCGTTGAGAAGTTCGTATTTGAGGGGAGGTCCCGTGAACGCCTTTGACCGATATGCTCCGTTTATCCAAGACTTCATCTACTCCCACGATTGGGAGAGTCTACGCTCTATCCAGGTTGCAGCAGCTGATGCCATCTTTAACACACAAGATAATGTGCTCTTGACGGCATCCACGGCTTCCGGCAAAACCGAGGCAGCCTTCTTTCCCATCCTGACCGAGTTTTGGGAGAACCCGCCCGCGAGCGTGGGCGCCCTCTACATCGGCCCCCTCAAAGCGCTCATCAATGATCAGTTCGTCCGCCTCAACGACCTCTGCGAAGAGGCCGATATCCCTGTCTGGCACTGGCATGGCGATGTCTCGCAGTCGCACAAGGCTAAGCTCATTAAAAAACCGAGCGGCATCCTGCAGATTACACCCGAGTCACTCGAAGCGCTTTTAATCCATAAGCACATGGCGATCCCGCGCATGTTTTGCGACCTGCGCTACGTGGTCATCGATGAGGTCCACTCGCTCATGCGCGGCGACCGTGGCGGGCAAACGCTCTGCCTTATCGAGCGACTCTCGCGCATGGCCGGTGTGCAGCCTCGCCGCATTGGCCTTTCGGCTACCATCGGCGACCCCGAGCGCACGGGCGCTTTTCTCTCACAGGGAACGGGGCGCGACTGCGTTATCCCCCGCTTTGAAGAACCGCGCCGCGTGTGGCGCATCTCCATGGAGCACTTCTACAACTCGGGCCCCCAGGCGCAGCAGCGGGGATTCATGGGTACAGGTCCTCAAGAGGCCGAAGTGCTTGTGTGCGAGCGCATCGATGCGGCGGCATCCGCGGCACTGCCCGCCGGCGCCCAAGACATGCGTCACAGCGGACAGCTCACACAAGAGGAGCGCCGTCAACGTCGTGAGCGGGCACAGGGCAAGGCCGCTCCCAAGGACCGCCAAGTTTCCTCGGCCCCCGAGGGCGAAGTCGACATCCCCCAAGCACCCGAACAGGCATTACTCAACCCCACCGATACAGCACCAGACAACGCCGACCCCGGCATGGGATATATCTTTGAGCACACGCGCGGCCGAAAGTGCTTGGTCTTTGCCAACTCGCGCGAGGAGGCAGAGGCCGTATGCTCCATGCTGCGTAGCTACTGCGAGAGCCGGCACGAGCCCGACCGCTTCCTTATCCATCACGGCAACCTCTCGGCATCGCTACGCGAGACGGCAGAAGAGCTCATGCGCGACGAGGAACAGGCACAGACAACCGTCACCACCTCCACGCTGGAGCTCGGCATTGATATCGGTCGCCTGGAGCGCGCGTTCCAGATCGATGCACCGTTTACCGTCAGCTCCTTTTTGCAGCGCATGGGGCGCACGGGACGCCGCGATCTTCCGCCCGAGATGTGGTTTGTCATGCGCGAGGAAGAGCCCGAGCCGCGCACGATGATGCCTGAAACGATACCTTGGAAGCTCCTCCAGGGCATCGCGCTCGTACAACTCTATCGCGAGGAAAAGTGGGTCGAGCCGCCCGAGCTCGATCGACTCCCCTACAGCCTGCTCTATCACCAGACCATGTCGACCCTCGCCAGCACCGGCGAACTCACGCCTGCCGAACTTGCCCAGCACGTGCTCACGCTCAGCTATTTCCACCGCGTCTCGGCCGATGACTATCGCGTACTGCTGCGCCACCTCATCAAGATCGACCACATCCAGGTCACCGAGGGCGGTGGGCTCATTGTGGGCCTCGCGGGCGAGCGCATCATTAACAACTTTAAGTTTTACGCCGTGTTCCAGGAAAACGAGGAGTTCACCGTTCGCAGCGAGTCGGCCGAGTTGGGCACGATCGTCAATCCGCCACCGCCCGGTGAGCGCATCGCCATCGCCGGACACTGCTGGATTGTCGAGGAAGTGGACTGGAAGCGTCATACCGTCTTTGCCACGCAGGTCAAGGGCCGGGTGCCGGCCTACTTTGGCGACTGTCCCGGTGACATCAATACACACGTACTCGAGCGCATGCGCAAGGCGCTCAACGAACACGCCGCGTATCCGTACCTTATGGGTAACGCACGGGCCCGCCTTGCGCAGGCTCGTCATACGGCCGAGATTTCGGGCGCGGGAACTAAACCGCTCATTAACCTGGGCGGCGATACCTGGGTGCTCTTCCCCTGGCTGGGCAGCTACGCCTTTTTGGCCCTCGAGCGCATGCTCAAGATTAAATGTGCCGCGGAGTTGGGCCTTCGCGGACTCGACCCATCACGCCCGTACTTTATGCAGTTTAAGATGAAGGCCGACGAGGAGACGTTCTTTGAGGTGCTCGCCGCCGAGGCCGAGAAGGACTTCGATCCCATCGAGCTCGTCTATCCCGACGAGGTGCCTTATTTTGACCGCTACGACGAGTTTGTTCCCGAAGAGCTCGTGCGCAAGGGCTTTGCCGAAGGCGTGCTCGACATAGAGGGCATGAAGCAGCGTGTCCGCAGCTGGAGCGACCACGCCTAAGACCCGTCTTTTTGGGACGGAGAGACTTACTTGTCGTGAAGGACGGTGCCGAGGAAGTCGGCGTCGAAGGGCACGGCTTCGGCAAAGGCATAATCGCCGTCACTGGCGACGAGCAGGTAGTTTTCCTCGCCGCCGAACTCCGCGTCGCCGCATGGGACCACCCAGGCGTGGGCGAATACCTCGAGTGCCGCGGCAACGCAATCGCGCAGGAACGTCACGCCGCTCCCCCTGTTCGCACTCACGATATTGGCAACATAGATGCCCCCGGGGTTCAGGCTGCCTCGCACCAAACGCAATGCCTCAACCGTCGCCAGCTCGCGTACGGGCTCGGCACCGCCAAAGCAATCGCTCACGACCACGTCGTAGCGACGATGACCCACGCTCGTCACGCCCAGATACGAGCGAGCCTCAGCGGTAATCACTCGCAGGCGATCGCCCACCGTGCGCTCCAGCTCGTCCAGGTAGAACCAACGGCGCGCCAGGCGCGTAATCTCGGCATCGTACTCAATGACGTCCATGCGCAAGCTCTCGTGCGACATCAGTGCAAACTTGGGATAGGCAAACCCGCCGCCGCCCAGCATGAGCATACGGTCGATACCATGCCCGTAAGCATCACGCATTGCGTCCTCAGCCTCAAACACGTCGTCAAACGCGCGATAGTACGCAAAGACGGGCTCCGCCCAACGCTCGCCAACGTAGCTTGCGCTTTGGTAAACGCCGCCTTGCACCAATACACGGACTTCGTCGCCTCCCTCATCGTGCACGCGTTTCACACGCGCCAACCCATGGCGGGTTCGCGCAACCTGCAGACAGGCAGCACGGACAGCGACAGCGGCCGCGCCAAGCGCCGCGGCCCCCAGAGCAACGCCGGCAACGACGCCGGCAGAAACACTCGGCTTGTTCATCTAGAGCTCCTTTTGCAGATAAAGGCCATGGTCATAAAATCCAAGATGACGATAGTACTCACGTGTGCCAATCGCGCTAATCACGTTGATACGCGCATAACCCGCATCCCGGGCAATCTCGCACGCACGTTCTACGAGCAAACGCCCTAACCCGTGATGCTGCGCCGCCTGGCCTTGATCGCCCACGCGCGCCGCCATGCCATACACGTGAACCTCGCGAATCATCGCCTCGTCCGACACCGTCGGCAACTCGTCCGCATGCGCGGCAACAAACGCGCGGTCGGGCAGCGACAGGCGCAAAAAGCCCGCGATTTTGCCCTGCGGTGTCACCCACTGCAAAAAGCGCTCGTGCGTCACCGGCGTCTCGTACGCCACTTCCTCGTCAAGGGTCAACTCGTCCAGGCCGGCGCCCGCCGTGCTGATCTCGCGATAGCGAATCTCACGAACCGTCGCACCGTCACCCCAAGCAGCCAAGCGGTTCTCAACGAGCTGGCGCAGGTTGGGTTTCTTGTTGCCCACCATGATGTCATCGGAGCTAAAGTCGCGGATCATGCGGCTGATGCGGCAGAACGCCGGCGTCACCACGATGTCGTCGGCCAACACATCGAGCAGCTCGTCCTCGGTATAGGGGCGCCACTCGCCACGCTCGTAACAGCCCACCAGACGCGAGCCCTCGATGAGCGCGCACGGGTAGACCTTGACCTCGTCGGGCATAAAGGCGCCCTCGGTCATAAAGCGCTCGTAGTCGCACTTGTCCCCATCAGGCGTGGCGCCCAGCAAGTTGAGCATAAAGTGCGCGTGGATCTTAAAGCCAAACAGGCGCGCGAGCGAAAACGCCCGCTCGATCTGCGCCACCGAAATGCGGCGCTCGTTGATATCGAGTAGATGCTGGTCAAGACTCTGAATACCCATCTGAATCTTGGTGCAACCCAGGCGGCGGATGAGCGTGAGGGCCTGCGGCGTTACGGCATCGGGGCGCGTCTCGATAACGAGCCCCACCACGCGATGCTTCGCCGTCTCGTTGATGCGCTGCTGACGCTCAAGCTCCTCCATCGTTGCCGTCTGCCACTCGGCAGCCTCGCCCCATGGCGTACCGGGGCCGTACAGACGGCGCACTGCGCGGTTATAGCCACCAACGACAGCATCCACACGCCCCTGCTCGTCGGCAACGCCGGCAGCAAGCTCAGCCTCGTCTGTCGCAATGCCGGCAGCCCGATAGCGCTCGCGGCGCTCTGTTACCACCGGCGGCAGGGCATCGGCGGGAGCGTCATCGAGCAGGCGCCCTGCCTCGGCACGGCTGATGCCCGGACGCGCCAACATGGGGTTTGCCGCCACGCCGGCGACGGCATCGTCATTGAGCGCACGGAAAAGCTCCGACATAAACCACGTTTGATACCCTTGCGGATAGTCGCTCCAGGTGCCACCGAGCACGATGAGCTCTATCTTGTCGGTCGCATGCCCCATCTGCGAAAGCGCGGTCAGACGAGCGCTCACCTGCAGATACGGGTCAAAGCAGTTTTGCTCCGCACGGGCGCACGCCGGCTCGGCGTGCAGATAGCTTTTAGGCATGCGCAGGTCATTGGGGCAAAACAGGCAATCGCCCGAGCATGGCCAGGGCTTGGTAATGACGGTAATGGTCGCCACGCCCGAAGCCGTGCGACGAGGCTTCATACGCAGCACCTGCAGCAGTCGACGTTCCAGCTCGGTATCGACATTCCACGCAGCCCAACGAGCCGGCTCCTCACGTTTAACCCGCTGGTAGAACGGCAGTAGACGGCGCTTGGCCAAATCGCGTTTGTCGGCACCCTCACGGCGCGCCTCGGCATGTATCAGTTTGACGAGCGCCTTGTCGTCCACGGTCTCGCCGCGACGCAGGGCCTCAAGTATGTTCAAGATAATCTGTTCCATGCCCCCATTGTAAAGGCAAAGGCGCCGGAGCCCGTCACGGCTCCGGCGCCTCCATTAAACAGCGCAGCTATGGTTTATAAGTCTTCGATAACCGCCCGTCACTCTGAATCAAATGACATGTCGCCCGAACCAACCTCAAAACGATACGTGGCGGACTTATCGCCATTATCGAATTCAAGATTCAAAATGGTCTCGCCGTCGTAGTCAAGCGGAAGGAAATCGCTCTCGAAGTCGCCGCTGCCCAAGGTGAGGCTCGCCTTAAAGCCCGTAGAGTTCGGAACCGTCATCTCCACATCACCCGAGCCCACACTCACGTCCATCGACTTCGCGGGCGCCTGGTAGAGATCGAACGTCATGTCGCCCGAACCGACCTCGACATTCAGGGTATCGGTCACGGTACCCGTAAACTCGACGTCTCCCGAGTCCAACGTCAAATCGAAGTCGTGGCACGCAATGTCCGTAATCGTCAGATCCCCCGACCCCACATTCGCCGAAATGTCCATCATGTTATCGGCAAGCTCGCGCGGCAGCTCGATGGTGACCGTACGGTCAAGCGCACGCTCGTCATCGCAGTCGAACTGGTTAATCCTGAGCGTAGAGCCCCTAATCTCGGCCAGATTTTGCGTGGCAGCATCGTAAGCAGTTACTCCTTTTGCAACGCGACCACTCTCGATGACACGCACCGGTCCATCGGAAACGTACTTAATATCGACCGTACCCGACGTCACATCCAGGTCAAGGGACTGGAATGAGTCGGCATCGAAGGTTTCACTCGAAAGCTTTTGAGACTGAGCGGAGTAAATACCGTCATCAAAAACATCGTCCTCGTCAAACGCATCGTCCATACCAGACAAGCCGGATACAACATCGTTGAGATTCCACGGTCCATCAAAATGAATCAAAGTCCGCGAAGTGCCAACGACAAGCCCGATGATGAGCACAAACGCTCCGATGCCAATGCCCAAGCGCCTCTTAGACTCATGCGAGAGCTTCATCATTCATCACCTTCTTTGGCGCTCGACTCAGCGGTGGTCGCGGCAGCCATGTCAGCGTCAACCGCTGTGGAAACGTCCTCCCCCTTAGTCCTAGCGACCGCCGGCGCCGGACCAACCTGGATATCCCCGCGCGCCCAATCACCATCGAGCGCACGCGCCACCCAGTGATAGATGGGAATCGTAAAGAAGATCAGCGCGGCAAAGGGGCCGGCACCAAACAGGAACATCAGCAAAAAGAACAGCAGCCAACACACGGCCCAATACGGGAACGACTGGAACGGGCCCTTCACCGGAGTCGAGCCAACTGCGCCGCCACTCGTCGCCTGAGCCGTCGCCGCATTGGCAGCCTGCGCACTCCAGCTTGCCGCTTGCGCCGCCTTGGCCGCAGCATCACTCGCCTGCGTTGCCGCCTCGGTAGCGCGCGCCGCCGCCTCATGGGTGCGAGCACGCTCTGCCGCCTCGGCCTCGCGCTGGCGGGCGCGGTCCTCGTTCTCAAACTCGATATCGTCCTCGATCTCGTCGCTCGGATTGAGCAGCTCGTCCAGGCTCACGCCATAAAGTTTGGCGAGCGAGATCAGGTTCTCGGTATCGGGCGAGCTCTCCGCGCGCTCCCATTTACTGACCGCCTGGCGCGACAGCCCCAGCTTTCGCGCCAGCCCTTCTTGGCTAAAACCCTTGCTGCGACGAAGGTCGGCGAGCCGCTGCGCAGTTTCTACATTCATGGTTCCTCCTATGTGATGCCAGCCGTGCCGCCGGACCGTTTTTGTTCTTAAGGCGCCTTGCACAGTTAAAAATCTATCCGCCACCGCCAAAAGCATGCCACCTATTCTAGTGAGATTTTTGACAACCGGCGGTTGCGGGCACATATGAGCTGCGGAAATGTGTCCAAACAAAGCAATGACCCACGGCTCGGTTGTCCCCGTTGCGGCGTTAACGGTAGTATGGTCGTACTGTTTATTCCGCACCGCCAACGGAGGGAGTTCCGCGCCGTGAACCGCGATTTCGCCTCATCGCTCATCCAGCTCAACAACACGTTCTATCGCGAACACTCCGCCTCCTTTTCCGATACGCGGCAGGCCCCGTGGCCCGGCTGGGTGCACACCATGGACATCGCGCTCGGGCAGCTCGACGTCGCCACGATCGAGCATCCCGTCCGCGTCTTCGATCTTGCCTGCGGCAATATGCGATTCGAGAACTTTGCTGCCGGCGGCGCACTTGCCGCCAAGGGCGTCGACGGCGCAAACCCCTCAGCAGATGCCAGCTGCCCGTTTGAGTTCTATGGCGTCGACTCGTGCCAGGATTTGGCTATCGATGCGCGCGGTCACGCCCTGCGCATTCCCAACCTGCACTTCCAGGAACTCGACGTGCTCGATGCCCTCATGAAGCTCAACCCCGCCGAGACGCCCGATGTGCTTTTCGACGCACCGCTCGCCGACATCTCGGTCTGCTTTGGTTTTATGCACCACGTGCCGTCGTGCGAGTACCGCGTACGCGTGCTCGACGCCCTGGTGCGCCAGACGCGCCCGGGCGGCATCATCGCCATCAGCTTTTGGGAGTTTATGAATGACGAGCGCATGGCGCGCAAGGCCGTTCGCGCCGAGGCCCGCGCCGAGCTCACCCCGCCGTTTGAGGGTTACGATTCCGCGCAGTTTGAAGCCGGCGACCACCTCATCGGCTGGCAAAACGACCGCCACGCCTACCGCTATTGCCACCACTTTGACGATCAGCAGATCACCGACCTGGTGCGCGGCGTCCGTACGTTCTACAAGAGTGGCGAGGTCCCCGTGCGCGAGCTCGAGCGCTTCCATGCCGACGGTCGCAGCGGCGATCTCAACCGCTATGTGATTCTCAAGCGTCTGTAGGCACCGACGACTCGCCGTCGAGCCGCACCGCGTCTTTCGGGCAAACTATGCCCACCCCCTTTTCAACCCATTGACGGAACGCGCAGCTATACGTTCCATACTTATGACCAAGGAGCCTCATGGGAGCCGTCCACGTTCGCACGCCTAAGAACTTTGTGCTCGAGGAGCGCCTGGAGCGCTACGCCGATGCAATTGAGACGAACCCCGAGGCCTATGCCGGAGATTGGCGCGAGGCCTGTGCGCCAGTTGGCAGCAAGCCCTTCGAACACCTTCACCTGGACCTTGGTTGTGGCAAGGGAACGTACCTTGTAGAGCGCGCGGCCCACGAGCCAAACACCCTCTTTATCGGCATGGACCAGGAGCCCATCTGCATCGCCTATGCCGCACAGAAAATCTGCGAGCAGGAACTGACCAACGCACTCGTTCTGCCCCGAGGCGCCGCATCGCTGCCGCAGCTATTTGCCGCAGGCGAGCTCGATGCCATCACCATTAACTTTCCCACGCCGCAGCCCAAGGCCAAGCACGCCAAAAAACGACTCGTCCATGTCGACCATCTGATGATCTACCGCCCGCTCTTTGCAGCCGGCGCCACCGTCACGCTGCGAACCGACAGCAAGCCACTGCGCGACTACGCCCTGGGGCAGTTTGCCGCGGCAGGCTACGACACACTTTGGGTAAGCGACGACGTTCGCCGCGACCATCCCGAGCATCCCGAGACCGAATATGAATGCCGCACGCGCGAGATGGGCGCCGTCGTCTATGGCATTTGCGCCACACCCGGTGCGCAGCCAACCGACGAACAGCTCACGGCGGGCCGCATGCAGGAGCAAAGCCTTGCCTGCTACCTGCCCGATAACCTCGATGAGCTCACCTATGTACCCCTGGGCATGGAAGAGGCCGTCGAGAACTTTAGAAACCGTGCCCGGAAAGGCAAGAAGCGCCTGCCTCAGGAACGCTAGCACCGCACGCCCATTTCCTGCATTTTCTCGCGCGCTGCCGCTCCACGCCGCCGCTACGCCATAATAGTTGGCGGACAATCGCGAGAGAAAGCAAACACATGGCACAGACCACGACAGATACCGCCGCCAGCATCGTCTCCGGCGCCGGCGCCGCCAGCTCATTCTCGGGCGGCACGGGAACCGAAGCCGAGTTTGGCTCGCTCGGCGCGCTCTCCCCCACCTGGTGGGAGCCCGAGGATGGCAGTGAGCCCGAGCCATGGCTCACGCCCGACCAGGCCTTCGAGCGTTTCTTTGAATGGACGAGCGATCGCGGTATTGAACTGTGGGATCACCAAGAAGAGGCCCTCATGGACCTGGCAGCCGGCGATCACGTCATCTTAGGCACACCGACCGGATCGGGTAAATCGCTCGTCGCGCTGGGTATGCTCTTTATGGGCATGGCGCAGGGTAAGCGTTGTTATTACACGGCCCCCATCAAGGCCCTGGTCAGCGAAAAGTTCTTCGACCTTGTGCAGGTGCTCGGCCGCGATAACGTCGGCATGATCACCGGCGACACGCATATCAACACCAAGGCACCCGTCATCTGCTGCACGGCCGAAATCCTTGCTAACGATGCGCTGCGCGAGGGTGAGGACGCCGATGTGGGCTGCGTGGCCATGGATGAGTTCCACTACTTTGCCGACCCCGACCGCGGTTGGGCCTGGCAGGTGCCGCTGCTCACCCTGCCCCACACGCAGTTTATGCTCATGAGCGCCACGCTCGGCGATGTCACTGCCATCGCCGCCTCACTCGAGGAGCACACCGGCGCTGCTTGCGACTTGGTTGTCGACGCCCCGCGTCCTGTTCCGCTGAGCTACGACTATGTGACGACCTCCCTCGAGGGCACCGTCGAGCTCGCCATGCGCCGTGGCGAGGCCCCGCTCTATATCGTGCACTTTAGCCAGGATGCCGCCCTTGCGACGGCGCAGTCGCTCGCCAATTTTGGCATCGCCAGCAAGGCGCAGCGCGAGGCCATTAAGGAAGCTGCCAAAGGCACGAGCTTCTCCACGGCCTTTGGCAAGATTCTTAAGCGCTTGCTCGGATGCGGCGTCGGCGTGCACCATGCTGGCATGTTGCCGCGCTATCGTCTGCTGGTCGAGCGCTTGGCACAACAGGGCCTGTTGCCCGTCATCTGCGGCACCGATACGCTCGGCGTCGGCATCAACGTACCCATCCACACCGTGGTACTCACCGCGCTCACCAAGTTCGACGGCTACAAGATGCGTCGTCTGCGCGCCCGCGAGTTTCATCAGATTGCCGGTCGCGCCGGCCGCTCGGGCTTCGATACCGAGGGCATGGTGATTGCCGAGGCACCCGAGCACGAGATCGAGAATGCCAAGCTTATGGCCAAAGCGGGCGACGACCCCAAAAAACTCCGTAAGATTAAAAAGAAGAAGGCACCCGAGGGCTTTGTCACCTGGAATAAGCAGACCTTTGAGCGCCTGATCGAGACGCAGCCAGAAACGCTCAAGCCGCGCCTGCGCATCACGCACTCCATGGTGATTAGCGTGGTCGAGCAGGGCGGCGATGCGCGAGCCCGCGTGCACGACCTCATCGAGACAAGCCTGCAAACGCCCGAGGAAAAGGCCAAGCTCGAGGTTCGCGCCGACGAAATCTTCGCCACGCTCATCGATTCCGGCGTCGTCGTGCGCGCCGAGGTGCCGCCCGCACCCGATGCCCCGGCTGACGCCGCACCAGACATCGACTATGCGCTGACGGTCGATCTGCCCGAGGACTTCGCGCTCGATCAGCCGCTCTCGCCGTTCTTGCTTGCCGCATTGGAGCTGCTCGATCCCGAGAGCGAGACCTATACCCTGGACCTGATCTCAATGGTCGAGGCAACGCTCGAGGATCCCAAACAGGTGCTGCGCGCACAGGAGCGCGCCGCACGCGATCGCGCTATGGCCGAGATGAAGGCCGACGGCATCGAATATGAGGAGCGCTTGGAGCGCATTCAAGACGTCACGTATGAAAAGCCGCTCGAGGATTTGCTCGACGCCGCCTTTGACAAGTACTGCCAGGAAGTACCCTGGGCAAACGACTACCAGCTCTCTCCCAAGAGCGTCCTGCGCGATATGCTGGAAAGCGCGAGCGATTTTAAGGGCTACATTCAAAAGCTCGGCATCGCCCGCTCCGAGGGCATTTTGCTGCGCTACCTGGCAGAGGCTTACCGTTCGCTCGACCGCACCGTACCCATCGAGAAGCGCGACGAGCGCCTGCGCGACATTATCTCGTGGCTGGGCTTTGTGGTGCGCTCGGTCGACTCGAGCCTGGTGGACGAGTGGGAGAACGCCGGCAACCCGGCAGCCCTCGACGCCGCGCCGCCGCAGGGCATCGACGAGGTCGTGGCGGACCGCCGCGGCTGCACGCTGTTGGTGCGCAATGCGCTCTTCCGCCGCGTGACCCTTGCCGCCCGCGAGCACGTTCGCGACCTGGGCGAGCTCGACGACGACTGGGGCATGAGCGAGATCCGCTGGCAAAAGGCGCTCGATGCCTACCACGAGCAGCACGAGGAGATCCTCACCGACGGAGATGCCCGCAGCGCCGCGATGTTTTCCATCGACGAGTCCGATGAGAAGACCGCACACGTGTGGCACGTGCACCAGATCTTTGCCGACGAGGATGGCGACCACGACTTTGGCATCATGGGCGATGTCGATCTGGACGCCACGCAAGACAGTGGCGAGGTCATCTTCAAAAACTACCGCGTCGGCTTTATCGAGGACCTGCTCGAGGACTAGCCGAACATACTGGAACGAAACAAGCGGGGCCGTTGGCAATATCGCCAGCGGCCCCGCTTTTGCACTATACGCTATGCCTT
This sequence comes from uncultured Collinsella sp., assembly GCA_900542335.1. Taxonomy (GTDB): domain Bacteria; phylum Actinomycetota; class Coriobacteriia; order Coriobacteriales; family Coriobacteriaceae; genus Collinsella. The sequence goes on from UQNG01000013.1 coordinate 22,158, forward strand.
ACTCGGCATCCTCGACCTCATACGAATCCGCCTCGGCGGGCTCATCGTTTGTCTCTGGCGCAGCCCCGCGCGCCTCGTCAAAGGCGGCCTTCATGGTCTTGTTGCCCCACGTGAGCTTGCGAATGGTAAGATCGTCGGCCTTCTTGTTGGCTAGGCGCAGGTTGTTCTCGGAGGACAGCAACGCCTCCTTGGTTTTCTGAAGATGGCTAATCGTCTTGTCGATCTCATCGATTGCCGTTTGGAACTTGCGACTCGCAATCTCGTAGTTGCGGCCGAAATCATTCTTGAACTTTTCCATCTTGGCTTCGAAGTTCGTAACGTCGATGTTCTGCTGCTTATATTCCGCCAGCTCCTGCTTATAGCGCAGCGAACCCATGGCGGCGTTGCGAAGAAGTGTAATCATGGGAATGAAAAACTGCGGGCGAATCACGTACATCTTCTCGTAGCGATAGCTCACGTCCACGATGCCGGCGTTGTAAAGCTCGCTCTCGGGCTCGAGCAGCGTGCAGAGCACCGCGTACTCACAGCCTTTCTGGCGACGATCGTGATCGAGTTTCTTAAAGAAGTCCTCGTTTTTATGCTTGGTCGCGGTCTCGTCGTTCTCGTTTTTCATCTCGAACATAATCGAAATGACCTCGTTGCCGCTCGCGTCGCACTCGCGGAAGATAAAGTCGCCCTTGGTGCCCTCGGACGCATCGTTATCCTTCTCGAAGTACGCGTTAGGAAATGCCGTCATGCGCAGACGGTTAAACTCGGTCTCGCAGTGCTGCTCGAGAGACTCGCCCACCATCTTGGTGGACAGGCGGACCTTCATGTCCTTAAGGCGTTCAATCTCTTCATCCTTGTAGCGAATCAGGTCATCGCTCGCGCGCTTGGCCTGCGCAAGCTCGAGCTCATGCGCCGCCTTAGCCTGTTCCTCGCGAGAATCGCGCACTGCCAACTCGCTCGTCAGCTTGGCACGCGCCTCATCGCGCTCTCGCTCCGCCGCGGCGACCGCCTCTGACAGGTTCATTTTTGCCATCAGTTCCTGCTCGCGCAGTTGGGCACGCAGGCCCTCAGCCTCTTGCTCGGACTGTGCCTTTGCAGCGGAAAACTTCTCTTGTACCTTCACGCGATAGTCAGCAAGCGCGCGCTCGGCCTCGCCGCGAGCGGCATCGAGCTCACGCTGCGACTCGGCCGCGGCGGCGGCAAGCGCCATCTCCTGGGCCTTGTCCGCCGCGGAGAGCTTTGCCTGCAATTCGGCAATCTGCGCATCGCGTGCAGCCAAATCGTTTTGAGCAGCACTGCGCGCCGCCGACTCGACAAGCTTGGCTTCGTCATCTTTACGCTCCAGCTGCGCACGCAAATTGTCGATTTTTCGCTGAAGCTCGGCATTCTCCTTTTGAGCGTCGGCACGGGCCTCAACCGCCGCGCGCTGGCTTGCGCTCTCGCGCTCTGCGGCAGCGCCCTCGAGCTTGGCGCGCAGCTCGGAAAGCTCGGCATCGCGCTTGGCAACCTCTTGTGCCAGCTTCTGCTCCGCGGCGTTCTTCTGCTCGACAAGCTGAGCGTTGCGCTGAGACTCTGCCTTTTGCAAGGCAGCCGTCGAACGCGAGCGCTCAAGCTCCAGCGCCTGCTCGCCCTCGCGCTGGACTGCCTTCACACGCTCATCCAGGTCGCGCGAAAACTCGGCATTGCGCACTTGCTTGACGATGTCCGCATAGCCAGACGCATCGACCTTAAAGACTTCGCCACAATGCGGACACTTGATCTCGTTCATAGCAGCTCCTCGATGGACGCAAATTTCAACCGCTTACACTCTACCGCGCCGCACGGACAAAAAAGACGCCGCCGCCATAATGGCAACAGCGCCAGAACCACCACAAAGGTGCCTGTCCCCTTTGTGGTGGTTCTGGCGCCCTATAGCCCAAAGAAGCTCAAGATCTGATCTCGGCTTACGGGCTTGTACTCGTTGGCGTCGAGGCCCACATCGTAGCGGTAAATGGGGCGCTCGCGATCGCGGTTGCGCGCGTTGGTGCGGTCCCCCCTGCTGTGGATATGCCCGTGCAGCATGATGGCGCCACGCGCCTTGCCATTCCAGCTGAGCATGGGGTAGTGGCTCATAACCAGGCGATGTCCCTTGGCATAGCCGGGAGCAATCTCCAGGTAATCGCGCACGTCTTCCCAAATCTGCGGTACGTCGGAATCTTCCCAGTCGCTGTCATGGTTACCGCGGATGAGCGTCACATTCTTGCATTCGATACGCTCGCGCAGGCGCACCGCCTCAGCCAAGGGCAAACGATAGGTAAAATCTCCCAGGATGTAGAGACGGTCATCCGCAGCCACGCACTCATTGATGGCATCGATGACCTTGCGGTTCATCTCCTCGACCGAGCCAAACGGCCGATCCATATCGTGCAAGATATTCGTATCGCCCAGGTGCAGGTCGGCGGTAAACCACATCATCGTCTATGCCCTCATTTCGCAACGCGTTCAACTCGTGCTAAGTATACAGACGCATCGATGCGGCGGTTATCCAAAGAGCCCACCGAACAGACCTCGGCGGCGCTTGTCTTTCTTTTTCGACGCGTCACCCCGGGCGTTCTTGTCCTGGCGCTTCTTACGATCCTGCTCCAACTCATCGTCATCGAGTAGCAGATCCCACTCAAACGGATCGTCTGTCAGATCGAACAGATCATCGCCATCAAACATGGCCGCCTCCCTTGCCGATTAGCGAGCGTCCACCACGTAGAGGCCAACGCGCACCTGATGCCACGGGCTGCGCTCGGGAGCAACCTGTTGCACGCGGGCCTCAAATACGTCCTCGTGGCCGTAATACATCATCAAGGACAGCGGGCCGACCTCGTTTCCCGGAACATAGCCAAGCTTGGTGTTGCCGTAATAGATCGCAACCGCCTCGGGGTCATGGGGATTATCGCGCTCGGCACACAGCGTCAGCCTATCGCCCACTTTTAGATCACCCAGGACCAATGCGCCGTCGGCATACTGAAATCCTGCGATATGAAATGACAATAGAACACGCGAAGGCTCGTACATGGCAACTCCTCTAACGGCCGGATAAACCGGCGCTTAACCTTATTGAGAAGTCTACGAACTCGTGCGGACACGAATTCACCCGCTCGCGCCTTTCACCCAGTTGCCGCAACGCTTGCGAGACAGAGCGCTTGCAGATAAGATAGAGGCACGGATGGCACCCGTTGCAGCGGGTCTTGCCAACTCCAGTGCACGTTTACATCGTGAGAAGTGGCCGTCTTCGCTTACGCGGGGGCGGCTATTTCATTCGGCCGATAAACAGGCCGAGTTCGATAGCCGCGATTAACAACGCCAGTAACGAAATAACATCGCTTACGTTCATACCAATTCCCTTCTAAAGGGAGTTGGCCCATCCGTACCCCATGGCAGTAGTCTAACGTAAATGGCAGGTAATAGGAACACTTGTTCGTATTACCTGCCATTTCCTAATGCACAAACATGCGCACGAATTTGTGCTTCCAGCTTGCGTAGGGCGCATACCGAAACGGCACGTCCAGCCAGGTTGCCTTGTTCACGATGCTCTTCTTGTGGCTAAACGCATCGAAGCTCTCGCGGCCATGGTACTGCCCCATGCCGCTCGCGCCCATGCCGCCAAAGCCCATATGGCTCGTAGCCAGATGCATGATGGTGTCGTTAACACAGCCGCCGCCAAAGGGCACGTAGCGCACAAAGCGCTGCTGGACCTCGCGGTCCTGGCTAAAGATATACAGGGCCAGCGGCGTCGGACGATCCGTAATAAACGTTTCGGCCTCGTCTAAGTTCTCAAACGTCAGTACCGGCAAGATGGGGCCGAAGATCTCCTCCTGCATCACGGCGTCATCGGGGGCCACGCCATCCAAAATCGTCGGCTCGATCTTGAGCGAAGCCTCGCGCGTGACACCTCCAAGCACGACCTTATCGGGATCGATCAGCCCACGCACGCGCGCAAAATGTTTGGCGTTGACGATATGCCCGTAATCCTCGTTATCGAGCGGGTGCTCGCCAAACATGCGACGGACCTCTTCCTTGATGAGGCCCAGCAGCTCGTCGTGCACGCTCGTATCGACCAGCAGGTAGTCGGGCGCCACGCAGGTCTGCCCCACGTTGAGCCATTTACCAAAGGCGATACGCCGTGCCGCAACCTTCAAGTTTGCCGTCGCATCCACGATGCAGGGACTCTTTCCGCCCAGCTCAAGCGTCACGGGCGCAAGGTTTTTACTTGCGCGCTCCATGACGAGTTTGCCGACCGGAACGCTACCGGTAAAGAAAATCTTGTCCCAGCACTCATCGAGCAACGCTTCGTTCTCGGCGCGCCCGCCCTCGACAACCGTCACCAGACGCGGATCAAATGCCTCTTCACAGATTTGCTTGAGCACCGCGCTCGATGCCGGAGCATATGCACTCGGCTTGATGACCACGGTATTGCCCGCGGCAAGGGCTCCGGCGAGCGGCTCGAGCGTCAGCAAAAACGGGTAGTTCCAGGGCGCCATGATGAGCGTGACGCCATAGGGCACGGCTTGCGTTTTGCACACACTCACGGCGTTGGCAAGATCGCACGGACGCAGGCGCGGACGACTCCATCGAACCACGTGAGCAATCTGATGACGAATCTCGGAAAGCGACGTGCCGATCTCGCACATATATGCCTCGTCATGCGACTTTCCCAAATCGGTCTTGAGCGCATGGGCAATATCGGCCTCGTGCGCCCGGACCGCATCGCGTAAACTCACGAGCGCGCGACGTCGAGCATCGACATCAAACGTAGCGTGCGTCTTAAAGTAGGTGCGCTGATCGCCGACGATGCGCGCAATTTCCCCGGTGTTCATGGACCCTCCTAGTTCTCGCCCTCAAACATACCACCTGCAACGACTTCGTACATATGCTCGAGCTCCAAGCGGTCCATCAAAAGCGGAACGGGGTACAGGGGATTGGCCTCGGCATCGGCATGCGCCGCCATCTCAGGAATGTCAGAGCGGCGAATACCTGAGACATATTTGGGGATTCCCAGGGCCCCGTTCATGCGGTCGACCCAATCGATAAAGGCCTCGGCCGCAAGACTATCCTGTGCGGTAGCCGGCGCAATGCCCGCCATGCGAGCGAGGTCGGCAAGCTTGGGGGCGGCGGCGTCACCATAAGCGCGAAGCATGTGCGGCAGGATGATCGCGTTGGCCAAACCGTGCGGAATTCCGTATCGGCCGCCCAGACTGTGCGCGATGGCATGCACATATCCGACATAGGAGCGGGTAAACGCAACACCCGCCTTATACGCCGCCGAAAGCATATTGCGACGTGCACGCATGTTGTCGCCATGCTCATAGGCCTCGAGCAAATTGTCGTGGATGAGCTGAACCGCCTGTCGCGCCATCTTGCGCGTATAGGGCGTGGTGCTTCGCCCGATAAAGGCCTCGACAGCATGCGTCAGGGCGTCCATGCCCGTCTGCCCCGTAATGGAGGCGGGCAGGCCGCGCGTAAACTCGGGGTCGTGCACCGCAAGGCGCGGGATAAGCACAAAGTCGTTAATGGGGTACTTGTAGTGCGTCTCATCATCGGTAATTACCGCCGCAAGCGTGACCTCGCTTCCCGTACCTGCCGTGGTGGGAACGGCGATGAGCAGCGGCAGGCGACGATGAATCCGCAGCAGCCCGCGCATCTTGTTGATGGGCTTGTTTGGCTGCGCGATGCGTGCTCCCACGCCCTTGGCACAGTCCATGGCCGAGCCACCGCCAAAGCCGATAATGGCCCGGCAGTCGTTCTCGCGATACAGCGCCGCCGCTTCCTCCACGTTTGAGACCGTGGGGTTCGCACGCGTTTCGGCATAGACCGTAACGCCAATTCCCCTGGATGCGAGCGCCGTCTCGAGCGGCGCCGTGAGCCCCAGACGGGCAATGCCGGGATCCGTTACCATAAGAACCCGCTGTATCGAGCGCTTTTGAAGCACCGCGGGCATATCCTCGGCATGCTCCAAAATGCGTGGCTCGGTATAGGGCAGCACCGGCAATGCGATGCGAAAAATCGTTTGATACGTTCGGCACCAGGCGCGGCGGGCTAGATGCATAAAGGAAACTCCTTCATTTGTTGATTCGTCAACATTTGCTCGACCGATTGTACTCAGCGGTGGTCAAAGACGGCCTGCCAATCGTTAATCAATCAACATCTTCATATCTCAAAATTGTTTTATTAAAAATCATTCCTAATAGGCTTCACTTTCAGTCTCATTTATGGATAATAGAACTCGTCAAGACGCACGTCCGGAGAGGGCCCTTATGGGACCGGGCGAGCGCACCATCGCCATCGATCGAAAGGATCGAATCATGAAGTTTGTTTGCCCCGTTTGCGGTTATGTGGAAGAGTTCGACGGCGACCAGCTGCCCGAGGATTTTAAGTGCCCCCAGTGCGGCGTTCCCGGTTCTCGTTTCCTGAAGCAGGAGGAGGGCCAGCTCGAGTGGGCTGCCGAGCACGTCGTGGGCGTCGCCAAGATGGAGGGCGTCTCCGAGGACATCGTTGCCGACCTGCGCGCTAACTTTGAGGGCGAGTGCTCTGAGGTCGGTATGTACCTGGCCATGGCTCGTGTCGCTCATCGCGAGGGCTATCCCGAGATCGGCCTGTACTGGGAGAAGGCTGCCCACGAGGAGGCGGAGCATGCCGCCAAGTTCGCTGAGCTCCTGGGCGAGGTCGTGACCGACTCCACCAAGAAGAACCTCGAGATGCGCGTTGAGGCCGAGAACGGCGCCACCGCCGGCAAGACCGATCTTGCTAAGCGCGCCAAGGCCGCTGGCCTCGATGCCATCCATGACACCGTGCACGAGATGGCTCGCGACGAGGCCCGCCACGGCAAGGCTTTCGCCGGCCTGCTCAAGCGTTACTTTGGCTAAGCCAACCGCCTGAGAGACATTCTCTAGCTTTTATAAGGCCCGGACCGTATTGGTTCGGGCCTTTTTGTGTCTCGAGGACTCGTTAGCGCCCCGAAATAGAACTATCTTCGGCATCGGTTTCTCGTCAAAAACTAAGTGAGTAGACTTTTTGGAACTTGCCGAGCAGACCATCCGTACTGCTTTATAAAGTCGCAGGTAAATGACTTGTTGCAAAAACAGCTTGGTCGCCATCAAGCCAAAAGTCTACTCACTTAGTTCCGCAGTCGTCCACGATCGAGCTGTTTTGTGTCTAACGGGCATCTTTCCGTCGATTACTCCCAATTTTGTCCAGTCAACAAATAGTTCAGACCGGAGTAATGCCTCGGTCCTTTGCTCATCCGAGCTTTTATCACGATATTCAGCATCGAGCATCCTGTATACGGCCTTAACGATCGCGCGGAATCTGTCCTCATCGGATATCTGTCTGTGTGTCAGGAGAAGTACATCGTAGCCCATGGTCTGAAGGGCCGTCATGCGGTCTGCGTCGCGCAAGCCATCCCCCGCGCGCCCGTGCGAGGCCTTTCCCTGACATTCAATGGCCACCTGTCGCCTCCCGTCCGGCGAAGACAGAAGCAGATCGATATACACACGGGACTTTCCCACAATCGCTCGAGCACTTGTGCTTAGTATCACTTCGACATTGAGCTCTATGCCGCAAAACCCTTCGCCTCCCAGGGCTCGCGGCAGCCCAAGCAACAAATGCGCCTCGACCTCAAAAGGCGACGCGGCGCCCAATGGAACAAGTTGCGATACCGCCATAAATCTATTGCCGTAACGCATCCCGCAAATATCTGAACAAAAACGGTCAAGGTCTCTGCCCAAAACCAAAGCGTCTCGACGCCATAAATTTGAAGTGGCGCCGTCCTCGGACGGGCAGCGCACCCAACCGAACGTTGTCGAAATCGCGCCCGAATCAATTGCACGCGTAAGCTCCGCCTCAAGTGCCACCGGCAGAGCGCACACCGCAAACAAGCCACACATCTCCGCCAACACAAAAAGAAGCTGAAGATCCGTCAGATGCCGCGACATGATGAATGCCGTCAGTAGAGGAAACGTAATCAAAAATCCATGCTCCGTTTCCAGCACGGATTCCCTGGGAAGCTCACCAAGAAACAGCCGCTGCCTAATGCTGGCAGGACAAGTCCGTTTGTTTCTCGTCCGAACCAATGCATACAACGGAAAACCGAGCGCGACCGCAGCCGTCGGGTTGCGGGCGAGATCATATCGCTGCCGGTCTTCTTCCGGTCGTGGAAGCGGCGGACACAAAGCGCGGACTTGAGGAGGCAAACGCCAGTACCTAAAAGCCGATATGTCACAAAGTAGATCCTTCATAGGCACAGGAAAACACGAATTTCAACCCAGCCGGTCTCGCATTGGCGCGAACGCAACAAAAAGGGCGCCGAACGGACTGCCAAGTTTTCAACAGCCCTCCCCAACTGGCCAAAAGCTTGCCAAGAGCTGGACGAAACCCTGTTGAAAACCCCATTTTTTCATGTAGAAGCTTTGCGCGGCAAGTGAGTAGACTTTTTTGAACATCCCGAGCAGGCCGGTCATCCTGCTTTTCAAAACCGCAGGTAGATAGCTTGTTACAAAACTGCCTGGTCGCCAAAGTGCTAAAAGTCTACTCACTTAGATTGCAGAGTGCCCCCCATTAGCTGCAATTCCAAGGTATTAAGCACTTTTGGACTCAAATCGTCATACTGAACAAGAATTTGACTTGAGTTTTCAGGGACAAATGCGCCATCAGCGCACCAAAAGCAGTCACTGACATCGACGAACGGGATGCTCGAGCGCGTGAGGGCTCGCGCAAAAGAGCTTCCGCCCATTCCGCGCCCCCCAACCACGGTGCAGTAAAGGCCCGCGTCCGCATGTTCGATCGAGACCTCCCCCGCCGGAAACGCCTTCCGCACAAGCGCCGCCAGGCCATCACGCGCCTCGCGAGCACGAACGCGCACGCGGTTCACATGTCGCTCGTAATCACCCGATTCCAGCAAACGAGCCAAAGCGACCTGGTCAACAGAACTCACCGACGAGGCGTAAAAACCAAGGTTGCGCCTAAACCGCTCCATCAGCTCGTCGGGCAGCACCATGTACGCTAGACGCAACGCCGATGACAGGCTCTTCGAAAACGTGTTGGTGTAGATAACCGACTGAGCGGCATCGATCGACGCGAGCGCGGGAATCGGCTTGCCGGCAAGGCGAAACTCACAATCAAAGTCATCTTCGATGAGATACCGACCTGGTCGCTCGGCGGCCCAGCTCAGCAGCGCATATCGGCGCGCGATGCTCGTCACCAGGCCGGTCGGATACTGATGAGACGGCATCAGGTGAAGGACATCGGTCCCGGTTTTCTGCAGAGCGCTCAAGTCCACGCCCTCATCATCCAACGGGATATGTCGAACTTTGCAGCCCATGGCCTGATAGATGCGCGTCAGGCGCAAATAGCCCGGATCCTCAACGGCATACACCTTGTCGGCTCCAAGCAACTGAACCAACATGGTATCGAGCAGCTGGGCGCCCGCACCGATAACGATGTTGTCGGGGTCGACATCCATACCCCTTGTCCCGCGCAGGTGGTGAGCAATTGCGCGTCGTAGCCGAGCGGTGCCCTGTGCCGGCGCAGTCGAAAAGATTTCGCGTTCGTCTTCGGATGCCAGCGTCGCCCGCAGCGCGCTTTGCCAAAGCCGCGCCGCCTCCAAAGCGGAAGGAGAAAGCGCATCAAATCGCTCGACCTGTCCGTTGATATCATGTGCGCTGGGGCCCGCGGAGACGGCATCTCGGTCGATGCCCTCCGCAGCCGAAGGCAAAACCGGTGCATCCGGAAGCTCGCAAGCGTAGTAGCCCCGACGCGGCATTGAGCAAATATAGCCCTCGGCAAGTAACTGGTTATATGCATTCTCGATGGTAATGACACTGATTCCCAGATGACTGGCAAAGGCGCGCTTAGACGGAAGATGTTCCCCCGCCGCAATGCGTCCAGCTACGATATCATCTCGAATTTGCTGGTAAACATACTCATAGAGCGATGCTTCGCCGCGTTTTTCCAAATTGTAGTCAAGCATGTGTTTGCCACCTGACCTTATCGCGCTGTTCAATCTGGTATTAGTCTGACCTTGTAATTTTCTCGAAAACTGAGTATTTCGCCATACCCAGCTCCCCGATAGGATGTTCCGTCAAACAATGCACATGCCAACCAAGGGAGCAACCATGGTAGAACAGACCAGCAAGGCCGATCGCGTCAAACTCAACCGCGAGCTCGCGCAGATGCTCAAGGGCGGCGTCATCATGGACGTCACCACTCCCGAGCAGGCACGCATCGCCGAGGAGGCAGGCGCCTGCGCCGTCATGGCTCTCGAGCGCATCCCGGCCGACATCCGTGCCGCAGGCGGCGTCTCGCGTATGAGCGATCCCAAGATGATCAAGGGCATCCAAGAGGCCGTCTCCATCCCCGTCATGGCCAAGTGCCGCATCGGTCACATTGTCGAGGCGCAGATCCTGCAGGCCATCGAGATCGATTACATCGACGAGTCCGAGGTTCTCTCCCCCGCCGATGACGTTTATCACATCGACAAGACCCAGTTTGACGTGCCGTTTGTCTGCGGCGCCCGCGATCTGGGCGAGGCGTTGCACCGTGTTGCCGAGGGCGCCACGATGATTCGCACCAAGGGCGAGCCGGGCACGGGCGACGTCGTCCAAGCCGTGCGCCACATGCGCAAGATCCAAAAGCAGATCCGTGACGTTGTCGCTCTGCGCGATGATGAGCTCTTTGAGGCAGCCAAACAGCTGCAGGTTCCGGTCGAACTGGTCCGCGAGGTCCATGCCACGGGCAAGCTTCCCGTCGTGAACTTTGCCGCCGGCGGCGTAGCGACCCCCGCCGACGCCGCGTTGATGATGCAGCTGGGTGCCGAGGGCGTCTTTGTCGGCTCGGGTATCTTTAAGAGCGGCGACCCCGCTAAGCGCGCCGCCGCCATCGTCAAGGCCGTGGCAAACTTCACCGATGCCAAACTCATCGCCGGGCTTTCGGAGGACCTGGGCGAGGCCATGGTGGGCATCAACGCCGACGAGATCGAGATCATCATGGAGGAGCGCGGGCGCTAGTCCAGCAGAAAGGATCGCACATGAGCGATTATGCAGACCAAACGGTCGCCGTGCTGGCGGTCCAAGGCGCTTTTGCCGAGCACGAGGCAAGACTATCTGAGCTGGGCGCGCACTGTATTGAGCTGAGGCAGGCGGCCGATTTGCAGCAGAACTTTGACCGCCTGGTCCTCCCCGGCGGCGAGTCCACCGTTCAGGGCAAGCTACTTGCCGAACTCGGTATGCTCGAGGGGCTTCGCATCCGCATTGTTGAAGGCATGCCTGTATTGGGGACTTGCGCCGGCTTGATTCTGCTGGCGCGCGACCTTGCCGCCCACGACGATAAGGGGACGCCGCGCCTGGCAACCATGGATGTGCTCGTTGAGCGTAATGCCTATGGCAGACAGCTCGGCAGCTTTCGCACCAAGGGGCGGGTAGACGGTATCGACGGTGAAGTGCCGCTGACGTTTATCCGTGCACCCCGCATCGTCAAGGTGCACGGCAATGCCAAAGCCCTGTCCGAAGTCGATGGCCGCATCGTCGCCGCCCGTCAAGACAACCAGCTCGGCGTCACCTTCCACCCCGAGCTCGACGACGACGCCCGCCTCCACGAGCTCTTCCTCCAAATGTAGGCAGAAATCAAACGAGCGTGGATTTTCGGACGCATAGCAAATGAGAGTGGATAATCTCCCACTTTGAGCTCGAATGCAGACTCAAACCGGGAGATTATCCACTCTCATGCTATGTAGTCGTTGGGGATGTTCTTAAACGACTAGTCAAACAAGAACGTTCCCAACGACTACATTGCGATAGACAACCACGTTTACCCAGATAAAACCGACCAAAATAAACCTGTCCCTTTTTGGCAGGTTTGGACTATGGGAACGCCGATGTTTTGGCAACGCCAGCGAGCGCCCGCCAGAGCGAACAAATTGGCATGAAAAGAGGACGGCATAGACCTTCTGGTCATGCCGTCCTCTTTGAATGACAAGTTGTCGCTCTGGTGGGCGCGCA
>UQNG01000014.1:0-34082 GCA_900542335.1 uncultured Collinsella sp.
GCGCCTGCGGCTACCCCGGCACGGCTGCCGATACTACCTGCCCCAAGTGCGGCGGCGAGATGTATCAGCGCGACGACGACAAGCCCGAGACCATCAAGAACCGTCTCGACGTCTACGAGAAGTCCACGAGCCCGCTCGTCGACTACTATCGTGGCCAGGGTCTGCTCAAGTCGGTCAACGGTGACCAGACTCGCGAGACCGTGTACGGGGATGTCAAAGAGGCTCTCGGTCTATGATCAAGATTAAGTCTGCAACGCAAATTGAGCAGATGAAGAAGGCAGGAGCGCTATCTAAGATGGCGCTCCGCCACGTTGGAGCCATGGTTCGCCCCGGCGTGTCGACCTTCGAACTCGATCAGCTTGCCGAGCAGATTATCCGCATGCATGGCGGCACCCCTGCCTTTAAGGGTTACGGCGGCTTCCCGGGGACCATTTGCGCATCGATCAACGATGCCGTGGTTCACGGTATTCCCAATCCCGACATGATCCTGCGCGATGGCGATATCATCTCCATCGATACGGGAGCCATTGTCGACGGTTGGGTTGGCGATAACGCCTGGACGTTTTTCGTCGGCACGCCCACGCCCGAGGCCAAGGCCCTGTGCGAGGTTACGCGCGATTGCCTAAAGGCTGCAATCGAGCAGGCTGTTCCCGGTAACCATATCGGGGACGTCGGCTATGCCGTTCAGTCCCTCGCCGAGTCTCACGGTTACGGCGTGCTTCGCGATTACGTGGGGCATGGTATCGGTCGTGTGATGCACGAGGACCCCAACGTTCCTAACTATGGAAAGAAGGGGAGAGGCGTTCGCCTTCAGGCTGGTATGGTCATCGCCATCGAGCCGATGGTTACGATGGGTTCCAATCATGTGAGCACAGGCTCCGATGGTTGGATTGTTACCACCAACGACCACCTGCCCGCTGCGCACTACGAGAACACCGTCGCCATTACCAATGACGGCCCGGTGATTCTTACCACGGATGCCCAAGGTGCTTGGTGTTCCTTGCAGGGCGGAGAAATGTAACAAGTTCCACGTAGTTGTGGAGCCATTACGAAGATATTACGATACGTGCATGCGTATTGTAGAATACTCAATCGCTGTCGTTTTCTAGAGAAAGATGATTGCTTGTGAAGAAGGAAGACGCAATTGAGCTCGAGGGTACGGTAAAGGAGCCGCTGCCCAACGCCATGTTTAAGGTCGAGCTCGAGAACGGTCATTCGGTTCTGTGCAACATTTCTGGCAAGATCCGAATGAATTACATCCGCATTCTCCCCGGTGACAGGGTTGTCGTGGAGCTTTCCCCGTACGACCTGACCCGCGGTCGCATCACCTATCGCTATAAATAGCGACACGCATACACGCTCTTTTCCGACTGCAGGCTTAGCTCAACCTACGGTCGGTTTGCGTGTGAAGACCAGCCATAGTTTTAAACGCCTGCGGCTGGGCGAGTAGATAGTAGGGAAGTAGTTTGAGCGCTACCGAAAGGAAGAACGATGAAGGTACGTCCTTCGGTCAAGAAGATGTGCGATAAGTGCAAAATCATTAGGCGCCATGGCAAGGTCCTCGTCATTTGCGAGAACCCCCGTCATAAGCAGCGTCAGGGTTAAGAGAGGAGACTACGTTGGCCCGTATTAATGGTGTTGACCTCCCGCGTGAGAAGCGCGTTGAGATCGGTCTGACCTACATTTACGGCATCGGCCGCACCACTGCGACGAAGATCTGCGTCGAGTGCAACGTTAACGTGGATACGCGCGTTAAGGACCTCACCGAGGATGAGGTTAACGCCATCCGCGATTATATCGATAAGAATCAGATCATGGTTGAGGGCGACCTCCGCCGTGAGCGCAACCAGAACGTCAAGCGCCTTATGGACATCGGCTGCAACCGCGGCCTTCGTCACCGCAAGGGCCTCCCGGTCCGCGGCCAGCGCACCCACACTAACGCTCGTACCCGCAAGGGCCCGAAGCGTCAGATCGGTGCTAAGAAGAAGAAATAAGGAGCGCTAGATAGATGGCTACTGCTAAGAAGAACGTTCGCGCTGCCCGTCTGAAGCGCGCGGACCGTAAGAACATTTCCGTGGGCCAGGCTCACATTCGTTCTACGTTCAACAACACGATCGTTTCGATCACCGATCCCCAGGGCAACGTCATTTCCTGGAAGTCGGCTGGCCAGGTGGGCTTCAAGGGCTCCCGTAAGTCCACGCCGTTCGCTGCCCAGATGGCTGCCGAGGCTGCTGCCAAGCAGGCCATGGAGCACGGCATGAAGAAGGTTTCCGTCTTCGTCAAGGGCCCCGGCTCCGGTCGTGAGACCGCCATCCGCTCCCTCCAGGCTGCTGGCCTCGAGGTCTCGAGCATCCAGGACAAGACCCCCATTCCGCACAACGGCTGCCGCCCCAAGAAGCGTCGCCGCGTGTAACTGAAAGGATCGTATCAATATGGCAATCGACAGGACTCCTGTTCTTAAGCGCTGCCGTCAGCTCGGGATCGATCCCGCTGAGCTCGGTTACAGCAGCAAGAAGGAATCTATCCGTCAGCCCAAGCGCCGTCGCAAGGAATCTGAGTACGGCATGCAGCTGCGTGAGAAGCAGAAGGTCAAGTTCATCTATGGCGTTCTGGAGAAGCAGTTCCACGGCTACTTCAACAAGGCCCGTAAGATGAACGGCGTCACCGGTGAGAACCTCATGATCATCCTTGAGTCTCGCCTCGACAACGTCGTCTTCCGTCTTGGCTTCGCCCGCACCCGCAAAGAGGCTCGTCAGTCCGTCCGTCACGGTCACTTCACCGTGAACGGCAAGCGCGTTGACATCCCGTCCTACCGCGTTAAGGCCGGCGACGTCGTCGCTGTCGGCGAGAAGTTCCGTGACCTCCTCCCCATCAAGGAGGCCCTGATTTCCTCCGAGCGCTTTGAGGTCCCTGGCTGGCTCGAGGTCGATATCGAGAAGCTGTCTGGTAACGTGCTCGCTCTGCCGACGCGTGAGCAGATCAGCGGTGATATCAACGAGCAGCTCATCGTCGAGCTCTACTCTAAGTAGTCCATCCGGGCTGCTGAGGCTGGAGGTAATACATGTCAGAATTCATTAGGCCTCAGGTTCAGGTCGAAGAGATCAACGAGACCTCTGCTCGTGTCTCCGTCGAGCCGCTCGAGCGTGGTTACGGCGATACGCTGGGTAACTCGCTTCGTCGTGTTCTTCTGTCCTCGCTCGAGGGTGCCGCCGTCGAGGCCATTCAGATCGATGGTGCGCAGCACGAGTTCATGACCATCCCTAACATGGTCGAGGATGTCACCGACATCGTCCTGAATGTCAAGGGTCTTGTCTTCAGGGCTCTCGGCACGACCGACGAGGCGACCGCCACCATCTCGGTTGACGGCCCCTGCGAGGTCACCGGTGCGGACTTCTTTATTCCGTCCGAGTTTGAGCTGGTCAACCCCGAGCAGCACATTGCTACGCTCACCGAGGGTGGCCATCTCACCATGAGCATGCGCATCGGCTATGGCCGCGGCTATGTCTCTGGCGAGGCTAACAAGCGTGACAACGATCCCATCGGTGTGATCAACGTCGACTCGCTCTACTCGCCGGTGTCCCGTTGCGCCAAGCTCGTTGAGGCTTGCCGTGTCGGCCAGCATACCGACTACGACCGCCTTGTCCTCGAGATCGAGACCAACGGTTCCATCGCCCCGCGCGACGCCGTGGTCCAGGCTGCCAATATCATCAACCAGCATATGGTCGCCTTTATGAACCTTGCCGAGACCCTCGAGGTCGAGGAGGAGGCTTCGATCTTCGCTCCCGAGGTCACCAACGACAACGCCGAGCTGGACAAGCAGATCGAGGACCTGGACCTTTCCGTCCGTTCCTACAACTGCCTTAAGCGCGCCAGCATTCACTCGGTCCGTCAGCTCGTTGAGTTCTCGGAGAACGATCTGCTCAACATCCGTAACTTCGGTGTTAAGTCGATCGAGGAAGTGAAGGACAAGCTTGAGTCCATGGGCCTGAGCCTGAAGGCTTAATGCTTCGCATATTTGAGGAGAAACTAGACCATGCGTCACAACGTTAAGAAGGGCCTGAAGCTCGGCACCGATGCGAGCCACACCAAGGCCATGAAGAAGAGCCTTGCTAAGGCCCTCTTCGAGAACGACCGCATCAAGACCACCGAGACCCGCGCTAAGGCGCTGCGTTCGGTCGTCGACCCGATCATCACCTGGGCCAAGAAGGGCGACCTGCACTCTCGTCGTCTGGCTATCGCCAAGCTCGGCGATAAGCAGCTCGTTGCCGAGATCTTCGACAAGGCTGCTCAGGGCATGTGGCAGGACCGCAACGGCGGTTACACCCGCATCATGAAGCTCGGTAACCGCAAGGGCGACAACGCTCCCATCGTTATCATGGAGCTCGTCACCGAGCCTTGCACGCCTAAGGCCAAGAAGGCTGCTCCGGCCCCCAAGAAGGCCGCTGCTCCCAAGAAGGTCGAGGCTGTCGAGGAGGCTCCTGCTGAGGAGACCGCTGAGTAGACATTCTGTCTGCATAGGCTATATTCGAGGGGTACGTTCGCGTACCCCTCTTTTTTTGTCGCAATTCCGTTGCTAGTTTGTTGGGAGCGCCCATGACTGCGCCGTCTGATTTCAATTCGACCCCCGAGCTCGACGCCACCCTTGTATTTCGCGTGGCCTACGATGGCTCCTCCTATAGCGGATTTGCCGAGCAGCCGGGCCAGACGACGGTTGCGGGCGAGCTGCGCCGTGCAATCGAGACGTTGCTGCGCCGCCCAATCGATCTGACGTGCGCAGGGCGTACCGATGCCGGCGTTCATGCGGTGGCCCAATACATCAGCGTGCCCGTAACGGACACTGAGCTCGCTTTGACGCGCCGTAGGTGGCTGAGGGCTATGGATGCCCTCCTGGGCAAAGATATCGCCATAAACGAGGTCTACAAGGCTCGTAAGGGCTTTTCTGCACGTTTTGACGCGCGCTCTCGCACTTACACCTATCGCATTGCCGACCGTGATGCGCGGCCCGTGCTGTCACGCGGTGCAGTGTGGTGGCATCGCTATCCCCTCGACGTCGATGCGATGGCGGCCGCCTGCCCTGCGCTTTTGGGCGAGCAGGACTTTAAGAGCTTTTGCAAGGTCGCCTCTGCCGTGGGCAAACCTACGCACCGCTGCGTAATGCGTGCCGAGTTTGGCCATGAGGTCGCCTTTGGCGAGGACATCCTCACGTTTACCATCGAGGGCAATGCGTTTTTGCATTCGATGGTGCGAACCATTGTGGGCACTCTTGTCGAGATCGGCATGCATCGCCGCGATCCCGAGTGGATGCGCGAGGTAATTGATGCCTGCGATCGCTCCGCTGCCGGTCCTACGGCGCCCGCATGCGGTCTTACCTTTATGGGCGTGGACTACGACCCCGCCGAGCTTGTGGTGATCGATTAGGGAAGTGGCTTCCTGACGGCGATCTTTGTGTGCAGTGCCTGTGAGCGGGGCGTGTGCAACATCTGTTCTTGACGTGCATCGCGACGGGCGACCATCCGCATTTAATGACGGGGTGTACCATGAACGGCAGTTTGTTACTGGCTGTCGAGAGGACGGAAAACTTGGTTCGACGTGGTTCGCATCCGCGACTTTCGGTGATCCTGATTGTTGAGGGTTCGCCCAGTTATACGATGCGCGCTCTCGAGAGCATCCAGAACCAAGACCTCTACGATTTGCAGATTGTCGTCGTTTGCCGCGGCGTGGTAGCCGGTGTGCGCCATTCGCTCGAAGTTGCTGCCGACAGAGACATTCATATTGATTTGATTGATGTTGAGGACCCAGTGCCTGGCGCCTGCCTGCGTGCCGGTTTTGCGGCTTCGCGCGGCTCCCAGATCATTGCGATGAATGCCAATGAGTGGTTTGCGCCGCAGTCCCTTTCGCAGATGGTCGAAAGCTCCTGCGACGCTTCTGCTGACATCGTGTTTCCCTCTGTTTCGCTCGATCGCTACGATGTTCACCGCGAACGTCATTCCCGAGTTTTGGACGCGACATCCGTTTCTGAAGATGAGGACCGGGCGGCTTGCCTGACCCAATTGGTTTCCTGTGGTTTAATCCGACAGACCTCTGGCGTGCTGTATGATCGCGCCCTCTTTGAGGCGTGCCTTGCGCACGGCGATGCGTTTCGCACGGTGTCTTTTTTGACGTTCGCGCTTTCGCGGGCAAAGCGCGTTTCGGGATGTGGCCGTGCCCGTTTTCATGCAGTGGCGCCGTCGATTACGGAGACGTTTGACCCCACGATGTTTGCCAAGCTTTCTGATGATATCGGGGCGCTCGACAGGCTTGCCGACTCGCTTGCCGTCGCGGGCGGTGGCGATCAGTTGAAGCTGGTCTGCCAGCGGTATTACTACGCCGGCCTGGTTGCCTGCATCGAAAATTTGTGTCTGAGCCCCCATGGTGTATCTTCAATAGAGCGTTCGGCCCGTTTGCATGATATGCTCGAAGCGCAGCGTACCCGTCAGATGGTTGCGGCTCTTAAAGGCAATCATCGGGGCCTAGGTCTGCTCTATGGTTCGATAGCTAGTGCCAAGCCTATGCGATGTGCGTTGTATACGCATCTGGCGGCTTTTTTCAATCGTTCGGGCGTCCGGACTGTCTAGTAGCGTGATTTTCGAAATAAATTGCATGGAATTGTTTCGAAATGCGTTCTTATTCACTAAAACCCTCAAATAGCGCTAAACTATTCAATTACTAAGTGATTGTCTCCGCCATCTTTTGGAGTGAGGTTTTGTATGGCCAAAAAACGCAATGGGCGCCAGGATGCCATCAGAGATATTGTTCGCAATAAGGACGTACGTACGCAGCGCGTTTTGGTAGACGAGCTTCGCGCCATGGGTTTCGATTGCACGCAGGCGACCGTTTCGCGCGATATCGCGGACATGGGACTGCGTAAGCTCCCCGAGGGCATCTATGTCCTTGCCGAGGACCTGCATCTGCAGCGCATGGTTTCCGAGTTGGTTAACGGCGTACTGCGCACCGATAATCTGGTTATGATCAAGGCGCAGCCCGGTACGGCTTCTGGTATTGCCGCGGCTGTCGATGCCGCGGAGCTGCCCGACGTGCTTGGCTCGCTTGCCGGCAACGACACGATCTTGGTCATTGCGCAGACGGCCGAGGACGGAGAGCGTCTTGAGGCGCTCATCAACAAGCTGAGTAACTCTCACAAGTAGGGGATGCGTGGCACTGCTGCTGTGCCGATTGTTGCTATAGGTAATTGCCGAGGGCGTTGACGAAAGTCAGCGCCCTTTTGCATGCCGGCACCCGTTGCCCTATCGGTCTTGCAGCCGGGACCGTCGTGGCATCTTGTGGCATCTGCTGAAATAAAGAAGCGCCCGAGCACAGCACGTGCTGCGTGGGCGCCTTGGTGTCAGATGCCGCTTTGCGTCTACTGGCCCGTAGAGGGGTCGGGCGTGGGCGTAGGGTCGGGTGTAGGCGTCGGCGTGCCACCGTCGCCACCCGTGCCGCCATCGCCACCCGTGCCACCGTTGCCACCTGTCGTGCCGCTATCGCCGGTGGTGTTGCCACCCGGGGTTTCAGTGGTCGTGGTTGTCGTTGTGGTTGTGGTGGTCGTGGTCTCTTCCTCTTCTTTTCCCTCGTCTTTATCCTCTTCGTCTTTCTTTTTGTTGTTTGTGCCGTAGAACTTCCAGACGTTATTGTTCTTGTACGTGGGAGCCGTTCCGGTCGGGAATTCCTCGCGCTCGGTGCCCGCAAGAACGGTGTTCATGAACTTCTTAAAGACGGGCAGGTTGGTGCTGTCGCCCAGCAGGTCCGAACCGTACTTTTGGATGGGAATCTCGCCTGCGGAATAACCGGTCCACAGGGCGCATGCCAGCTGCGGCGTGAAGCCGCAGAACCACAGGTTGGTGGTGTTGTCAGTGGTGCCCGTCTTGCCGGCATAGGGCTGGTTGACGCTCAGCGCGCCGGCGGCACCCGTGCCGCTGCCCTGCATGACGCCGGATAGAACGTCGGTAACCGCGGCAGCCTCGCCTTCGGTGAGCACCTGCGTGGGATTGTCGGTGTGCTGGTACAGAACCGAGCCGGTACGCGAGTCGATCTCGGTAATGGCGATGGGCTGACGGTAGTAGCCACCGTTGGCAAACGTTGCGTAGGCCGATGCCATCTCGAGCGGTGAGATGGACCCGGTGCCGAGCGTCATGACGGGAACGTCCTCGATATTGTCCTTGGCGGGATCGATGCCGAGCTTTTTGACGAGCGACATGATCTTGTCATTGCCGATGGCTTCGGCCACCTGAATGTAGCCGGTGTTGGATGAGTATGCCGTTGCCTGCTTAAGCGTGATGTTGCCATAGCTCTGGTTGCCGTAGTTTTGCACCTCGGTCGTGGTGCCCTTGGCCTTGAGCGGCGAGTTGCAGTTGAGGGTGACGTTGGGGTTCATACCGTTTTGGATGGCAGTTGCCAGCGTAAAGGCCTTAAACGTGGAACCCACGGGGCGCTTTGCCGTAGCGTGGTTCACGTGATTCTCGTCGGCGTTGTAGTCGTAGCCGCCCACCATGCACTTGATGTAGCCGGTCTTGGGGTCAACGACGACCATGCCCATGTCCAGGCCGTCGAGCGAAAGCGTGTCGAGCTGCGAGCGCACGGCCTCCTCGGCCACCTGCTGCATGGTGGGGTCGATGGTGGTCTTGACGGTCAGACCGCCCTTAAAGAGCACGTCGGTGGAGAACTCCTGCTCAAGCAGCTGCTTAACGTAGGCGACAAAGTAGGGCTGAGAGTACACATCGACGCCACTGCCCGAAATCTCGGTCACGTTAAGCGTGATGGGCTCAGCCTGCGCGGCATCGTGCTCTTCCTGCGTGATGTGGCCTAGACGCAGCATGTTGTCCAGAACCTTGTTGCGGCGGGACAGCGCCAGGTCGGGATTAACCGTGGGGTCGTACTGCGAGGGCGAGTTGGGAAGGCCGATGAGCAGCGCGGCCTCGCTCAGCGTGAGGTCGGCGGCGGTTTTGGACAGATAGGTCTCGGCTGCGGCCTCGATGCCATATGCTCCATGGCCGTAGTAGATGGTGTTGAGGTACATCATGAGGATCTCGTCTTTGGAGTACATATCCTCCATCTTGATGGCGATATAGGCCTCGCGCACCTTACGCTCGATGGTCGAGTCGAATTGTTCCTCCTGCAAGATGGTGTTGCGAACCAGCTGCTGGGTGATGGTCGATGCGCCCTCGTGGCCGCCGGTGAGGGTTGCCACCGATGCGCGTGCAATGCCCCAGAGGTCGATGCCGCCATGCTCGTAGAAGCGCTCGTCCTCAACGTCAACGGTGCCCTGCAGCACGTACGGGGACACTTGGTCCTTGGTGATGGACTTGCGGTTTTGCGTGTAGAAACTCGCAATGGTATTGCCGTTGCAGTCGACGATGTCGGTGGGCTCGCTCACCAGATACGCGTTGGCATCGGTGTAGTCGGGCAGATCGGACAGCCAGCGGTTGACGTTGCCGATCATGCCGATGCCAAACGCTACGCCCGCGATAAGCAGAAAGCCCAAAAACGAGAGCAAGATTATGGGAAGGGCATGCGTCTTAGAGCGACCGCGCCCCTGTCGTTGGCGAGGACCCATATATTGACCTCCAGGTATGTCGTGCCAGGCGGCAGGTGTTATGCCTGGCAGGATGGACATAAGTTATTACACGATAAACCAAACGAGGCACGCGGGGCCTCGTGTATGCTGGATGACGGCATTTTTCAGAGTGAATGCATACCTTGGTGAGGAGTTTACCGATGGCGATTCGGCCGATGGAACCGAGCGGACAATGCGAAAGCGAGTTGGCGGCGGCTGGAGTGGCGCTGCCCGAACTGCTGGCGCCTGCTGGCGGGCTCGACCAGATGCTCGCGGCGATTGCGGCGGGTGCCGATGCCATCTATGCGGGGCTGGACGGATTCAACGCTCGAGTGAGCGCGCATGGCTTTAGCGATGATGAGTTCGCGCGCGGTTGTGCCGTGGCCCATGCCCATGGCGTGCGTGTGTACGTGACGCTCAACGTGTTCGTGTTCGATGATGAGCTTGCCGACGCCGTGGCGTTGGGGGCGCATGCGCACGCGTTGGGTGCCGATGCGTTGATTGTGGCCGATGCCGGGCTGGCTTGTGCGCTCCGTGCGGCGATTCCGGGGGTCGAGATTCACCTGTCCACTCAGGCGGGCGCTCATAGCGAGGGTGCCGTGCAGTTGGCTGCCGAGGAGCTGGGAGTTGAGCGCGTGACGACTGCGCGCGAGCTGAGCGTTGCAGAGATTGAGACGCTTTGCGCTACTGGCGTGCCCATCGAGGTGTTCTGTCACGGCGCTATTTGCATTGGATACTCGGGTGCGTGCGGGTTCTCTGCCCTTCGACGTGGCCGCTCTGCGATGCGCGGTGATTGCACGCAACCGTGCCGTCTATCCTATGACTTGGTGGACGAGGCGGGGCAGAGTGTTGTCGCTGTCGAAGGGGATCGCCTGCTTTGTCCGCGTGACTATCTGGGCACCGCGCATCTGCCCGAGCTTGTTGCCGCCGGCGTGGCATCGCTCAAGATCGAGGGCCGCATGAAGAATCCCGACTACGTCTTTAACGTGGTGAGGGTGTGGCGTCGGGCGCTCGATATGCTGCGCGACGGCACATGGGATGCCGATGCGGTTCCGGCGCTTGAGCGCGAGCTGGGAAGGTCGTTCAACCGCGGCTTTACCGATGCGTATCTGCGGGGTCGTTCGGGCGCCGAGCTCATGAGCTTTGAGCGCGCGATCAACCAGGGCGTGCGCGTGGGCCATTTGGTGGCGGTGGGTCACGAAGAGGTGACGGTTGAGCTTGATGCCGCCGTGGCGGCGGGCGATACGCTCGAAATCCGATTTTACCCGGGTGCCGACGCGCGTCCCGATGTGCCCAAGCGCTGGCCACAGGTGCCTTGCCCCGTGGATGCCGCTGCGGGAGAGCGCATCGTCGTGCATTGCAAACGCAAGGTGGACGCGGGCTGCGAGGCCTATCTGATTCGCAGTGCCGGCGTGCTGGGGCAGACGGCAACGGTGTTGGAGCGCATGCGGGTCGAGGCAGATGCGGTCGCGCCTGCTGAGCAGTCCGTTGAGGTACTGCCGTTTGAGGGCGTTCTGGCAGATGGCGATGTACCGACGGAGTTGGCGGGACCGGCGGAGCCGGCAAAGCATGAGGCTTTTGCTCGTATGGTCTTTGCCTGGGAGCTGATGGATTTGGATCCGCGCGATGAGCGGGATCTGTCCGATGCGACGGTGGTGCTCGACGAAGTGTGCCGCGCAGGCGACGCCGAGCGGACTCGAGCGCTTATGCAACGTGCCGGGCGTATTGTTTGCCGCAACCTGGGGCAGGTGGCGATGGCCCGCGAGCTGGGCACGACGTTTGACGTGGCGGCGCCGGTGTTCTGCGCCAATCGGGCCACGCTTGCCTGGCTGCGCGGGCTTGGCGCGAGGTGGGTATACTTGCCTGCCGAGTTGCTCAGCAATGACAGGGAGCGTATTGCCGAGCTGGCTGCTGAACCCGGCGTCTTGGGTCCGTTCGACGCCGACTGTCCCGAGCTTATGGTGTGCGAGCACTGCCTGCTGACCGCCGAGGGCGTCTGCGCCACCGATGCGACGGGGCAGGTCCGTTGCCGCGACTGCTTGCGTCGTCGGCAGGTGCGCTATCTGGTCGAGCGTGACGGTACGCGTCTGCCAGTTGCCATCGACGCATGCGGCAGGACGAGGATTTTCCTGTCGTAGATGCTGCGTCGCGTCAGTTTGTTATCATAAGAGAGTTTATGGACTTCCAGCACCGCCGTTTTCGGCGAGGGTGCTATAGCAAAAGGAGGATACCCAATGCTGTCTGTTGACGAGCAAATGCGTATCATCACCTCGGGCGCCGCGCAGATCGTCCCCGAGGCCGACCTTCGCAAGAAGCTTGAGAAGGGCGAGCCCCTCAACATCAAGCTCGGCGTCGACCCCACCAGCCCCGACCTGCACCTGGGCCACGCCGTGCCGCTGCGCAAGATGCGTCAGTTCCAGGACCTGGGCCACAACGTCACCCTCATCATCGGCAACGGTACCGCGTTGATTGGCGACCCTTCGGGCAAGAATTCCACCCGTCCGCAGCTTTCGCAGGAGCAGATCGAGGCCAATGCCGAGACCTACGTGAGCCAGGCCATGAAGATCCTGGATCCCGAGAAGACTACCATCGTGCACAACGGTGACTGGATCTTGTCGATGGATCTGGCTGGTCTGCTGCAGGTGTGCTCCAAGTTCACTGTCGCCCGTATTCTTGAGCGCGACGACTTTACCAAGCGCTACCAGTCCCAGACGCCGATCGCCCTGCACGAGTTCCTGTATCCCGTGATGCAGGCATACGATTCGGTCATGATTAAGGCTGACGTGGAGATGGGCGGCACCGACCAGCTTTTCAACCTGCTCGCCGGCCGTGAGCTCATGGAGAAGATGGGCATGGAGCCGCAGATCGCGCTCACCATGCCGCTGCTCGAGGGCACCGATGGCGTCCGTAAGATGTCCAAGTCCTATGGCAACTACATCGGCCTGACCGACGCGCCCAAGGATATGTTCGGCAAGACCATGTCCATCCCCGACGAGATGATCGGCAAGTACTACCGCCTGGCGAGCTCGCTCACTCCGGCCGAGGTCGACAAGATCGACGCTGCCCTGGCCGACGGCTCCGCCGATCCCTATGAGCTCAAGCGCGCTCTGGGCCGCGACCTGTGCGACACCTACCACGGCGCCGGTGCCGGCGACGAGGCTCAGGCCGAGTTCGACCGCGTGTTCAAGGAGGGCCAGCTCGCCGACTTCCCCGAGAAGCATGTTGAGCTGACTGTTAACGACGAGGGCCAGATTTACCTCGCCGGTCTGCTCAAGGACCTGGGTCTTTCGGCGAGCGCCGGCCAGGCCCGTCGCGACATCGACGGCGGCGGCGTCAAGATCAACGGCAAGGCCGTGGCTCCCAAGAGCTACAACATCGACCCCAGTGCCCTCAAGCTGGGCGACACCCTCTCCGTGGGCAAACGCAAGGGCTTCAAGTTGGTCTAACGAGCAAGTTGACCTCACAAGTGCAACAAGGCCGCAGCCGGGATTCCCGACTGCGGCCTTTTTAGATGATCCCTTGGGGACGGAGGAAAACGGATCACCGGGCCAGACCGACCCCCTCGGTGATCCGTTTTCCTCCGTCCCCAAGGGATCATTTGGCAGTGCCGTTAAGCGGAAGGGGTGTTATCGGCGGCCTTCTTTTGGGCATACAATGGCTATTGGTTTGCTGCGGTGAAGGCCTGTCCGCTCCGCAGCTTTTTTCTACGGTTAAAGGAGTATGTATGTCCGTTGAGGTCATGAGGTCTGTGATCGAGGCCGCCGAGGGTCGTGTACCCGTTGACACGCTGTTTGCCAACGCACAGATTGTCGATGTGTACGGCCAGCGCGTGGCGCCCGGTAGTGTTGCCGTCAAGGACGGCGTGATCGTCGGTGTGCTCTACGATGGTCGCGACGATGCCGCCGGTACGTATGAGGCTGCCGAGGTCATCGATTGCCAGGGCCGCTATCTTGCCCCCGGTTTTATTGACGGACACTTGCATATCGAGTCTTCGAACATCCGCCCTGCCGAGTATGCGCGCATGGCGGCGACGCGCGGTACCACCACCGCCATTGCCGACAGCCACGAGATCGCTAATGTTTCTGGCTTGGACGGCCTGCGCTTTATGATCGAGGACGGTCGTCGCGCTCCTATTTCCATCAAGTACATGATGCCTTCGTGCGTGCCCGCGCTGCCCGACGAGCAGGCCGGTGCCGTCATCACCGCTGCTGATATGCAGGCGTTTTTTGCCGAGCATCCGGGCGATGTCTTTGGTCTGGGCGAAATGATGAACCTGCCGGGCGTCTTTATGGCCGATCCCGAGACCTGCGCTCGCATCGACGCTGCCAACCAGACGCCGTCCAAGCAGGTTGACGGTCACGCGCCGCTCGTTGCCGGCAAGGACCTCAACGCCTATGCCGCAGCAGGTATTATCGCTGACCATGAGTCGACGATTCCCGAGGAGGCACTCGACAAGCTGTCTCGCGGCATGTATGTGATGCTGCGCGAGGGTACGTGCAGCCATGACCTGGCCAACCTGTCGCCGATGCTGCTGGAAAACCCCGCCCGTGCCCGTCGTTTCTGCTTTGCGACCGACGACCGTGCTCCCTCCGACGCGCTTTCGACCGGTATGATCGACAACGCCTGCCGCGTGGCTATCGAGGCCGGCATCGACCCGGTGGTCGCCATCTCCATGGCGTCCCTCTCCACGGCCGAGGCGTTTTGCCTGGATCACGGCTGCCGCGACCCGCACGAGCTCCGCGGTGCGATTGCCCCGGGCAAGCGTGCCGACCTGCTGGTGCTCAATGACCTGACGTTTGCCACGGCTCCGCATCGCGTATATGCCGCCGGTGCTCTGGTGGCGCAGGACGGCACCTTTGTGGGCGAGATTGCACCCGAGATGGCCGAGGTTGCGGCCCTTGCCGATGAGCTGCGCGCCTCCGTTAAGCTGCCGAAGCTTTCGCTCGACGTGTTCGACTATGCCTTTAAGCCGGGTGAGGCCGTGATCGACGTGGTGCCGGGTAAGGCCATCACGGGCATGGTTCGCCCCGAGAGCGCCGAGGGCCTGCGCCGCATTATGCTGATCGAGCGCCACGGCCGCGGTGTGTCGCTGCAGGCCGAGGGCGCCGACGGTGATGGTCCTGCGGGCCTGGGTCTTGTCGGCAAGCATATCGGTCGCGGCTGGGTGCGTGGCTTCACCATCACCGGTGGCGCCATTGCCTCCACGATCGGCCACGACTCGCACAACGTGTGCGTCGTGGGTGATAACGCTGCCGATATGATGGCTGCTGTTGAGGCTGTGGGCCAGGGCGGTCACGTGCTGGTGCGCAACGGCGAGGTCGTGGCGCGCATTCCGCTGGCGCTCGGCGGTCTGATGAGCGAAGGCACGGCCGAGGATGTCGCCGCGCAGCACGACGACTTTATGGTCAAGGCGCGCGCCATGGGCATCGAGCCGCCGCTCGACCCCATCATGGGCATCATCTTCCTGCCCCTGCCGGTCATCCCGACGCTCCGCATTCGCCCCGAGGGCATGTTCGACGTCACGACCTTCACCTACGCCGACTAGTCATCGGGGACGTTCTTAAACGGCTAGTCGCCTGCGACACTCTTTGACGTGTTGCCTGACGCTGGGACCGTGGGACCTCTGGTGCGCGTGAGCTATTTGCTAGGTCCTTGTAACGTTTGCGCCCGCGGAGTCTTACCTGAGCTCCCTTTGGGTACGTTGGAATCGGATACACGTTCGATTCCAACAAGCCCGAAGGGAGCTTTTCCATGTTTAAACTGATTGCATCCGATATGGACGGCACACTGCTTGACGAAAACGGCCAGGTGCCTCCCGAGACCTACGAACTGATTCTGGCGCTACACGAGCATGGCGTGCATTTCGCCGCATCGTCAGGTCGTCGCTACGATCGCCTGTGCGAGTTCTTTGCGCCCGTTCGCGACAAGATGGACTTTGTCGCCGCTAACGGCGCCCAGGTCTACGCCGACGGCAAGATGGTAGACCGCGAGGTATATTCGCACCTGGCGATTCGAAAGCTCGCCCAAGCCGTCGCGACGTTTCCCAATCTGCATCTTGCGCTCTTTGACCGAACCAAGTCCTTCCTGCTCGATGACGAGTGCAAGTTCGTGCGTGAGGTCGATAAGGACCTTCCCAATGCCGAGCGTATTTGGGAGCTGCCCGATCCCAGCGTAAATATCATCAAGGCGAGTATCTTTTGCGATGACGGTGCCGTTATGGACAGCGCCTACGTGCTACAGCGTGAACTTGGCCAGCTCTTTACTTTTGCACCTTCGGGCAACGCGTGGATCGATGCCATGCAGCCCGGTGTGTCGAAGGCCTCGGGCATCGCACAGCTCGCGGAGCATTACGGCATTGGACGCGACGAGATCATGGCGTTTGGCGACTCGATGAACGACTACGAGATCATTCGCTTTGTCGGCACGGGCTGCGCGATGGAAAACGCGCGCCCCGCGCTCAAGGCGGTTGCCGATCGCGTCGTAGGCTGCAACCGCGACCACGCCGTTCAGCAGGAGCTCCGTCGCGTGCTGGAGAGTCTCGCTTAATCCGGCAGATGGGGACGTTCCTTTTCTGCCAGCAGTGGGGGACAGTCCTTGCGGTTTTCCGGGGGTAGCTAATTTGGGACGGGGCTATTTTAGCTACCCGCTTGTTAGGTAGCTAAAATAGCCCCGTCCCAAATTAGCTACCCTGCCGGGTTGATGCTGCTAGGCGAGGGCGGCCATGATGGTGCGGGCGACGCCGTCGTGGTCGTTGTCGTATTCGGTGATGGCGTCGGCGGCCTCGCAGTCTTCGGGTTCGCCGTTGATCATGGCCATGCCGTGGCCCGCTGCCTGCAGCATGGGGATGTCGTTGATGTTGTCGCCGAACGCCCAAGCGTCGGCGAGACGCTCGTCCAGGTGCTCGCAGAGCCACGTGAGGGCCGTTCCCTTGGTGGCGCCCTCGCCCATGACCTCGATATTCATGGCGTACGAACGCGTGACCTCAATGCCTCCGAGCGTGTCGAGCTCCGCCGCGATGGCGTCGCGATCTGCCGGGTCGTGCCAGTACATGGCGATGCGTTCGAGTGTCTCGACCTCGTCGATCTTGCTGTCGATATCCATGTCGATCGGTGTTCGTGTGCGCTTGAGCGAAGCCGCGATGTGGGGGTCGCCGCCGCAGAATTCGTCTAGGCGCGTGTAGAGCGAGCGGGGGAGGAAGCACTGCCCATCCGCGAAGATATCGAAGGTCACATCGTGGCCGGCGGCGATGCTATGGACGCGATGGGCAATGCCGCGATCGAGCGGACGGCTCAATATGCGCGTGGCGCGCGAGGCATCGTTGGGCACATCGTCGTCGAGCTGCCAGACGCTGGCGCCATTGGCGCAGACGGCATAGTGCACGGCGGGATGGGCGAGGATGGGCTCAAAGATGCCCGACAGCGGACGTCCCGTGCAGGGCACAAATTCAATTCCGCGTCGAGCGAGTTCGTCGAGCATCGCCCAGGTGGCATCGCTCATCTGCTTATCGCTCGTCAACAGCGTTCCATCCATATCGGAAAACACAATCATTTGATGCAGCCCTTTCTGCTGGCATAAAAAGCGTGGCCGAGGGCGGCGATGCCCTGGCCACGCTCGAGTTCTATAACGGTCCGCGTCCTAGCGGTCGGCGAGCGGCTTGTACTCCAGCGGCTCGATCACTGGACGATAGGCCGGGCGAATAATACGGTGCGCGCAGAAGAGCTCTTCCATGCGGTGCGCCGACCAGCCGGCCATGCGGGCGACGGCGAACAGCGGCGTAAAGAGCGTCTCGGGCACGCCGAGCATCTTGTAGATAAAGCCCGTGTACAGGTCAATGTTGGCGCAGATGGGCTTGGTCATGCCGTGATCGCGCATCACCTGCGGTGCCAGGCGCTCGATGCGCTCGATGAGCGCGAACTCATCGCCCAGGTCCTTCTTGGCGGCAAGTGTGCGCGCGTAACGGCGGCACACCTCGGCGCGCGGGTCGCTCAGCGTGTAGACGGCGTGGCCCATACCGTAGATGAGGCCCGTGCCGTCGAAGGCCTGCTTGTCGAGAATCTTGCCCAGGTAGGCTGCGACCTCGTCCTCGTCCTCCCAATTGGAGACATGCGCACGGATGTCCTCGTGCATGGACACGACCTTGGCGTTGGCGCCGCCGTGGCGCGGGCCCTTGAGCGAGCCGATAGCCGCGGCGTAGGCGGAATACGGGTCGGTGGCCGAGGAGGACAGCACGCGGCAGGCAAACGTGGAGTTGTTGCCGCCGCCGTGCTCGGCATGCAGCATGAGCATCACGTCGAGCAGCATGGCTTCGTCGCGGGTGAATGCCATGCCGCCGCGTAACACCTGCAGGATGGTCTCGGCGGTGGAGAGACCGGGTGTGGGATGCGGTACATGAACCTCGGAGCCGCGGCGCTTGGCGACCGAGGCCATATGCGCGAAGGCGGCGATGCGGGGGAGACGGGCGAGCATGGAGATGGCGACGTCGATTTCGTGCTCGGGTGTAATGGCGTCGGGCTCGGCGTCGAAGGCGTAGAGCAGCAGCACGGCGCGCTGAAGCACGTTCATGATGCTCGACGACACCGTGGTCATGGGGAACTCGCGGACGTACTCGTCGCTCAGGTGCCTAAAAGCGTCCAGACGTTCGCAAAAACCGTCAAGCTCTTCCTTGGTGGGCAGAGAGCCCGTGATGAGCAGGTAGGCGACTTCTTCGTAGCCGTAGCGATTCTCGGCCTGGGCGTTATTGACCAGATCCTCGATGCTGTAGCCACGAAGCGTGAGTTTGCCCTGATCGGGCACGACCTTACCGTCGACCTTGTTGTAGCCATGTACGTCCGAGATGCGAGTGAGGCCCGCGACCACGCCCGAGCCGTCTGCATTGCGCAGGCCGCGTTTGACATTGTGCTCGACAAACAGGTCCTCGTCATAAGGGTCGGTCGGCAGGCCGTGGTAGAGGTTTTCGCTTTCGGGCGAAATCTGACGGCTCGCCTCGTAATCCAGAACCAGGCGGCTCAGGTGGTCGTCGAAGCGATAGTAGATTTTCTTGGCGTCGTAGGCCATGCGCGCTCCTCTCCGGTTCGCTTTGGGGCTGCGCGCTTGGACGATATGACGTCAAGCTGCCCCGAGCGGCTTGCTCGCTACAGGCGGTACATAAAGTTAAAGACGTCCTCGCGCTGGATGGACACGTTGACGCCCGAAAGCTCGCCGGCCTCGGCCAGGGCCTTCTGCAGCTCGGCGAAGTCGAGCTTGGACTCGGCGGTATCGGCCAGCATGGTCATGGTGAAGATGTCCTCGATAATGGACTGCGTGATGTCGCGGATGTCGACGTTGGCCTCGCCCAGAACACGGGTGACGCCGGCGACGATGCCGGGGCGGTTCTTGCCAAGGACGGTGATGACGATACGGGAGGACGAGATCTCGGCCATGGGAAACCCTTTCGCGTGGTTGCGGCGCGCGGGGGCGCTCCGCTACGGTACAGTGTTCATCATTGTACCTGTCTGGCGCAAAAAGGGGCACCTTTGCTGCGGCGTTACACGTCTGCAACATGGGATGCTTGTCTCGCGGGGTGCATTTTTGGCACCCTGGACAGCTCAGGCGGTTCCTGTTGGCGCCGCGATCGGGCGCATTCGCCTGTGCGCTCCGGTGCAAAGACCGTGAACCTTTTGTGGGACACGCGGCGCCGTGGTACCATAGCCGAGTTTGTTGTCTTGGTCGGAAACCAAGACGCCTTATGCGCTGATCGGTAACCAGCGCCTGACCAATAAGGAGTCCTACCATGAAGCAGGGTATCCATCCCCAGTATGTCGAGTGCACGGTGACGTGCTCCTGCGGCAACACCTTCAAGACGCACGCTACCGTGTCCGAGATGAAGGTCGAGCTTTGCAACGAGTGCCACCCGTTCTACACCGGCCAGCAGAAGTTCGTCGACACCGGTGGACGCGTCCAGCGCTTCGCCGACAAGTTCGGTGGCGCCGCTGCCGCCCAGCTCAAGAAGGCTGAGGAGGCCAAGGCTGCCAAGGCCGCCAAGGCTGCTGAGGCCGAGGCTGCTCGCAAGGCCGCCGCTGAGGCTAAGGCTGCCGAGAAGGCTAAGCGTGCCGCTAAGTTCGCCGAGGAGGCTGCCAAGCAGGCCGCCGAGGCTCCCGCAGAGGCTCCCGTCGAGGAGGCCGCTGGCCAAAAAGGGACCACCGAGGCCGCTGAGTAAATAGCTCGCCGCGGAATCGCTCGCATTCATGGCATAAGGGCCGTGCATCCGTTTGGGTGCGCGGCCCTTTTCTTTTTATTGGTGCAGGCTAACCCGTTCCCATTGCACCAGATTGGTGCGAAGGGGACGGGTTGGTTTGCACCAAATGGCAGAGTGACGGCGTTTTCCCAGATAAAACCTGCCAAAATAAACCAGTCCCTTTTTGGCAGGTCGGTCGGGTCGTAGTTATTACGTGGCGGCCGAGGTCGACCGTATAGGCCGCGTCCTGTTTGGCTAAAGTACATTTATCTGTGTTTAACTCGCCCGAGGCTGCATGGCGTGGGCGATGGCCAAAAAGGAAAACCACATGGGATTCATGTCAAAGCTGCTGTCCTTTGGATCCGATAAGGACCTTAAGCGCTACTACAAGATCGTCGACCAGATCAACGGTCTTGAGCCCCAGTTTGAGAAGATGACCGAGGAGGAACTCCGCGCCCAGACCGATAAGTTCCGTGAGCGTTACGCCAACGGCGAGTCGCTCGACGACATGCTCCCCGAGGCTTTTGCCACCGTGCGTGAGGCTTCCAAGCGCATCACGGGCATGCGTCACTTTGACGTACAGCTCATCGGCGCCATGGCGCTTCATGAGGGGCATATCGCCGAGATGAAGACCGGCGAAGGCAAGACCCTGGTCTCCACGCTGGCCGGCTACCTCAACGCTATTGCCGGCAAGGGTGTACATGTCGTTACCGTCAACGATTACCTGGCCAAGCGCGACTCCGAGTGGATGGGCCGCATCTACAAGTACCTGGGAATGACCGTCGGTCTGCTCCAGAACAACATGCCGCTCGAGCTCAAGCGTCCGGCCTACCAGGCAGACGTCACCTACGGCACCAACTCCGAGTTCGGTTTCGATTACCTGCGCGACAACATGGTCACTCGCCCCGAGCAGCGCGTGCAGCGCGGCCACCATTACGCCATCGTCGACGAGGTCGACTCCATCCTGATCGATGAGGCCAGAACGCCGCTCATCATCTCGGGTGCCGGCACCAAATCCGCCAGCACCTACAAGGACTTCGCGCGTGCTGTGCGTGGCCTGGAGCGCGGTGAGGACGTGTCGCACGACATGCTCACCGCCACCGAGGACGTCGAGCCCACGGGCGACTTCGTCATGGACGAGGCCAAGCACACCATTGCCGCCACCGAGCGCGGCCTTAAGAAGATCGAGCGCCGCCTGGGTATTGAGGACATCTATGCCGACCTTTCGGGCCAGCTGGTCAACCACCTGCAGCAGGCGCTGAAGGCCCAGTACATGTTCCATCGCGACAAGCAGTACGTGGTCACTAACGGCGAGGTCAAGATCGTCGACGAGTTCACCGGCCGCATCATGGAAGGCCGCCGCTACTCCGAGGGCCTGCATCAGGCCATCGAGGCCAAAGAGGGCGTGCTCGTGCGCGAGGAGAACCAAACCCTTGCCACCATCACCCTGCAGAACTACTTCCGCCTGTATGACAAGCTCTCCGGCATGACCGGTACGGCACTCACCGAGGATGCTGAGTTCCGCGAGATTTACAAGCTGCCCGTCGAGGTCATTCCCCCCAACAAGCCCGTGCAGCGTGTTGACCACGAGGACCTGGTGTACCGCACCATCCAGGCCAAGTACAACGCCGTTGCCGACGACGTTGAGCGTCGTCACGCCAAGGGCCAGCCGGTCCTGGTGGGCACCGTCTCTATTGAGAGCTCCGAGAAGCTGTCCACCGCCCTTACCAAGCGCGGTATCGCGCACGAGGTCCTCAACGCCAAGCACCACGAGCGCGAGGCCCATATCGTGGCCCAGGCTGGTCGCTATGGCGCCGTGACCATCGCTACCAACATGGCCGGCCGTGGTACCGACATCTTGCTGGGCGGCAACCCCGACGAGCTGGTGCGCGAGCGCCTGGAGTACGAGGGCCTGACCATGGAGGACGTGACGCCCGAGCAGCTCGAGCAGTTTAACGCCGAGGCCAAGGAGACCTGCAAGGCCGAGCGCGAGCGCGTGCTTGCTGCCGGCGGTCTGACCGTTATCGGCACCGAGCGCCATGAGTCCCGCCGTATCGACAACCAGCTGCGCGGCCGTTCCGGCCGTCAGGGCGACCCGGGCGAGACCCAGTTCTACCTGTCGCTCGAGGATGACTTGATGCGCCTGTTTGGCGGCGACAGGATGGACCGCGTCTCCAAGATGATGGTCACGGCCGACATGGGCGACGACATGCCCATCCAGCACAAGATCATCTCCAAGGCCGTCGAGAACGCCCAGCATAAGGTCGAGAGCATCAACTTCTCCATGCGTAAGAGCGTTCTTGAGTACGACGACGTCATGAACAAGCAGCGCCAGGTCATCTACGCCGAGCGCAACAAGATTCTGGATGGCAAGGACCTGACCGACCACATCACCGAGGTCATGCACGATACCGTGTACCGCTGCGTGCAGGAGTTCTGCACCAAGGACAGCCACGAGGGCGAGCGCGATCTTGAGGGTCTTCGCAAATGGGTCGTCGAGCTGACCGGGCATATCGATACCCCTCAGTTCCCCGACGAGGACTTTGAGGCCCTGGCCGCCGATGTCTTGGCCTATGTTGAGAAGTGCTACAACATGAAGGCCGAGCGTCTGGGCGAGGACCTGATGCGCGAGCTCAATACCCAGGTCATGCTGCGCGTCATCGATACGCGTTGGATGAACTACCTGCAGGAGATGGACTACCTCAAGACCGGTATCGGCCTGCGCGGCTTTGGCCAGCGCGACCCGCTGGTTGAGTACAAGACCGAGGCCTACGGCGCGTTCCAGATACTCGTCGATACCATGTACGAGGATTACCTGCGCACTGTTCTGCGCATTGAGATCAAGGCTGCCCCGCAGGCTGTGGAGCACAAGGAGGACCCCGCCCTTAAGGGTGCGCGCTTCTCTGGTCCCGCCGAGGTCGATGGCGACAACAGCGATTCGGTACTGCGCAAGCAGGCTCAGGTGCAGGCCCGCACCGCCGTCCAGGGTGGTCCGGCTGCCGTTAACAACGGTGGCAAGGTGACGACCTACCGCAAGTCCGAGAGCGATGACCCCTATGTCAACGTGGGCCGCAACGACCTGTGCCCTTGCGGTAGCGGTAAGAAGTTTAAGTACTGCCACGGCAGGAATCGTTAATGGCCGAGACTCTAGAGGTAACGCCCGCCGAGTTGGACGCGTTTGCGGACCGACTCGGCGAGGTCGAGTCATATCTCCATTTGGACGAGAAGCGCACCCGCGTAACGGAGCTCGAGGCCAAAAGCGTCGCCCCGGGCTTTTGGGACGACGCCGATGCCGCTCGCGCCACGATGGAGGAGATTGCACGCGCCAAGGAGGATATCGCCGCCGTGGATACGGCACGCGGTGAGCTCTCCGATGCTCGCGCCGCGCTGGAGCTTGCCGAGGAAATGGGCGATGACCCCGATGCTGCCGCGCTGCGTGAGGAGGCTGCCGCCACGGCGGAGCGCCTTTCCCGCGCCATCGACGAGCTTGAGCTTGCGAGCTGGTTTACCGGGGAGTTCGACCATGGCGACGCGATTGTGACCATCAAGCCCGGGCAGGGCGGTTTGGAGGCCCAGGACTGGACCTTCATGCTCTTTAAGATGTACATGAAGTACTGCCAGCGCCGCGGTTGGAAGGTCACCATCAACGATTGCCCCGCGGCCGAGGTTATCGGCATCGATCGCGCGACCTTTACCGTCGAAGGCAAGGATGCCTTTGGCATGCTTCGTGCCGAGGCCGGTGTTCACCGCCTGGTGCGCATTAGCCCCACCGACGACAAGAAACGCCGCCAGACTACGTTTGCCGGCGTCGAGGTCATTCCGGTACTGCCCGACGATATCGATATCGAGATTAGTCCCGATGACATTCGCGTCGACGTGTACCATGCAAGCGGCCCGGGCGGCCAGGGTGTCAACACCACCGACTCCGCCGTGCGCGTGACGCATTTCCCCAGCGGTATCGTGGTCACGTGTCAAAACGAGCGCAGCCAGATTCAAAACAAGGCTGCGTGCATGCAGATCCTCAAGGCGCGCCTGTACGAGATTGAGCTCGAAAAGCGCGCCGAGGCCCTGGATGAGATTCGCGGACCCAAGACCACAATTGGTTTTGGCAACCAGATCCGCAGCTACGTGCTCTACCCGTACCAGATGGTTAAGGACCTGCGCACGGGCGTGGAGACCAGCAACGTCGAGGCGGTTCTTGACGACGGCGACCTGGATCCGTTTGTGATTGGCTATCACCGTTGGGCTACCGGCAACGCAGACGCGGAGGCCCCGTCTGCATAAACCGCTCAGTTTATGTGGAAATGGATTAAAACCCTCCGAGCAGGGTGGTTTTGTATCCAGAACATACCCTGCACAGGGGTGGTTTTTGTTTGGCGAATCGGTAGAATCGAATACATGAAGAAGTTCAAAGCGCATCCGATGGGGTGCGCTTTTTTGAGGGAGGCAGCATGGCATATCGTCTGGACATCAAGCGCATTCTTTCGATGAACTTCTTTCACGATCTACCCCAGATCATGTTGGGGTGTGCCTTGGCCGCCATCGCGACCGACCTGTTTTTGATTCCCAACGGTCTTGCAGCCGGTGGCGTTACGGGCCTTGCGACGATTATCCAGGCAGTCGGCGCAGCGCGAGGCGTGTCGCTTCCTGTCGGTATCCAGACCATCGTGATGAATGCCTTGCTGCTGCTGATCGTTATGCGCGAGGGCGGCATGTTCTATGTAGTGCAGACGGCGACGGGCTTTGTGCTGCTGGGCTTCTTTACCGATCTGTTTGCCCCGTTTGTAGCGCCTCTGGCACATGCGGACCTGATGCTTCCCGCTATGTGGGGCGGCATTATCACGGGCATTGGTTACGGCATGGTGTTGCGCGCCGGCGCCAACACCGGCGGCTCGGACACGATTGGCCAAATCATCTCGCGTAACACCTCGCTGCCGGTGGGCTCGACCGTCATGGCAATCGACGTTGCCGTATGTGCGGCATCTGCTCCGGTATTCTCGCTCGAAAATGCTCTATACGCAGGACTTTCGATGGTGATTAGCGGCTATGTGATCGATGCTGTGGTCGATGGCGGCAATAAGCGTCGTATGGTGCTCATCATCTCGGATAACTTTCCCGATATCGCGGCCGACATCATGTATGGTCTGGGCCGCGGCTGTACCAAATTAAAGGCGACCGGTATGTATTCGGGCGTCGAGAAGCCGGTGATCATGGTGATCGTTAGCCGTCGAGAGCTCAACACCCTCAAAACGATCGTGCGCGAGCGCGATCCTCACGCCATTGTGACGGTCGCCGACGTTACGGAAGCCTTCGGTGAGGGATTCAAGGACATTAACGCGTAGGCTGAATTTCGGTTTGCGGATCATTTTTGTGCCGGGGCGAGAGGTAGACACCGCATCCAAAAGACGTTCACATTGATAAACCGTTTCATCAGCGGTTCTGCCTGCTAAATTGTTCAAATAATGATAAAAACTCTGGTAAAGCCATCAGTTTCCAGCATAATGAATGACGTACGTGCATTGCGGCTGCGTTGGGATTACCTTCGGTGCCGTGCGCATCTTGTCTTAAGAGGATGAAAGGAAGGCACAATGAGCGACGAAGAGCTCAAAAAGGTTGCCAACGAGGTAAGGAAGGGCATCGTCACCGGCGTGCACGCTGCCAAGTCCGGCCATCCGGGCGGTTCGCTCGGCGCCGCCGACATCATGACCTATTTGTACTTTGAGGAAATGAACGTCGACCCGGCCGATCCCCGCAAGGCCGATCGCGACCGCTTTGTGCTTTCCAAGGGTCATTGCGCTCCGGGCCTGTACGCCGTGCTCGCTGAGCGCGGATTCTTCCCCAAGGAGGACCTCGAGACGCTGCGCCATCTCGGCAGCCACCTGCAGGGTCACCCCAACATGAACGACACCCCGGGCGTCGACATGTCCACCGGTTCGCTCGGCCAGGGCATCTCCGCCGCCGTGGGCATGGCCGTTGCCGCCAAGCACTGGGGCGATACTTATCGCACGTACGCCCTGCTGGGCGATGGCGAGAGCGAGGAGGGCCAGGTCTGGGAGGCCGCCATGTTTGCCGGCAACCAGCAACTCGATAACCTCTGCGTGATTGTTGACCACAACGGCCTGCAGATCGATGGTCCCGTCGAGGAGGTCAACGACCCCATGCCGCTGGCAGACAAGTTCCGCGCCTTTAAGTTCCACGTGGTGGAGCTTGCCGACGGCAACGACTTCGATCAGATCCGCGCCGCCTTTGCCGAGGCTCGCGCCACCAAGGGTCAGCCTACTGCCATTATCGCCGAGACCACAAAGGGCAAGGGCGTCTCCTTTATGGAGAACCAGGTGGGTTGGCACGGCAAGGCCCCCAACGATGAACAGTTCGAGCAGGCCATGGCAGAGCTCACGGCCGCCGGAGAGGAGCTCTAGGATGGCAGACGTCAAGAAAATCGCCACGCGCGTAAGCTACGGCGAGGCCCTCGTCGAGCTCGCCAACGAGCACGATGATTTTGTGGTCCTCGACGCCGATCTGGCTGCCGCCACGCAGACCGGTAAGTTTAAGGCCGCCTGCCCCGATCGTTTCTTCGATGTGGGCATCGCCGAGAGCAACCTGATGGGTGTTGCCGCCGGTATCGCGACCACCGGCCGCGTTGCCTTCGCGAGCAGCTTTGCCATGTTTGCCGCCGGCCGCGCCTTTGAACAGGTCCGCAACTCCATCGGCTATCCGCACCTCAACGTCAAGATCGGCGCCACGCACGCCGGTATTTCGGTGGGCGAGGACGGTGCCACGCACCAGTGCTGCGAGGATATCGCCCTTATGCGCGTCATTCCCGGCATGACCGTCATCGTTCCCGCCGACGACGTCGAGGCCCGCGCCGTGACGCGCGCCGCCTACGAGTGCGACGGCCCCGTGTACATGCGCTTTGCCCGCCTGGCCTCGCCGGTCATCAACGATCCCGAGACCTACAAGTTCGAGTTGGGCCGCGGCATCGTTATGCGCGAGGGCGCCGACGTTACCATCATCGCCTGCGGTCTGATGGTCGGCGAGGCCCTCGAGGCCGCCGAGCAGCTCGCTGCCGAGGGTATCGACGCCGAGGTCATCAACATGCACACCATCAAGCCCATCGATGCCGATCTGATCGTCAAGAGCGCCACCAAGACCGGCCACGTTGTGACCGTCGAGGAGCACTCCGTGATTGGCGGCCTGGGCAGCGCCGTTGCCGACGTCCTGTGCGAGCAGTGCCCGACGCCGCTCAAGAAGATTGGCGTCAACGACACGTTCGGCGAGTCCGGTCCGGGCGCCGAGCTCCTGCACAAGTACGGCCTGGACGCCGCCAACATCGTGGCGACCACCAAGGAGTTCTTGGCATAAGGCAGGGCAGATCTCAAGGACTGCTTCGCCAGAACTATAAAACTGCTTCGCCAGTACTATGGAAACCCGGCAGGGGCGCTCTCTTGGAGAGCGCCCCTGTTTCAGTTGCGGTGAAATAAGGACTGTTTTGCCAGCCTAAAGGCTCAATTAATCCGCATTTCACCGCAACTTCCGAAGGCGTTCCCGCTTGTGCTGGCTCCATCGCGACGATTGATTGCGGCTTGGCACAGTGCGGCGACATCGGGGGCATCGCCGCCTCGGTATGTCATGGCGAGCAAAGCGGCATCATAGATTTCATCATTGGTCACATCGGCGGCATCAATGGGGCAGAAGGCGAGAATCGAATCCTGTTCTGCAAGCTCGGCCAGATCGATCGTTTCACCCATGGCAAAGGCATCATCGAGGACGAGTGTGGCACTCGTGCATGGAATTTGATAGATCGTGCCATCCGCAGCGATAGGGGAACCTGCTGCCTCGAGCGTGTAGACACCTTGTATGAGATTGATGCCAGAGCCATCGGAGGCGACGAACTCAATCCTGTCGACCGTTATTCCGTCGATGGTCTTGCCCGTAATATGTATCGGAACGCGCGATGCCCCGTTATCGGTGTCCCAGCCCGCAGCCGCGACATCCAGCACGATGGCGTGCTCCGAATGGGCGGATACGAAGTGCGACAACACCTGCCGCAGATGAAGGCCCATACAGCTACCGCCGACAATGCCAATTACCAGCATGCAGGCAAGGATGACCGCAACGTGGTTCCGAGGCTTTACCCGAAGCTCAGAATCAGCAGAGATGCTATTGACGACAGCCCCGCACGCCGTGCAGTACCTCACGCCATCGCGCAACTCAGCTCCACAATAAGGACAATTCATACCAGCCCCCACAACCATAGACGTTCCTATCGAGGCCACTGTAAATCGACAATCCAAATCCAAGTTGCGCAACAATCAAATCAAAAACGCGTCAAGCAAAAGTCTCTACCGGGAAAAGGACCCATATCAGCAAAGTGCCACTCAGCCCACCCAGCATGGTGATGTGGCACCCTAAGATAAACGCGGCGGCCCCTTAGTAGCCGCAGGCCGTGCGCAGGGTTACCTCCCAAATCTTTCCGCAGGACGGAGGAACCCCCCGCCGCACGTAGTGCGCAGCGGGGGCTCCGACATGTCCGAGGACGATTTGGGAGGTAACCCTGCGCGCGGCCGGTGGGACCAAAACCCCGCCATGCTTCTTATGTGCAGCGAAGCTAATGCTGCTAAAATACGAAGCGCTCATGTAGTTTAAACGTACGACGATAAGGAGCACCAGTGGGTAACCACTTCCGTACCTCCGGTGCGGGCGATGACGCCCCCAAGACGCAGCCAGGCGCCGCGGGCACTCGTTTCGCCACCCCGGATTCAGAGGATCAGCTGTTTAGCCCGATCCCCGCACAGCCGGCAGATCAGGCACAGCCGGCGTCAGATCCCTTTGCCTACAATCCCACCAATGATGTCGAGCTTTCCGAGGCCGCGGGTTTTGAGCCCGTGCAGAAGGTGACCGCTCGCGTGGATCAGCCCCAGGCGGACGCTGTCGCGCCGCAACCTGTCATGGCCGGTATTCCCGATCCTATGGCTCCTGCGACTCCGGCGCCACAGCCTGCGCAGTCCGGTCTTTTTGCCGGTATTCCCGATCCTACGCAGCCCGCGGCTCCCGTAGTCGAGAGCGATCAGGCCGCCGAGGTCGCAAGCCTCGACAATGCGCTCAACAATCCCGACTTTACGTCGGTGTTTGCGCCCATCGATCCGCAGGCTAGCCGCAAGAAGATGGCCAAGCAGGCCGGTGTCGAGCCCGTCATCCTTATGGAGCACGTCACCAAAATCTATCCGGCGCAGCCCAACAAGCCCGCACTCGACGACATCAACATCGAGATCTATCCGGGCGAGTTCGTCTTTTTGGTCGGTCACTCCGGCTCGGGTAAGACCACGCTGCTGTCGACGCTCAACCGCGACGTCAAGCCCACAAGCGGTCGCATTTTGGTCGCCGGCCAGGATCTCATGAAGATCAAGAACCGCAAGGTTCCGTTCCTGCGTCGTCAGATTGGCGCCGTGTTCCAGGACTTTAAGCTCCTGCCGCAAAAGACCGCCTACGAAAACGTGGCGTTTGCCCTGCAGTGCATTGGCAAGCCCAAGGGCGTCATTCGCAGCCAGGTGCCCGAGGTGCTGCGTCTGGTCGGTCTGGCCGACCAGATGGACTCGCTGCCAGATCAGCTGTCCGGTGGCGAGCAGCAGCGCGTGGCCGTTGCCCGCGCTATGGTCAACCGCCCGCCGCTGCTTATCTGCGACGAGCCCACGGGCAACCTCGACCCGGCGATTTCGCTGGGCATCATGAAGCTGCTCGAGCGCATTAACCGCACCGGTACCACCGTGATCGTCGCTACGCACGATCGCGAGATGGTCGATAGCATGCACCGTCGCGTGATCGCCCTCGAGGGCGGCCACGTAATCCGCGACCAGGAGAGGGGAGGTTACGGCAACTATGGCACCAACTAACGTGGGCTATTCGCTCAAAGAGGCTATCAGCCACTTCTTCCGTAACTGGACCACCTCGCTCGGCGCCGTCATCACGATCTTCCTTTCGCTGTTTATCATCGGCCTGTTCATTATGGGTTCCGCGATGCTGAACTCCGTGATCGGCACCGTCGAGGATCAGGTTGTCATCAATGCCTTTATTAGCGATGATGCCGATCAGGCAGACGTCCAGGCCTTTGAGGCCGAGCTCAAGACGTGGAGCAACGTCAAGTCCGTGACCTATAAGGATAAGGACGACGCGCTGGCCGAGTACACGAGCAAGATGTCGGGCAACGCCGACGCCACCATGAGCGCACTCGACGGCCAGAACCCGCTTCCTGCCTCGTTCGCGATTGAGATGGACGATCCGTCTCAGGTCGAGAGCACGGCCAAGAAGCTTAAGAAGAATGCCGACTTCCAAAAGATCGCGGACGACGGCGACGTCAACGCGAGCGTTCTGTATGGCCAAGAGGAAGTGAGCCGCCTGTTCCAGGTGACCAACTACATCCGTATCGCCGCCGTGGTGCTCGTCGGTCTGCTGACCTTTATCGCGTTCATCTTTATCAACAACACGATTCGCCTGTCCATTACGGCGCGTCGTCGCGAGATTGCGATTATGCGCCTGGTGGGCGCCAGCAACGGCTTCATTCGCGGGCCGTTCATTACCGAGGGCGTGTTGCAGGCCATTCTGGGCTCGCTGCTTTCCATCGGTGTTTTGGAGCTGCTGCGCAATCTGATGATTCCGCGCCTGCAGGCGAGCGTCGGCTGGATGTCGTTTGCGCTGCCGATGCAGTACTATCTGGTGACCTACGCCGCACTGATTCTCGTCGGTGTCATTATCGGTCTCTTTGGTTCTGCCATCGCCATGCGCCGTTATCTGCGCGTGTAAGCGCTGCGGATATGCCGTCTGCAACGGGTCGTCCCTTTCCAGGGGCGGCCCGTTTTTTGATCCCCTGGGGACGGAGGAAAACGGATCATCGCGGCGCTGGTCTATCTATATGATCCGTTTTCCTCCGTCCCCTAGGGATCATTTGGGTAGACTCTTGGGGTGTTAACGGCTATCGATAGTAAGGAGGCGCCATGGGGCGCAATAACAAACATAAGCGTAGCGCACGCAATAAACGCGGGCCGGTGCGCAGCGAGCGTCGCCCGAGCATGACTGGCCGCGTTCAGCTCCATGAGCACAGCGCTTATGTCGTGACCGACAACGGCGATTACAAGGTCATGGGTCGCGGTAAGCGTGAGATTATGGACGGCGATACCGTGGCCGTAAGCATCAAGGCGGGACCGCGCGGGGATCGTCGCGCCGTGATCGAGGGCGTCATCGAGCGTGCCGCCATCAGCGTGGTGGGTACGTATCAGACGGCCGGCCCGCTTGGTGTGATCGAACCGCTCGATTCGCGTCTCAAAGCCGATTTCTTTATTTTGCCTGAGGACAATTCGGCGGAGCGCCTGGGCGTGCGCCCTGGCGATGTCGTCGTCGCGCGTATTCTGACCTACCCGACGCGCTTGGAGTCGGGCACGGTGACGATCGATCGCCGCATTGGCGGCGACGATGCGCCCGATCTGGGCGTCCAATATGTTATGGCGCGCTATGGCTATACCGACGGCTATCCCGAGGCGGCTCTGGCAGAGGCAGAGGCGCTTTCGCTCGATGTGACTGCAGCGCTTAAAGACCCGCTTCGCCGTGACCTGCGCGATCGCTTTGTCATCGCCATCGACCCGGTTGATGCGCGCGACTTTGACGATGCCATCTCGCTCGAGCGCACGCTCGAGGGCGGCTATAAGCTGGGCGTGCATATCGCTGACGTTTCGCACTATGTTGCCTGGGATGGGCATATCGACCTGGAGGCCCGCCATCGCACGACGTCGGTCTACCTTGCCGACCGTGTGCTCCCCATGCTGCCCGAGCGCCTGTCTAATGACTTGTGTTCCCTGCGCCCCGATGAGGATCGCCTGGCGTTTACCGTCGACATCGAGCTCGACGCGCAGGGCCGTGTGCGCCATTACGATCCCTATCCCAGTGTGATTCGTTCGCGTGTGCGTATGGACTACGACGGCGCCGAGGCGCTGCTGGTGCGCGCCGGCGCTGTTGAGTATTCCGTGTTGGAGGGCGCTGCGGAGGATGTCGCTGCGGCTGAAGCCTCGCGCGAGGAAGCACTTGAGCGCGGGCTTGCGTGCGAGGACACCGCTCGCAGCTGTAACGTAGACCTGGCCGATTTCCTGGTCGCCGCAAACGAACTCGCGGAGCTTCGGCGTCGCATACGTCGCGCACGCGGTTCGGTCGACTTTGACACGGCCGAGATTCGCGCGCTGCTGGACGAGGACGGCGTGCCCG
Organism: uncultured Collinsella sp.; assembly: GCA_900542335.1. Taxonomy (GTDB): domain Bacteria; phylum Actinomycetota; class Coriobacteriia; order Coriobacteriales; family Coriobacteriaceae; genus Collinsella. Next base: position 32,049 of record UQNG01000014.1, read on the forward strand.
TACGGATTGTGGCACGCGAGCGTTCCTGCGCAACCTCGCTTATCGAGGAGGCAATGCTGCTGGCTAACGAGTGCGTTGCCGAGTGGCTGGCCGACCGCGATATCGAGGCATGCTATCGCGTGCACGATGACCCCAGCCCCGACAGCCTACATGGTGCTGCTGTGGCGCTGGCGCAGCTCGGCATCATCGATGACCGCCGTGCGGCGGGCATTGCTCTGGGAAATCCCGACGAGTTACAGGCGACGGTTGATGCCGCTGCCGGCACGGCTAACGCGCCGCTCGTCAACACGCTTCTTTTGCGCAGCATGCAGCGTGCGTTGTACAAGCCGCGCAACGAGGGTCACTTTGCGCTCGCCGCGCCGTGCTACTGCCACTTTACAAGCCCCATTCGCCGTTATCCCGATCTGGTGGTGCATCGCGTGCTCAAGCTGCAGCTGGCATACGAGCAGCTGGGCGGAAAAGACGCCTTAGTGCGTACGCCGAGGTTGATCGGAAAAGGCAGAGAGTCGCTTCCGCGCATCCTGCCGCAAATCTGCCGCGCGTGCAGCGACGCCGAGCGTGCGGCCGACGCTGCCAGCCATGCGACGCAAAAAATCAAGATTGCGCAGTACTACGAGGACCGCCTGGGCGAGCGCTATGCCGGAACGGTCTCGTGGGTCAGCAACATGGGATTATTCGTGCGTCTCGATTTGACGCAGGTTGAGGGGCTGGTTTCCATTAAGAGCCTGGGTAACGAGTGGTTTGAGTTTGACGAGGACGCGCTCACGTTGACGGGTGCCGACACGGGGCGTCGTTTTGAGTTGGGACAGCGCGTGATTATCGAGGTCTCGCGCGTCAACACTACTCGCGGACATTTGGACTTTAAGCTCATTCATTAACCGGCACGCAGTGAGTATCGGCAAAGCGTAGAGGGCGGTCTTTCGGGGCCGCCCTCTTTGCGTGTCTCTTAATTGCCCTGCCATGATCTCGGCAGCTTCTTCATATGCTTTTGGGAGATAGGACCTACCAAAACAAACCTGTCCCTTTTTGGCAGGTTTACGAGAAAGCGGGGATGTTGTGGCAACGGTATATGGGTATGCGCGGGTGAGCTCGCGCGATCAAAATTTGAATCGGCAGCTGGATGCGCTGGGTGCCTATGGCGTGGAACCGGCGAATATCTTTGCCGACCATGCGAGCGGCAAGGACTTCGATCGACCGCGGTATCGCGAGCTGCTGTGCGCGTTGGATTCCGGCGACGTGTTGGTGGTGCTTTCCATCGATCGGCTGGGTCGAAACTACAGCGAGATCCTCGAGGAATGGCGTCGTATAACCAAGGAACTTGGTGCGGCCATCGTGGTGCTGGACATGCCATTGCTCGACACGCGCGCCAGAGACTGCGGTGGGTCGGACGTGACCAGCACGCTGATCGCCGATATCGTTTTGCAGTTGTTGAGTTACGTGGCGCAGGTGGAACGAGAGAACATCCACCGTCGTCAGGCGGAGGGAATCGCGGCGGCGCGGGCGCGCGGCGTGCGTTTTGGTCGACCCCGCAAGCCGTGCCCTCCGCAATTTGAACGAGTGCGCGATATCTATGAGGCGGGCAATATTACCCGGAGTCAGGCGGCAAAGCGTTTAGGTGTGTGCGTGGGGACCTTCGATCGCTGGATGCGCGAGACGGAGTAGGGACACCGCAGCCATCTGGCGCCTTGTTTTGAACATTTGGGATTCCGCTATGGCGACGGTGACATTTGGGGGTACACTCGCTGCTGCTCAATAACAGACGGAGGTTAGCCCTTGGCGCGCGCGAAGCATATAGTCGGATGGATATCGGTTGTCCTGCTTGTCGTGACGCTGGCGAGTATTTGGATGCTGACGGAGCAGAGCGTGGAGCAGACATCGTCGCTCAGCGAGTCTACCGCGCACGTGGTGGAGGGGCAAAGCGCCAGCGTGCAGCCCGAGACTGCGGGGGAGACCCAGGCGGGAGATGCCGCCGGGGATGCGGGCTCAGCGGCTGCCGTCGCCCATCCCGATCCGACAGGCCCCGTAGCAGCATGG
>UQNG01000015.1:0-33658 GCA_900542335.1 uncultured Collinsella sp.
CTGCAGCGAGGTGGTCGCAAACGGCGTGGGCGGCTGCTGCTTGCGCGAGCGCTTGGTCACTGCGGCGACGGTCGCCGTCTTGGCGCCGTCGACGTGACCATACGCCGTCTCGGCAGCGTCCTTGTCAGTAAAACGCGCCGTCTTGTGCGCGATCTTAAAGCGGTCGTCCTCGGCAGCACCCTGAGCGGCACCCATGCCGCGGATCTGCCAATAGTCCTCGGGCACAAACGCCATGCGCTCGCGCTCACGCTCGACCACCAGGGCAAGCGTCGGCGTCTGCACGCGGCCGGCGGAACGCACGTTACCAAAGCCGCCAAACTTGGCGAGCGTCAGGTAGCGCGTGAGCACCGCACCCCAAATGAGGTCGATGTGCTGGCGGCTCTCGCCGGCGTCGGCCAGGTTCTGGTCGAGCGAGACGAGATTATCGAAGGCCTGCGTGATCTCGGCTTTGGTAAACGAAGAGTACTGGGCGCGGGCGACCGGCAAGTCCGGCGCAACCTCGCGCACCTTGTTGAGGGCGTCCGAACCGATCAGCTCGCCCTCGCGGTCAAAGTCCGTGGCGATAATGACGCTGTCGGACTTCTTGGCAAGGTTCTTGAGCGAGCGAATGAGCTCTTTCTCGGCCGGCAACTTAATGACAGGCGCCCAGGTGAGGTAGGGCAGACTCTCGAGCTTCCAGCCCTTGATGGAGATGCCGTCGGCAAGAAACGGCTTGCGCTTGGTGTCGTAGGGCGGGCGTGCCAGGCCATCGGGCATGTCGGCCGGTAGCATCTCGCCGTCCTCGGTAACCGAATACCAGCCCAGCTTTTTATCGAACAGCACGCTGTCGCAAAAATCGGGCGCAAGGATGTGACCGGCAAGACCGATCGTCACGCACTCCTCGCCCTTCCACTCAAAACGGTAGATGGCGGTGTTGTACACCTTGTCCTTTTTGGGTTTGCCCGTGGACAGACGCTCGGCGATCTGACGCGCGGCGTCGTTTTTCTCGGCGATGATGAGCTTCAAAAGAGGCTCCTATCTCGTGTCTCTGCGGCTACGCCCGCCCGTATGGCGGCCGATTTACGCCCTTGCTTGCTCGATCTGCCCGATGAGCCAATCGCACCAGGCATCCATGCCCTCACCCTTGCGCGCGCTCACGGCAAACCGCGGCGCCTGCGGATTGAGGTCATCGAGTGTCTTAGTATACCTATCCATGTCAAAATCGAAAGCCGGAGCCACGTCGACCTTGTTGAGCAGCTGTGCGCCGGCGTGCTGGAAGATGCCCGGGTACTTGACGGGCTTGTCGTCGCCCTCGGGCACCGAAAGAATCATGATGGACAGGTTCTCGCCCAGGTCAAAGTCGACTGGGCAGACCAGGTTACCCACGTTTTCGATAAAGATGACATCGATGTTATCGAGCCCAACGGCCTGGTCGAACGCGTCAACGGCTTCCATGATCATGTTGCCCTCGAGGTGGCACAGGCCGCCCGTGTTGATCTGGATGGCAGGCATGCCGGCTTCTTTCATGGTGATAGCGTCGACATCCGAGGCGATATCGCCCTCGATAACGGCGCAGCGCAAGCCGGCCTTGTCGCGCAGGCGCTCGTTGGTGCCCAAAATCGTGGTGGTCTTGCCCGAACCGGGGCTCGACAAGACGTTAATCACATAGGTGTTTGTCTCTTTAAATCGCTGACGCAGCTGATCTGCCAGGCGCTCATTGCGCGACAGAATTGGCGATGCGATATCAATCGTTTTCTCGGCCATACTCGGCACTCCTTACTTTGGCCCCTTTATACCCCGTCACCAGATGGCTGATGGGTTAATCATCGGGGGTTTCGATTTCGATACTGGCGATGTCGAGCTCGCGGCCGTGCAGCAGACGCACGTTGGCGCCGCCACACTGGGGACAGCGACAATGGAAACGATCGTGATCAAAGACCTCGCCGCAGTCCAGGCACTCGCTTTGTGGATGGACTTCCTCCACGGCAAGCTCGCAGCCGCGCGTGAGCGGATCTTCGTCGCGAAACGTCTCCCAGGCAAAGTCGAGCGCCTCGCGCACGACCTCGGTCATATCCCCGATACGCAGCGTTACCAAAACGGCGCGCGAGGCCCCCGCCCCACGCGCCGCGCGAATCACTGTATCGAGTATGCCGTTGACAATGCCAACCTCGTGCATACCGATTTACTCCTCGTCGTCCTCATCGTCCGAGAACAGGTCCAGACGACTCACAAACAGGCCCTCCTTGCCCTCGCGCGCGGTAATGACCACACGGGCGATGGCGAGCGAAATCTCGTAGAGCGAGAGCAGGGCGCCATACATGAGACCCAGCGTAACGGGCGAGCCGTCGGGCGTGATCACAGCCGAACCCACGAGCAGGCCAACGTATACATAACGCCAGGCACCGCGGAAAGCAGCGTAGGACACGATGTGGAAGACGGACAGATAGAAGATGATGAGCGGCAGCTCAAACGCCACGCCAAAGCCGATCATAAAGAGCAGCTCCATGTTGACGTAGTTCTCCAGATCGGGCAGTGCCGTAGCGACGGCCGAGGTCTCGCCGATGAGCCACTCAAAGCCCGCAGGAATGATGATGAAGTAGCAGAAGATGGCACCCAGGAAGAACAGCACCGTCGAGGCGAGCACCGTGGGCACGACCCACTTGCGCTCGTTGGGGCGAAGCGCCGGCAGGAAAAACGCCAGAATCTGCCAGATGATCATGGGCGTGCACATGACCACGGCCATCTTGATGGCCAGCGAGAAGCGCAAGCCAAAGCCGCCGAGCGTGGTAGTGATGTAGAACTTACCGTCCGGCACAAAGGAGCGGATGGGATCTTCCAGGATGTCGAGCACCACAGGCGTGGCGAAATACAGCACGATAGCGGCGGCGAACACCGACACGACCACGATGGTCAGGCGGCGACGGAGCTCTCCCAGGTGATCGAAGAGCGGCATACGCGCAGGTCCGATAGGCATTACTCATCGCCTCCCTTCGGGGCGTCGGCGGCAGCGGCGTCGTCCTCGGCCTCGAGCTCGCGAGCGAGCTGGTCGACGACAGCCTTGCGCTTACGGGGACGACGGGCGTAGAGGTCAGCTGTCGTGGGCTCTGCCGGCTCGGGCTCGGGCTCCCGCGCTGCAGCAGGCTCGGGCTCGGCTGCGGCAGCAGCAGCGGCGGCAGGCTCTGCACCCTTGGCCTCCTCGGCAATACCTTCGTCCTCGGTGGCACCCTCGCTCGCAGCCTTCTCGGCGGCAAGGCGGGCACGGCGCTCGGCAAAGGTCTCCTTCTTTGCGGGCGCGACCGTCTCGACGGCATCATCGTCCGCATCGGAATCGTCATCGACGGCAGCCTTCTTGGGCTTGACCGGAGCCGAAGCAGCCTCGCTTACCGGATCGATGATCTCGGACTGAACAACGGCCGTCATCTTTTCCTGCGTCTCGCGGAACTGACGGATGGCACGGCCGATCGTGCGGCCCATCTGCGGGAGCTTATCCGGGCCAAACAGCAAAAAGCCGAAGACCACGATGATTGCCAGCTCACCCTCTCCAATACCAAACACACATACCTCCAAGGCTCGATGTGAGTCGAGCCCGCACCGCGCCATTCGGCCGGAACTCGTCTATTCATTCGGTCAAGTATAGCGCCCGGACGCCAAAACGTCCGAGCGCATCACAAACATATGCCAAACGGCACGCCCTTTTGGGGGCAAAGATTATGCCGCCGTGATCGAAATCTCCTGGTCGACGCCCAGCAGCTGAACCACGCGCATCACCTGGGGCTGCACATTAGTGCAGCTAAAGCGCTTACCGTGGTCGACCGCGTGGTGCGCGGCGCCCACGAGCACGCCAATGCCCGTCGAATCGATGTAGCTCACCTGGGCAAAATCGAGCTCAACGGCCTCAGTGGGCTGCTCGAGCGCCAGGTCGACAGCATTGCGCAGGCTATCGGCGTTAGAGATATCGATCTCGCCGGTTACCTTAATGGTGTAGATCTCCGGCGTGGGGTTGGTGGAAATACCCAAATCCATGTATACGCTCCTTTACGTATCGAAAGTGCGGATAGCACTGGGCGCGGACTTGCGGGGCCCTAGGCGTTAGGCGCGCTCGGCACGAGCAAGCTCGGCAGCGACAAGCTTAACGGCCAGCACCAGCACGTCGAGCGCGGCCTCCAGGTCCTCGACCGTGGGATAGCTCGGCGCAATACGGATGTTGGTATCGCGCGGATCCTTGCCATAGGGCCAGGTGGCACCGGCCGGCGTGAGCTTGACGCCCAGGTCGGCGCAAAGCGCGGCGACCTTCTGGGCCGAGCCCTCGGGACCATCGAAGCTTACAAAGTAGCCGCCGCGGGGGTGCGTCCAGGTGGCACAGCCCGTATCGCCCAGGCCCTCGGTGAGCTTGCGCTCAACGGCCTCAAAGCGCGGACGCAGGAACTCGGCATGCTTTTTCATGTGCTCCTTGACCGCCTCGATGGTGGGAAGGAAACGCACGTGACGCAGCTGGTTGAGCTTGTCGGCGCTGATGAGGCCGGCCTTCAGGCGCTTGGAGAACTCCGCGATAACCGCGGGGCTCGCACCGATAAAGCCGATGCCGGCGCCCGGGAAGGTGATCTTGGACGTCGAGGCAAAGGCCACCACGCGATCCTCGGTGCCCGCCGCGCGAGCGAGGTCGAAGATATTGGCGAGCTCGTCGGTCTCGTCGTACAGGTCGTGCACGCAGTAGGCGTTGTCCCAGAAGATGCGGAAATCGGGCGCGGCCGTGGGCATCTCGACCAGGCGACGCACGGTGTCCTCGCTAAAGGTGATGCCCGTGGGGTTGGAATACTTGGGCACGCACCAGATGCCCTTGATGGAGTCGTCGGCGGCAACCAGGCGCTCGACCTCGTCCATGTCGGGGCCGTTGTCGGTCATCGCGACGGGAACGTTCTCGATGCCCAGGTCGGCGGTGATGCCAAAGTGACGGTCGTAGCCGGGAACAGGGCACAGGAATTTGACCTTCTTGCCGTCGTGCACGGCCTCGTAAGCCTCCCAAGGCTCGCTGCCGCACGAACCGCAGCGCCAAAACATGCCGGCGATATCGTGCTCGATCAGAAGGCTCGACGAACCCAGTACGAGCGTCTGCTCGGCAGGGCAACCCAGAAACTCCCCCGCCAGTTTGCGCGCCGAGGGAATGCCCTCAAAGCAACCGTAGTTTGAGCAGTCGACGTTGCCGTCGTGCAGATCGGCGTCGGCATTGAGAATATCGAGCATGGGTCGAGAGATGTCCACCTGGGAGGGCGACGGCTTGCCGCGGGCCATGTCGAGCGCCAGGCCCTTGGCCTTGACCTCGGCGACCTCGGCTTTGAGCGCCTCGATGGCGGCATCGAGTTCGGTGGTTTCCATCTTCTGGTAGATCGTCTGCATGGGTGCGACCTTTCGCGAAGCGGGACGTTGCAGTTCGTCTAAGTATAGACCGCCACCGCCGCAACGGCATGAAGCCGTGATAGATTAAGTTCATCGCAATGATTTACGACATCGCCGCGCATGCCGGCGTGGGGCGCCCAAGGAGGCACTATGGAGTACGGATCGTTTCAGGCCGAGGAATTCGGCGACCTGCAGCGCCTGGTCGACGGGCTGTTTTACGACCGCCGCGCCATCGACCGCCTGGATCTCATCGTACAGGCCGAGATCTTGGACCTGGCGCCCGACCTCGTGGAAATCGTCAACCTGCTACCGCCCGGCTACTACGACCGCCAATCACTTTGCGACCAGCTCAACTCCGCCTTGGCCGCCCACGGCTGGGGCGCCGTCTACGGCACCGTGGAATAAACCTAGTCATTTAAGAACGTCCCCATTGACTAAAACGCCGCTTGTGATGGTGTCCACAGGCGGCGTTTTCAAACTTGTATATGCTTTTACTTGTCTTTGGGCGCGAGGTGTTTGCAGACCACACTCATGTAGATCATACCGAGCACGGCAGCGGTGACCGAACCGGCAAGGATGGCGGCCTTGGCGGCCAGGACCTCAAACTGGGCCGTCGGGAAGGCAAGGCCGCTGATGAGAATCGACATGGTAAAGCCGATGCCGCCCAGAATGCCCACACCGGCAATCATGTGCCAGTTGACATTGTGCGGCAGCTCGCAGACCTTGAGCTTGACCAAGGCGAACGTCATGCCAAAGATGCCGATCGGCTTGCCCAGCAGCATGCCAAAGTACACGCCGAGCGTCACCGGGTCGGTGAGCAGCGTGCTCATGTCCACGCCCACTAGGCGAACCTGTGCGTTCACGAACGCAAAGATCGGAAGAATCACAAAGTTGACCGGCGTGGAGATCAGACGCTCCATGCGGATGAGCGGCGGGGTGACGCGGTGCATGACGCGCTCGACCTTAGTGGTCGAAACGGTAAAGTCATGCTGGCCCAGGATGTGTGCCTCGTCATCGTAGCGGTCATCGAGCAACGGCAGGCACTCGCCCAACCAATCGGTAAGGCTATCGAGCTTGACGCCGCACTTGGCCGGGATGGTAAAAGCCAAGATGACGCCGGCAAGCGTGGCGTGTACGCCGCTCTTGAACATGCAGAACCACAACAGCAAACCCAGTACCGAATACGGGGCAAGGCGGTAATGCTGCGTCTTGTTGAGCCACACGAGCGCGCAGGTCACAAGCGCGGCGGCGCCCAACCAAAACGGATTGGGGCTCTGACCGTAGAAGATGGCGATGGCGGCGATAGAGATGAGGTCGTCGGCGATGGCGAGCGTCGAGAAGAACACGCGCACGCCGTTGGGCACGCGATTGCCCAAAAGCGACAGCACGCCCAGTGCGAAGGCAATATCGGTTGCCATGGGGATGGCCCAACCGTTGTGAGCGCCGGCATGGTTAAAGATCAGGTAGATGCAGGCGGGAACGACGACGCCACCCACGGCCGCCAGCATGGGAAGCATGGCCTGACGCGGATTCTTGAGCTCGCCGACCGTCATCTCGTACTTAAGCTCAATACCCACCAACAAAAAGAAAATCGCCATGAGAAAGTCGTTGACGAAAAGCTCAACGGTGAGACCGGCCGTAAGGTTGCCCAGACCCACATACAGCGGGGTCTCCAAAAAGTGATGGATGGCCTCGTAGGCATCGGTATTGGCGCAAATGACGGCGGCGATGGCGGCGAAGACCATGACGGCGGCGGAAATCGTGCCGTTCTCGGCGATGCGCTCCCAGATGTCGTGACGCTCAAAACGCTTGCGCTCACGGACGTTGAACAGCTGCTCGGGTGCTGCCATGGGCGGCTCCTTTCACGGGAAGGCTCCCGTCTTAAAAAAGCACGGCCCGCCCAAGTGGCGGCGCCGCGCTCTAACGTATTACGCTTGCATCTAGCCTACCCTGCACGACAAGCACGCAGGCGTGGCCGAAAAGCGGAACCACAGGTTGAACATTATTTGCCCAACGGCACGGGCACGCCTGTCCAAGAGACGACGCGGCGCCATGCACAAAAAACGACCGGAGCGCGGGGCGTCCGCGATCCGGTCGTGGCGTTTAGTGAACTAAACCTAGCAGGCGGCCATGATGGGGGCAGCGACCTGCTTCTTACGGGAGAGGACGCCCGGCATCCAGACGCCGTCGTGCTCGTCGGCAATGCCCAGGCCCTTCTGAGCGGCCTCGGTCTCGCCCTCGAGCAGGACCTGCGAGCCCTCCTCCATGATGTCGGTGATGCACAGGACAATGCCGTCAGCGCCCTTCTCGGCAGCGTAGGCGCGCATGGCCTCGCGAATCTCGTCGATCATGCCGAGTGCGCGGGTCTTGTCGACAGTCTCGTACTGGCCGATGAGCAGCTTCTTGCCGGCGGGCTCGAACATCTTGATGTCGTTGCCGACCATCTCGGCAGCGGTAAAGGAGCCGGACGGACGGGTGAGGAAGACCTCCATGCCAAACTTGACCGGGTCGACGCCCACCTGCTCGCCGAGCTTGGCGGCGACGGCGCGGTCGACATCGGTGGTGGTGGGGCTCTTGAGCATGAGCGTGTCGGTCATCATGGCCGAGAGCAGCAGCTTAGCCTGGACGTCGGAAAGCTCAACGCCGAGCACGCCGGCGAGCTTGGTGACGATGGTGCAGCTGGAGCCCCAGGGCAGGCAGATGTAGTGCAGCGGGCCGGCGGTCTCGAAGTCGCCGATGCGGTGATGATCGACAACGCCAAAGACCGTGGCGTCCTTAAGGCCGGCGACGGACTGGGCAGACTCGTTGTGGTCGGTGAGGACGACGAGCTGACCGGCCTCGACGGACTCGATCACGCGGGGCTCGGCGATGCCGGCGTCGGCGAGCAGCTTGGCGGACTCGGCCGGAAGCTGACCAAGGGCGCAGGCCTCGTAGGTGTTGCCGGCATACTCAACCTGGTTGAGCAGCTGGGACAGGACGACGGCGCTCATGATGGCGTCGTTATCGGGGTTCTGGTGACCAAAGACAAGAACGTTTGCCATGGATATCCTCCACTTGATATGTGTACTTGGACGTAGCTATGGTAGCACGCCGATGCCGAGCCTTCGCAGACGGAAGGGTCACGGCATATTTTGGGGCAGGCATGGGGGCCAAGACTGTCCCTTTTGCACCGTGTTGGTGCAAAGTAACCTGACCCCCTTGCACAAGCTATTTACCGGCGGCGCGCAGGGCTACGTAGGCGGCACCGATGATGCCGGCGTCGTTTCCGAGCGAAGCGACCTTAATGGGCGTCTCGCGCGAGGCAGAGAGCGCGTACTGCTTAAAGTGCTCGCGAACCTTGTCGAGATAAACATCGGCCGAAGCGGACGCGCCGCCACCGATCAGGAACATCTCGGGGTCGACCACGTTGGCGATAAGCGCCAGGGCGCGGCCAAGGTAGTCGGCCATGGTGTCGGCTGCGGCCAGCGCGAGCTTGTCGCCCTCGCGGCAGGCCTGGAACACGTCCTTGGAATCGGAGGGGCCGGTGAGCTCAATGGGCTCGACGCCCGCCTTCTTGCACTCGGCAAGGTAGTTGCTCACCACGCCGGTGGCGCTGGAATACTGCTCCAGATGGCCATGGCCGCCACAGCCGCAGGTGCGCTCCTCGGCCGGGTTCAGGCACATGTGGCCAATCTCGCCGCCGGCGCCCACAACGCCCGATACCACGTCGCCGTTAACGATAACGCCGCCGCCCACGCCGGTACCGATGGTGACCATCACCACGTTCTGCACGCCCTTGGCAGAACCGAGCCAGGCCTCGCCCATGGCAGCGGCGTTGGCATCGTTCTCATACTTAACGACCGCATCGGGGCAGTGCTTCTGAATGGCGGCCCTCAGCTCGGGCAGGTTAATGGCAATGTTGGCCTTGACCTTGGCATCGCCCGACGCCGGGATGGGACACGGAACGGCCAGGCCAATGCCCGCCACAAAGGCACGCGGAATCTGTGCCTTGGCGACCACCTGGTCGATAGCCTCGGTCACCGCGGCAAAACCCGCGGCGTCAACGATAGGAGGCGTGGGCACGCTGGCCTTGGCAAGCAGGTTGCCGTCCTCGTCGAACAGGCCCTCCTTAACCGAAGTGCCGCCGACGTCGATGCCGATGTAGTACTGCTTAGGTTCCATGGGAGCCCACCTTTCTCGTTTAAACATTGCCTGTATGGTACCGCTCTCAAGGCAAAAACCTACCAAAAAGGGACAGGTTTGTTTTGGCAGGTTTTATCTGGGGTAACGCAATTGGCTGCCCAACAGGCCGCGCAAGACCATCCCCAAAAATAAAGGCGCCGGGAGGCGGAGGCTCCCGGCGCCCGTCAAAGGGACTATGTTGTCTGTTGGACCGCACGGTCCGTCGCGGCGATAACGCCGACTAGGCCTGAAGTGCCTGCAGCTGCTTGTGAACCTCGATGAGCTCCGTCGCCATGACGCGCATGGTCTCGGTGCCGGCCATCTGGTCCTCGGCATGCAGCAAAATCAACGGGGCCTCGCCGTTACGTTCGCCGTTGGCCTCCTTCTTCAGAAGCCCCATGTGAACATCGTGGCCACCGTTATAGGCCTCGTCGCCCTGCTTGATAAGCTCCTCGGCGGCGTCAAAATCGCCCTCCTTGGCCTTTTGCACGGCATTGATGTACATGCTCTTGGCGGTACCGACGTAGCTGATGATCTCAAAGCAGGTCATCTGCAGTTCGTTCATATCCTCCATGCAGAGCACCTAGCCCATCACGCTGACGCAGTGGTCGATGATGCCGGCAGCGTTCATGCGGCCGTAGTCGACCATGTTGATGACCTCGACCGGAAAACGACCGGCGGCCTCCTTCTCAAAATCGCCCTTGGTGTAGCCGATCTGCGGACCAAGCAGCAACATGTCGCACTCGTCCAGGTGATCGTGGGCCTCGTTCATGGGACGAGCCTCGACCTCAATATCCAGACCACGGTTTGCAACCTCGGCCTGCATCTTCTGGACCAGCAGGCTCGTGGACATACCGGCATTGCAGCAGAGCATGATCTTCTTCATGGTTTCCTCCTTATAACTGCGCGGCGCGCAGACGACAACTGGTTTTATTCCTTGCGGCTATTGTGCCCACCCCCCTGCATCTTTACACAAGGGAGAGAGCTGCGGGCACCGGCGCCGCGTACCGGCGCCCGCAAAGGTGAAAGGGACGAACGTTAGGCGTTCTACTCGGCGAGAGCCTCCTGCTTGGCGATTGCCTTCTCGGAAATCTTCATAAAGGGCAGGTAGACGGCCATGCCAATGACAATCTCGATAGCCTGCCACACGCCAGCGCGCCAGTCAAAGCCCGTAGCGAGCAGGGCATTGATGACGGGAGGCATGGTCCAGGGCACCTGGGCGATGCAGGGGCTGATGATGCCTGCGCAGGTAAGGCCATAGGTGATGCCGATGAACAGGTCGGGAAGGAGGACAAACGGGATCATGAGCGGCAGGTTGTACACGATGGGGTAACCGTAGATAACCGGCTCGTTGATGTTGAACAGACCAGGCAGGATAGCCATCTTGGAAACGGTCTCGGAAGCCTTGTTTTTGGAGAACAGGAGCGTGTCGAGCAGGAGCATGAGGGTGCAGCCCGAGCCGCCGATGAGGGCGAAGCTGTTAACGATCTGCATGTTCATGTAGTGATCGGGCTGGATGGTGCCACCGGCGGCAAAGGTAGCCATGTTGTCGACGATGAGCATGGTCAGGATCGGCTCGACGGTAGCGCCAGAGATGGTGGACTGGTGAATACCGACGCAGAACAGCAGGTTAGCAAGGGTGTAGATGAGGATAACAGCCCACGGACCAGCGTTCATGATGCTCTTGAGCGGGTTGGAGATGCACGTGGAGATGATGGTGCACAGATCGGTGCCGGCGCACACGGCGAGCAGGGCTGCGGCAAGAGCGAAGACCGCGAGGTTAAGCAGCATCGGAATCATGACGTTGAAGGAGTTGGAGACCGCGGGAGGCACGCCCTCGCCCAGCTTAACCTTGAGCTTCTCGACGCCAGAAATCTTGATGAAGAGCGAGACGGAAAGCAGGGCGATGATAATAGCCGAGAACAGACCGTTGGTGCCGGTGTTGGCAGTCGAAAGGGCGCCCGTGACCTCGGCGGAGGTGATCTTGTCGGTGAGCAGTGGGCTCGTGGCGGCAAGCGTGGCGGTGATCTGCTGCGGCATCATGATGACGAAGGCAGAGATAGCGACGACCATGCAAGCAAGCGGATTATCGAAGCGCTTGTTCTTAGCGAGGCTGTAGCCAATCAATCCGGCCAAGATAATGGCAGAGACGTTGAGGGTGCCCAGCGTAATCGCCGAACCCCACGTCTGAAGGTTGGCAAGGCCCGCCGCATCGAGCGGGAACAGAGGGAACACGACGTTGTTAATAAGAACCGCGATACCCGCAAGGATATAGAGCGGCGTGATGGTCGCGAAGGCGTCACGCAGGGAACGCAGGTGAACCTGGTTTCCCACCTTCGCAGAGACCTCGGCAAACTTGTCGAGGAAGCTCTTTCCGTTGTCACTGGCCATGATTGCTCCTAACTTTCAAATCCGGCCTTTCCTATGCGCACGGTGGTCTGTCGCCCTCTGCCACCAGATGTGCCATGTGTTGCGCGCGGCGGCGCGCGGTCTGGACGTTCGTCCGGTCGCTAATCAACCACGTGGGTCGTGGCGACCTGTTTGAGCCAGGCCGCCGACTTCTTAAGACGGCGCTTATAGCCATCCATCAGATCGACCTCGACAAAGCCATAGCGATTCTTAAAGGCATTGGCCCAAGACCAGTTATCGATGACGGCCCAATAATGGTATCCGCGGCACTTGGCGCCCTCGTCGATGGCCTTGGCCACCCACTCCAGGTGCTGACGTACAAAGTCGACGCGGTAGTCATCCTGGATGGTTCCTTCGGCGTCACGGTTCTTGTATTCGTCCATGATGCCGATGCCGTTCTCGGAAACGAACCACTCAAGATCGGGGTAGTTCTTAGCGCAGTCCATGCCAAAGTCGTAGAGGCCCTGCGGGTAGATCTCCCAGCCGCGGCTCTCGTTCATAACGGCGTCGGGCCATACGTACTCGTCGGCAAAGTGCGGCAGGCCGTACTGGTCGACCTTGCTCGCCGGCGCCTGAACACGCGTGGGGTGGTAGTAGTTGCAGCCTAGCCAGTCGACAACACCCTGCTTGAGGATCTCTTGGTCGCCGGCGCGGAACGGGAGCTTAACGCCGCCCTCGGCCAGGCTGTCGAGCACGTCGGCAGGAAGCTCGCCCTTGGTGATGAGATCGAGCCACCAGCGGTTGTTGATGCCGCTGGTCATGCGCACGGCCTCGAGGTCCGCCTCGCTGGGGTTCTCCTTGGTGTAGACCGGGGTAAAGCAGTTGATCATGCCGATCTTGGCATCGGCGCGAATAGCGCCCTCGTCATAGGCGCGACGATAGTTGGCCACGGCCAGCGCGTGCGCCAGCGAGATGTGATACTGCACGGTGCGGGCGCGGTTGAAGTCGTGGAGCTGCGGGAACCACACGCCCTCCTGATAGCGCTGCTCGGGCTCGACGATGGGCTCGTTAAAGGTGAACCAGTACTTAATCTCCTGGCCAAACTCGTGGAAGGCGACGTCGGCGTAATGTGCGTAAGCCTCGACAACCTCACGGCTCTCCCAGCCGCCACGGTTAAAGAGGTAGGTGGGCATGTCAAAGTGGTACAAGTTGACAAACGGCTCCAAGCCGGCTTCGCGAGAGGCGCGGAACAACTCGTGATACCACGCGGCACCTTCCTCGTTGAGGTTGCCGTCGGCATCGAGCAGACGGCTCCACTGGATGGAAGTGCGATAGGTATCCAGACCCAAGTCCTTCAAAATGCGAAGGTCTTCCTGGTACTTGGCCATAAAGTCATTGCCGGCGTAAGAGCCAACGCGGTTGTAGAACGAACCCAGATCCTGGATGGACCAGGTGTCCCACAGGTTCTCGAGCTTGCCGCCCTGGTTCCACTGACCCTCAGTCTGCGGGCCGGACATAGCAGCGCCAAAGAAGAAGTCGTTGGGCAGCTGATACTGTGCCATCAAAGTCCTCGCTTTCGTGTTCTAGAGCTTCCGGTTGGAGACGGATTTGCTTTGGCAGGTTATCCGGCGCGGGCGCGCACCGGCCATACCGATATCCAACCCGCCAAAACAAAACCGTCCCCAAACGGTCGATCCTGTTGTGCGGAAGGATTCCGTTCGTTGCTTAAACTATAGCGCTCTAATTTTAAAAGTAAAGCGTCTTTTTCTTTTTTCTTTCTCGAACTTCTTAGATAAAAGTAATATGGATGCCCTGTTGAGGGTTATACTTACTTTTTGTATTCATATATGTCGGAAAGGAGGTTCCATGATTCCCAAATACGAGGCGATAGCTGCAGATATTCGTCGAAGTATCGAGGATGACGCTCTTAAACCGGGCGACAAGCTTCCCACCGTCGTTGAGTTCTGCGAGCTCTATAGCGTTTCCAAAACCACCGTCAAACGAGCTATCGAGCAAATCACCGAGGAAGGTCTTATTACCAGCCGGCGCGGATCGGGTACCTACGTTAAGGACACGGCGGGACTTCCCGGCCAGGCGTTTTTCCAGGGCAAAAACGACCGTGCCCAGGGCTTTTCGTATGAGCACCGCGGGGAAAAGGTGACCTCGGTGGTCTACGATTTCTCGATTGTTAATCCACCAGCGGACATCGCAGCCCAGCTGGGAATTGCCGAGGATGACTTTGCCTATCACGTCGTGCGCGTGCGTCAGGCCGATGGGAAGCCCATCGTTATCGAGTACACCTACATGCCCCTCGAGCTGATTCCGGGGCTGAAAAAGAAGGACCTGTACGGATCGGTCTACCATTTCATCCGCGAGCAATGCGGGCTGAAAATTTCGAGCTTCCACCGTACCATTCGCGCCGTGGCAGCAACCGAGGAAGAAGCCAATCGCCTGGACACCAAACCTGGCTCTCCCCTGCTCGAGCTCACCCAGATTGGCTTTTTGGACAGCGGCGCCGCCTTTGAGTATTCGGTCTCGCGCAACGTTGGCGACCGCTTTGAGTTGCACAACGTAACGTTGGCATAGGTTTTTGTAGTCATCCGGGCGCTCGCTTTGAGCTGTTTTGTGCAGCGCCCGCACAACACAATGGGGGTATGAACATGTCCGATTTGATTAAGCTGACGCCGATCTTTCACGAGAAGATCTGGGGCGGCCGCCAGCTCGAAACCGTATTTGGTTACGACATTCCCGATGGTCCCATCGGTGAGTGCTGGGCCATCTCGGCCCACCCCAACGGCGACTGCCAGATCGCTGAGGGCCCGTACGCCGGTCACACGCTGTCATGGCTGTGGGCCGAGCACCGCGAGCTCTTTGGCAACTGCGAGGGCAAGGAGTTCCCGCTGCTCATTAAAATTCTGGACGCCAAGGACGACCTTTCGATCCAGATTCATCCCAACGACGAGTACGCCGCCAAGCACGAGAACGGCAGCCTGGGCAAAACCGAGTGCTGGTATGTGCTGGACTGCGAGCCCGGCGCCACAATCATCGTCGGCCAGCGTGCCAAGGACCGCGCCGAGGCCGCACAGATGATCGAGGAAGGCCGTTGGGACGACATGCTCAACGTGTTGCCGATCCACAAGGGCGACTTTTTCCAGATTGATTCCGGTACCGTGCACGCCATCAAGACCGGCACGCTCATTTTGGAGACGCAGCAGTCGAGCGACGTGACATATCGCCTGTACGACTACGACCGTCCCGGCACCGATGGCAAGCTGCGCCCGCTGCACATTGAGCAGAGCCTCGACTGCATCGACTTTGATGCTCAGGCTCCGACCGACGGCACGGTAACCGCGCCCGAGGTCGATGGCGTGACCGAGCTCGAGTCTAACTCCTGCTACACCGTCGATCGCGTGCGTGTCGACGGCAGCAAGACCCTCGACCAGCGCTGGCCCTTCATGTGTCTGTCGGTCATCGACGGCGAAGGCACCGTCTGCGGCGACCCCGTCCACAAGGGAAGCCACCTGCTGGCACCCAGCACCGTCAGCTCC
Organism: uncultured Collinsella sp.; assembly: GCA_900542335.1. GTDB lineage: Bacteria > Actinomycetota > Coriobacteriia > Coriobacteriales > Coriobacteriaceae > Collinsella. The sequence continues at coordinate 15,432 of UQNG01000015.1, forward strand.
ATTGACCTCGAAGGCAAGATGGAACTGATCGTCTCTCACCTGTAGATCGCACCAACAACCCAAACGCAACAAGGGGCTCCCCCGTCCACGTACGGGGGAGCCCCTTGCCATATCTATTTATCAGCTCACCCGGCCCTCCAGACCAAAAAGCGAACGGGCAAAGCGACGTTCGCAAGCAACGTTATCTAAGGACCTGGGCGGGCGTATGGGGCAACATCGATCGCGAGTTCCGCACGAGCCGGAGAGCACTTAATGTGCTCTCCGTGCGAGCAGGACTGCCCGAGCAGGCGATGTTGCCCCATACGCCCGCCCAGGTCCGCCGGGATTATGACAGCTTGACGATCGGAGCGAATCCCTTCATGAGCTTTTTGGTCTGGCCGGTCTTTTCGAACTGGACCTCGATCATGTCTCCGGCGACCGAGATCACGGTACCCGTGCCAAAGGTCTTATGGCTCACGGTATCGCCCGCGGCAAAGTCCTGCGATGCGCTGGCGCGATCGACCTTGCGCTCCACCGTCGGGGACACCTTGGACGACGGCTTTTTGGCTCGCGGCGCGCCCGAGCCAAAGGTCGAGGCAACACGGCCGGCGTCGGGCGAGACCCCACGATGGCGCTCGGTCCCGTAGCTGCTGCCACCAAAGAAATCGTCAAAGCTCGATCCGCCGCGCGAACCGGAACCGCCAGTCGAGCGCGTATGCGAACCAAATACCTTGCCGCCGTACATATCCGAACCCATGCCCGAGCCAAAGGTGCCGTGACGGTCGCCGCGCTTCTCCCAACCCGTGCCTTCAAAACCGGCAGAACCGATACCGCTAAACTCGATATCCTCAAACGGAATCTCGTTGAGGAAGCGCGAGCGCGGGTTGGCAGAGGTCGAGCCGTAGGTGCGACGCGTGGCCGCATAGGTCAGGAACAGGCGCTTACGGGCACGCGTGATGGCGACGTAGGCCAGGCGACGCTCCTCCTCGAGCTTACCCGGGTCATCGCTGCCGCCAAAGTCGTGCACGTGCGGGAAGATGCCCTCCTCCATGCCGGCCACGAACACCGCCGGGAACTCCAGGCCCTTGGCGGAGTGGATGGTCATCATGGTAATGGCATGCGTCTCGCCGGCCAGGGAATCCAAGTCGGAGCGCAGGGCCAGCCACTCCATGAGTGCCGGTAGCGCCTTACAGGTGAGCGGACCATAGGTGCGCTCAATCTCGTCGGCATGCACGGCACCCGCCGGCATCCCCGTCGGCGCGGCATACGCGTTGCCCGCGATGGCGGCGGCCAGGGCATCCTGCGGCGAGAGCGCCGGGGCGGCTAGGCTATCGAGCGGATTGGAACCTGCGGCATCGCGCGCGCCGACGAGTGCCTCAAACGAGGATGCCGGGGCAAATGGCCCCGGTTCGGGCGCGGGCGCGCTCACCACGACGGGCTCGGCGCCGGCAGGCACGTCGGCAACACCAGCTGCGCGCAGCTCTTCCAAGCTCTCGAGCGTACCCTCGATGTCCTCGTGCGTCTCCTCAAATTCGGCAGCGACGCCCAGGAATTCCTGGATGTTCTCGGCACGGCTCTCAGACTCCATGGTGCCCTCGGCGCGAAACGCCTGCAGCAGACCCGTCTTATCGACAATCATCTCGACGACGTCCTTGAGCTCGCCGTCCATGCGGCGGCCCTCGCGCACCAGCGACACAAAGCTTGACAGGCCATTGCGGACCTTGGCGCTAAACATGCCGGTTTCGGCACACGCAATCTCGCAAGCCTGGAAGAACGAGCAACGGTTGTCGCGCGCCAGCTGCTCGATTTTTTGGATCGAGGTGGAGCCGATGCCACGGCGCGGTGTGTTGATGACGCGCTTGACGCTCATCTCGTCGGCCGGGTTCACGATCATCTTAAGGTAGGCCATGACATCACGGATCTCGGCACGGTCGAAGAATCGCGTGCCGCCCACGATCTTGTAGGGCACGCCCGCGCGCAGGAACATATCTTCGAGGATACGCGACTGGGCGTTGGTGCGATAGAACACGGCAATGTCGTCGTAGCTCGTGCCTTTGGCATGCAGCTTCTCGATCTCGCCGGCAATCCAGCGGCCCTCGTCGCGCTCGTCGCTCGCCTGGAAGGCCTGGATCTTCTCGCCATCGCCCTCGGCCGTAAACAGGCGCTTGTCCTTGCGCTGCGAGTTGTGGCGTACCACGGCGTTGGCGGCGTTCAGGATATGACCCGTGGAACGATAGTTCTGCTCCAGCTTGACGGTCTTGCAGTTTTTAAAATCCTTCTCAAAGTCCAGGATATTGGTGATGTCGGCGCCACGCCAGCTGTAAATGGACTGGTCATCGTCGCCCACGACCATGAGGTTTTGGTACTTGGCGGCCAGCAGGTTGGCGATTTCGTACTGGACGTGGTTGGTGTCCTGATACTCGTCGACGCTAATGTAGCGGAAGCGCTCTTGGTACTTATCGAGCACCTCGGGGCGGGTGCGCAGCAGCTCAAGCGCGCGCACGAGCAGGTCGTCGAAGTCCATCGCATTGGCGGCGCGCAAGCGACGCTCCAGCTCCAAGTAGACCTGTGCGGCCTTTTTATCGTTGGGGCTATCGGCGCTCTTGAGCATGTCCTCGGGGCCGATCATGGCGTTTTTGGCCGAGCTGATCTTGCTGCGGATCATGTTGATGGGGAACTGCTTTTGCTCGATGCCGAGCGCCTGCATAATGTCGCGCACCATGCGCTTTGAGTCATCGTCATCGTAGATGGTGAACTGGCCGGTGTAGCCCAGCAGGTCGGCGTCCTCGCGCAGCATGCGCACGCACATGGCATGGAAGGTGCACACCCACATGCCGCGGGTACCGCTGGGAATGAGCGCCGCCAGACGCTCGCGCATCTCGGCCGCGGCCTTGTTGGTAAACGTGATGGCAAGAACCTGCCAAGGCTTAACACCCAGGTCGCCGAGCATATGTGCGATGCGGAAGGTCAAGACGCGGGTCTTGCCCGAGCCGGCGCCGGCGAGCACCAGCAACGGACCCTCGGTGGACAGGACCGCCTCGCGCTGGGCGGGATTAAGGCTGTCAATGTCGACGAGCGGCTTGGCGGGCTTGGGCGCCGGCGCGGGAGCGTCGTAGATGTCGAGCGGGACGAGCTCGGGCTCCGGCGCTGCAGGGGCGGTGTATGCATCGAGCGGCACGGGTTCCGGCGCGGGCGGCACGGGTACCGCGGCGTTCTTTTCCCAGGGCAGGGGCTGGGTCATGGGCGACTCCTCATCTGACGGACGGCGCGCCTGCGGGCAGCGCCATAGTTTGAGCCGTACCAGTATACCGAGCCGCGCGGACACCGACGCAAATCACACCACGACTCCGTGCGCCACCGTCAGACCCGCCCCAGCGGATTTGGCGCAATGGGGTCAGGTTGCTTTGCACCAATCTATTGACAATCACGGAACCGCCGATGTCATGGCCACGGTAGCGAGCGGCGGCCAGGGCGAACAAATTGGCATGAAAAGAGGGCGGCATAGACCTTTTGGTCATGCCACCCCCTTTGAATGACAAGTTGTCGCCCTGGCCGTCGCGCAGCGTCAACTAAGTTAGAGGCCGAGCATCGGCTCCAGGACAAAGAAGTACGCGAGAACCACGATGCCCAGGATGATGCGGTAGACGCCGAAGCACTTGAAGTCGTGACGGCGCACGAAACCCATAAGCCACTTGATGGCGATAAGCGAAACCACAAAGGCCACGATGCAGCCCACGCCCAGGATGGCGATCTCGTTGGTGCCGAAAGTACCGCCCTTAATAAAGTACTTGACCAGCTTGAGCGCGCTCGCGCCAAACATGACGGGAATGGCCAGGAAGAACGTGAACTTAGACGCCACCGAGCGTGTGCAGCCAAGCAGCAGGCCGCCGATGATGGTGGAGCCGGAGCGCGATGTGCCCGGAATCAGCGAAAGCACCTGGAAGCAACCGATACCCAGCGCGGTCTTCCAGCTCAGGTCCTCGAGCGTAGTGATGGAGCCAAAGTCTAGGCTATCGTCATCGTCTGCAGCGGCAGTCGCAGTGGACGTGGCAAAATGCGCACCAGCGGGGCGTCCGCCCGTCACCACGGCACGCGAACCAAACGAACCGGCAAGAGCGGCCTGGTCGCGCTTGTTCGCGCGCCAGTTCTCGATCACGATAAACAGCACGCCGTACACAATGAGCGCCAGCGCCACGACGGGAGCATTATAGAAATGCTCCTCCATCCAGTCGTTAAGCGGCAGACCGATCGCCGCGGCGGGAATGCAGCCAAGCACAATCTTGCCCCACAACACCCAGGTGTCACGACGGCCCTCCTTGCCCTTGCTGGGAGAAAACGGATTAAGGTCGTAGAAGAACAGGACGCAGACGGCCAAAATGGCGCCAAGCTGAATCACGACCAGAAACATATTCCAGAACGTCTCGCTCACGTTCATCTTGACGAACTCGTCCACCAAGATCATGTGACCGGTCGACGAAACAGGCAGCCATTCGGTGATGCCCTCGACCAGGCCCATGAAGGCAGATTTTAGAAGCTCGATGATATCCAAAGGGACCCCCTCGTTAGACACCCGCCGATATTGTTCTGCGGACGGTGCGGGCGATGTCCCATTATCAACCGTTGACGGCGCGCCTGCGCCTACCCTTACCAAAAAACTCGCCCGTTCACAGAATTGCGAGCGGTCAAACCCAAATCCTTGGGTATAACTGCAACAAGATAAAGTGTCCGGCGGCCACGCATCCGCGCCCGCCCGATGCACGAGCCCCACGCCCGTGCGATAGACCAAGGAGGAAACCATGAACGAGGGCTACACCAAGGTATTTGTTTCACTCGACGGTACTGAGCAGCAGGATTTTGTGCTCGCACGCGCCATCAAGGTCGCCGCGAACAACGGCGCCAAGCTGATTATCGGCCACGTTATCGATTCCACGGCACTCGAGAGCGCCGGTTCCTATCCGGTCGATCTGGTCAACGGCCTAGAGGAGGCATTTAAGAACTCCATCGCCAAGCAGCTCGAAGAGGCCAAGGCCAATCCCGACATTCCCGAGGTCGAGGTCATGATTCGCGCCGGCCGCATTCGCGAGACGCTTAAAGACGAGATGCTCGACGTGGTCAAGCCCGACCTGGTGCTCTGCGGCGCTCGTGGCCTGTCCTCGATCAAGTATGCACTCCTGGGTTCAATTTCGACGTTCCTGCTGCGCAACACCGACTGCGACATCTTGGTCGTGAAATAGGTTCCTTCCCGCCGGCGCAAGGCCTGCGGGGTTATCACGCCGACGTCCTCGCCGCTTCGCGGCTGCGGGATGTCGGCTTAGATAACCCCTCCCGGCCTTGCGCCTTCGTCACCGTACTTCAGCGAGTTATCTGATAGAAAAATGGCGTGCCGCCCCGTTTGGGGCCGCATCGTTTTGTTTGGGCGGCACGTTTTTGTTATAAGGCGATCCTGCTTAAACGAGCTTGCACTTCTGGAATGATCTTCTCGAACATTACCTCCGCCTCGGGAAAACCCTCTTCTTTGAGACCGCGCGCCGCGTCTCTTAGCGCGTCTGGAACCTCATTGCAGGTATCAGCAATCATTCCGGCGACAATTCCCCCGGGCAAACCCGCCTCAATCATTTGGCTCATCACCGACCCACGCGTTACGTCGTCAATCTTGCGGCTCCCACCAAACGAGACGCCCATCTCACGAACGAGACTGGGGTAAACCGTTGTGGACAGCACGTCATAGAGCGGCGCCAACCTCACCTGCTTCCAACTTTCGTCCCATACGAGCGACCAGTTCTTTAGATGGTTATCACAGTTACCTACGGCATAGTCGAACAGCTGGTTATAGCCGACAAGGAACCTGTCCTCCATTTGATTCGTCGACGCCCTTCGCACCGCATCGACGATAAGCCCCAGGTAATTGACGCCCGTCGGCTCATATTTAAGCTCACGCGAGATGCCCTTGGCCTGACAAACATCTTCCTGGTGCAAACGGTATGGAATTGGCAATCCGTCAACCGAGCGTCCGGTATCAGGCGTTACTCGGTCAAATCGTTTCACGGCGATAATTGGCTCGGCATCCTCAACTCGGATAAGAAAGCACTCTTCGGCCGATAGGTCCATCAGAGAGGCGGCTCTCACGCACATCGCTTCGCACACTGTCTCGCCCGGGAACGTTTTCGACCCTGCCTTGAGAATGTGTGTGGATGGGGCCGCTCCATGAGGCAGGTACCATCCACCACATGGGTCATCACCCGTATGGTAGAGACCGACCTTCGCCTGAGCACCTGCAAGGGAGATTCGACTCTCTAGCGTTAAATCAAAAGCAATCTCCGCCGGTGCGTATGCCAGTCCGCTTAGCTGTTCCGCATCTATCTCTTCATAGCCCATTTCGAGACCGTCGGCCGAAGGCTCTCGCGTCAAAACCAGAGCGCCGACAGGTTCGTCGCGGACCAAATCGAGCACCTTAAAGTAATCTCCGCGTTCCGCTCGCGCCCTTTTCTCAAGGTCCCTGTTGAGCTGCCCCTCCGGAATGATGCCGGAGAAAAAGGAACCCGTTGCGTCCGGACTAAATGTCTCGGCCGACAACGGCAGCGAGATCGAAATCGGCGCCGCATCACCGCTCTCGAGATATTTGGGGCTATAGGTGAATATCGGAAACCCCGCATTTTCCTCCAATATGCCAACCGGCTGGTAAGACCCATTAAACTCACGGTGAACGAACAGCGTGCCATCCATTACTTCCCCCTCACCTTCAGAATAAAATCAACATCCACGATGGAGGCGTAATCGAAAATGACACCAATTTCGACCGTTGTCCGCCCCCGTTCGATATCACCAATCACACGAAGGCTGCGACCCGTCATAGTCGCGACGTCACGTTGAGTCAAGCCGAGTTCACGCCTTCTGAGCCTAAGGGCCTTCCCCATCTCGGCGGGATCGAAAACCGTGCGCTCCGAGAAAGCGACTTCCGACGGTTTGAGCTTGATGCGCCCATCCAGCTTTTTAATCGTTGTCACCGTTCTCATGACGCCTCCAGCTATATTCCTGTCCGTGAACTTAGTATAAAACTGTAGCACTATGTTCATGTACGGGAATATAGTGTTGACTACATTAGCAATGTTCCCGTTCAGGAATATAGCTGCTGAAAAGCCTGATTTCTTCTTACATGGGAAGATCCTGAACGGCTACGCCATACGGGCTGACTACTCAAAGTATTGGAACTTGTTGGTTGAGAAGGCAAACGTGACGACGAAGCCTTCGCCGGGCTCGGATGCCGCGGTGACGTCAATGCCCATCTTGGAGCACAGGCGCGCCACCAGGTAGAGGCCGATGCCCGTTGCGCGCTTGGTGGTGCGGCCGTTGTCGCCGGTAAAGCCCTTCTCGAACACGCGCGGCAGGTCGGCCGCGCTCACGCCGCAGCCGTTATCGGCAACAGTGAGCTCAATGCGCTCACTTGCCAGGCCCTCGTCCAGCAACGCGCCCGAAAACACGATCTTCGCGCCGTCCTCGCGCGCGTATTTAATGCTGTTCTGGATGAGCTGGCCCAGAATAAACTCAAGCCACTTCTCGTCGGTAAAGACCTCGAAGTCGAGGTTCTCGCACACTGGGGCCACGTGCGCCGCGATGAGCTCGCGCGCGTTGGCCTTAATCGCGCCCGTCACCAAGGTCTTGAGATTCCAGCGGCGAATCAGGTAGTCCCGCTCCACGACTTCCGAGCGCGCGTAGTACAGTGCCTGGTCGATATAGCGCTCCACACGAGCCAGCTCACGGCCCAGGTCATCCACACGCGACAGATCGTCTTCGCTGCCGTCCAGGTTTTCCAAAATTAGATGGGCCGCCGCCAGGGGCAGCTTGGCCTCGTGAACCCAGCTTTCGATATAGTCGCGATAGTCATCGGTCTGACGCCGGCCTTCGGCAACCTCGTCGCAGGCAGCTTTGCCCACCCGGCGCAAGACCTCGTACTCGAGCTCGCCCTCGGCATAGGTCGGACATTGCACCATCTCCTGCACCCATGCGGGACTCTCGAGCTCCTCTGCCGCACGCTCCAGCTGGCGCAGAAAACGACGACGGCGCGCGTACTCGATCACGATGCCGAGCATACCAAAGATAAAGGACACGCCGACCGCCACGACCACGATAGAAACGGGTGCGCCGGCGACCGTCAGCACAAAGCAGCTCAGCAGCACACCGCACGTCCACACGGCGACGGGAAGCAGCGCATCTTTAAAGAACTTGCCAAACGACATAGCCGGCCCCTAGACCGAATAGCCTTGGCCGCGATGCGTGGTCAAATACCCCTTGATGCCGATTTTTTCGAGCGTGGTGCGCAGGCGGTTGATGTTGACGGTGAGCGTATTGTCGTCCACGAAGGCGTCGGAGTCCCACAGGTCCTGCATGATGGCCGAGCGCGAAACGATCTTGCCCGCGCGGCTCAGAAGCAGCGAGAGGATACGCAGCTCGTTTTTGGTGAGCTCGGTGCTGGTGCCCGTTTGCGTGTTGGTGACCATGGAGCGGGCGAGGTCGAGCTCCAGCCCCTTGTGGACAAGTGTGCTGCGCTCGCCTGCCGCCGTGGTGCGGCGCAGCAGTGCGTTGATGCGCGCCACGAGCACGCGCGCGCTATAGGGCTTGGGAACAAAGTCGTCCGCGCCGAGCGTCATGGCCATGACCTCGTCGATCTCGGTCGTGCGCGACGTGAGAACGATGATGGGAACCTCGGATTCGCGACGGACCTCATGGCAGATGTGCTGGCCGTCTTTGACAGGGAGCGTGAGGTCGAGCAGCACCAGGTCGGGCGCGGCGGCGAGAATATCGTGCGAGACATGCTCAAACGATTCGCAGGCCTCGATTTCAAACCCGGCGCGGGCAAGGATGTCGACAAGCTCACGACGAATGGGCTCGTCGTCCTCAACGACATAAATCAGCGCCATGGATTTCGCTCCCCTCTTGGTTGTCTTGCCACCATTATGGCTGCGAAACTGCAGGTGCGCACCGCGCGCGGTGCCAAGGTGACAGAACTGTTCGCGAGCGGGGGCGTTTTGTCCGCCTCGCACTCGCAGCGGCGGCGGGGACCAAAATGATTCTTTAATCTCCGTCCCAGAAAAATCATTTAGCGGCGGGCACGGAGCTTTTCGTAGCCTTCGGCGAAGAAGGCGACCGTGGCGGCGTCGTCCTCGGCGGCGTTCGTCTCGGTCGCGGGGACCACGCCGTGCTCGTCGCTCACTAGGAACAGCGCACCCTTGAGCTGCGCGGGAATGTCTACGCGCGTGACCGGGATTCCCTTGGTCTGGGCCAGCTGCTCGATGAGCGTCGCCGTGCCACACAGACACTCGTCCGCTGGCACCACAAAGGCGAGCTCGCCGTTGTTGACGGCGGCGAGCAGCTCGGGCGCCACGCCGGTTTCGTCGGCCTCGGAGCGGGCCTCTGCGGAGCGGGCGCGCAGCGCCTTGGCCGACGTATCGGCGAGCGGCTCGTACTCCCCCACCGTCATGGCGGCGTTGCCGTTGACGTCGATCACCAGCATGAGCACGCCGTCATGTGCGGTGTAATCGCCCTCGGCAAGCGACCACTCAACGTGCTGTTTGGCCCAGCTGAGCATGTTATGGGTAAGCGGCTCGCCCTGCACCAGGCGCTCGGACAGTGCGCGGATGTGGCGGTTGAGCATGGGCACCTTTTTGTTGGACATGCGCCAACGGCAGACAAGCGCGGGCTTGTCGAGCGTGAACTTCTCGACCGCCTCCTGATTGGCGCAAAAGTCCTCGTACGCACGCTGATCCTCGGCATTGCCAAACAGCTCGGCATCATCAATCTGGGGCATGGTCATACCTTTCGTGTTAGTCATTCCGTCCTCTTATACCAAAAAGACGGCCCTCCAAACGGAGCGACCGTCTTTTGCGGAGATTATTTTAGAAGCGAGGCTAGTCCAAGGGACGAGATAACATCCCATCCTCCCCAGTCAACCTAACAGGTCGGCGAGGGTTGCCCAGGTGCCGCAGATTGCCGTGAAAGAGGAGCGACGCGTACTTGGGTACGCGAGCGACGAATGAGCGGCAAGGTGCGGTGGCTGGGCAAGCCGCAGCGCCACCTCCCTACTTAGTGGCGGAAGTGGCGGGCCCCCGTGAAGACCATCGCAATACCATGCTCGTTGCAGGCCTGGACGCTCTCGTCGTCGCGCTTGGAGCCGCCAGGCTGGATGATGCAGGTCACGCCGTGCGCGGCAAGCACGTCGACGTTGTCGCGGAACGGGAAGAACGCGTCGCTTGCACAGGCAAAGCCGCCCTTCTCCACGCCCTCGCGCTCGCAGAAGTCCTCGGCGCGCTCGCAGGCAAGCAGTGCAGAGTCAACGCGGTTGGGCTGACCCGGGCCCATGCCAATGCCGGCCTTACCCTTGGAGACCAGGATGGCGTTGGACTTGACGCCCTTGCAGACCTTCCAGGCAAACTCGAGCTCGGCCATCTCGGCGTCGGTGGGCTTGCGGTCGGTGGGGAACGTAAAGGTCGCAGGATCCTCGGTCACGTGGTCGACCTCCTGCACCAGCATGCCGCCGTCGACGGAGCGCAGCTCCACCTGGGCGCCGTGGTCCACGCCGCCGGTGGCCAGCACGCGCAAGTTGGGGCGCTTGGCCATGCGCTCGAGCGCCTCGGCAGTGTAGCTCGGAGCGATGATAACCTCGACGAACTGCTTGTTCTGATCGGCAAAGTGCTCAACCAGCTCATAGGGAACCTCGCGGTTGCAGGCGATGATGCCGCCGAAGGCGCTCTTGGGATCGCAGGCGAAGGCGCGGTCGTAGGCGGCCGTGATGTCCTCGGCCACGGCGGAGCCGCAGGGGTTCTGATGCTTGAGGATCACGCAGGCCGGCTCGTCGAACTCGCGGACCAGGTTCCAAGCGGCGTCGGCATCCAGATAGTTGTTGTAGCTGAGCGGCTTGCCCTGGATCTGCTCGGAGCCCACGAGCGGGAACTGCGAGCTCGCGGTATTCTCGCAGCCCTCGGCAAAGCGATAGACCGTGGCCTTTTGCTGCGGGTTCTCGCCATAGCGCAGGTCGTCGACCTTCTCCAGCGAGATCTCGAGCTTGGCAGAGGTGTCCGCCACGTCGCTTGCCTGGGCGGCAAGCCAACGGGAGATAGCCGTGTCGTAGGCGGCGGTGGTCTGGTAGACCTTCACCTGCAGGCGACGACGGGTGGAAAGCGTGGTGCAGCCACCGGTCTCGCGCATCTCGGCCAGGACGGCATCATAGTCGGCCGGGTCGGAGATGACGGTAACGCTCGCGGCGTTCTTGGCGGCAGAGCGCAGCATGGAGGGGCCACCGATGTCGATGTGCTCGATGGCGTCCGCGAAGGTGACCTCGGGGTTGGCGACGGTCTTCTCGAACTCGTACAGGTTGACGACGACCAGGTCGATCAGCTTAATGCCGTGCTGAGCAGCCTCCTGCATGTGCTGCTCGGAATCGCGGCGGGCCAGCAGCGCGCCGTGAACCTTGGGGTGCAGGGTCTTAACGCGGCCGTCCATCATCTCGGGATAGCCCGTGAACTCCTCGATGGGGGTTACGGGGACGCCCGCGTCCTCGATGGCACGAGCCGTGCCGCCCGTAGAGATGATCTCGACGCCAAAGTCATCGACCAGCGTCCGTGCGAAATCGACGACGCCCGTCTTATCGGTAACCGAGATCAACGCGCGTGCGATCTTCACATCAGATCCCATGCAGTCCTCCTGTCTGGTACGCCGCCGTGCTCTGTGAGCCGGTGATACGTCGATCTGCAGCGCTCGCGCAGCGGCATTGAAAATACTGATTCAATGTAGCGCATCGAGCGCATCGATGCACCCCGCAACGGGCGCATATGCAGAAAAAGTTTGCGAGCGGAGGGGATGGGCACGGCACCGGGCACGGTGAGTTCATGGAACACAGGGGCACCATAATTAGATGCCAATAGCGTGGTAGAACTGTGCTCGATATGCATCCGCAAAAGAAAGAGGCACCATGGTCTCGCGGGTTCTCTACCGACCGTTTGATACCGAAGACTTCGACGCCATCGCGTTGATTCTGCAGCAGCTTTGGCATAACAATTCGGATAACGATGAGTACAACCGCCTCGAGGCCGCGTGCGACCTCGCCTATTGCCTTTCGTCTTCGACGTTTTCGCAGGTTGCCGTAATCGACGGTCAGGCGCGCGGCATTGCGCTCGCGCGTGCGGGACAGAGCTCCGGCGCCACCGTTAAGGAACATTGGCTGGATACCGAACGCGCACTGCTATCGCAAATGCGCGAGCTGGAGCCCGATGCCTGCGCCGAGTATCTCTCGTTTGTGCGCGCAACCATCCGAACCAACAACCGCCTGCTCGAAAGCAGCCCGTTACCACACGACAACGAGGTCACGCTGCTTGCCGTAGATCGCGACGTCCATGGCCTGGGCGTTGGCTCGGTGTTGCTCGACGCCGCAGTCTCGTACCTGTCCTCGCGCGGGGCGACGAGGGCGCACCTGTACACCGACTCCAACTGCTCGTGGAAGTTCTACGAACTGCACGGCTTTAAGCGCACGGCCACGCACCGCGCCAACCGCGAAGAGCGCCGTCACGAAATGCCGCGCGAAAGCTTCCTCTACGAACTCGACCTAACAGCCTAAACCTGTCACTTAGGGACACTCCTTGGCAGCAACCGCACCTAGTCGTTGGGGACGTTCTTAAATGACTAGTCGCTGGGGACAGTCTTCGTAGGTAGCGCATAAAAATGGGATGGGCTTCCCCGACAGCTGTCGAGAAAAGCCCATCCCGTAATTTAGGACCGCTAGAACGTTCCGCCGCCGCCTCCGCCGACGCCGCCGCCTCCGCCGCCCGAGAAGCCGCCGCCACCGCCGCCGCTCGAGCTATCGGAACTCGACGCCAGCTCACGGATGCTCTCGTGATACACATCGTTAAACGAATCGAGCGGCGATTCGGTACCGTAATGATGGTAGTACCACCAGTAGCAGGGGTAATTGTCGTAGAAACCGTCGGCCTCGCGCACCTCGGGAGGAACAGCCTCGGCAAGCTGACGCAGGACTTCCTTCGAAACACCCAGCGCCGCACCCATCACCAGAAGTTTATTCCACAGGACCAGATCGCCGGGGACGGCTTCCTTTAGACGCGTGAAATCCTCAAGCCAATGCTTGAGCGCCTTGCAGCGAGCCGCCACCTCGGCGCCCTCCGGCGTAAAGCGGCGGAACGTAAGGCCCACGCCAATACCCACCAGCACAATCGGCACCGAGATAACCGCGGCGATAATGTTCGCCTGTGCGCCGTCGGTAAAGAAGATGGATCCCGCGGGAATACAGGCGATCAGAATACCAAGAACCAGGCAAAACACCATTGCGACAATGCCGTCCGAGGCAATGTACTCGCTATCGGCCAGCTTGCCCTTAACGGTGTTCTGATAGTCCTCGAGCTTGTCGCCCACGGGTGTAGCGTGCTGCTTGACGTAGTGCTGCAGCTCGTCGAACGTGCGCGAGCGATCGCCGTTCTCGTCGGGCTTAGCACCGGCAAAGAAGACCTTGAGCACCATGTGGTCAATGCCCTTGGCCGACTTCCAGCCCGCATCACTCACCGTCACGCGATACGTCTGCTCTTCTTTTTCACGCCCCAACAGACCCTTCTTAGCCTTAGTCACGGTCGCCTGCTCCAGCTTAATCACACGGTCGTCGGTGAGCTTCATGAGCGTGGCGATATATGCCTGATCGGGCACCTCGTTCCAGCTCATGAGGGCCGAAAGCACAGCGGGATGGTCGGCCGAAGGCACATCGCGGAAATATTCGTCCTGGAAAAGCGGCTTGGGCTTGCGGCGGCGCAGCTTGAGCACAACGATTGTGCCAGTAAAGGCCACCGCCGCGACAACACTTAGCACGGCAAGTGCATTGGCAATCATGCGAGCGTGAGCGCGGCGGGCGTTAGCCTCGTCGGCCCATTCCTTCTCTTCGCTCAGGATCGTTGACATGCGCTCTTCGCCCGAGGCGGCAAGCTGCGGCACCCAGTCGCTGGGGAAGGCGATGCGTGCCTCGGCGAATTCGCCCTGATGCACGCAGGGAATGGTATAGGTGACCATGGGCTCGTCCTCATCGAGCGACACGTCACCCGTCAACGGGCCGTGGCCCCATGCGCGGAAGTTATCGCCCTTGACGGCCGCCGTCCCGGCAGCGGCATTTGCGAAGTACACTTCCATCTCGACGTCATCGGAATCCGCAGACCAGCCGTCACCCACGAACTTCCAGTAGAGCTCGGCGGTATCGGCCCAGTTCATGACTGCACCGGTCATGGTATAGCTCACGTAATAGGTCGCGCTGTCGCCGCTCTCGTGAGGGCTGAATACCTTAATCTTTACGCCGTCGCCAGTCTGCTCGACCGTGTAGACGCCAGAGTCACCCTTGTTCGCGCTATCGACTTTGTTAAACGCGGTGTCCTCTTCCTCGACACTCAGCACGTCGACGCCCGCCGAGCCACCCTGCTGGTTGGTGCCCGCATTAATCTCCCAAAACACGCCGTTGATGTCGTCATCGAAATCAAACTGGCGCCCCTCGACAACGGTCAGCGATCCGTCGGCCTCGACCGTGGCGCCGATATAGGTTTGGATCATGGAGTAGCCGTCAGCGTGCGCGGCGACAGGCAGCAGCAACAACGCAAGCGCAACGAGCGCGCAGGCAGAAACGAATCGCGCAAACAAGCGGCGCTGCCGACTGACTTTGGCGGCGAGGGTGTTCATGAGCACATCCTTTATCTGTGGTACCAACAGCGTTATTGTCCCACGTTTGCGAGCGTACGACACGACCGTCTAGGCAAGCGGGGCGTCAATTGGGACAAAAGTCACTCCCTCCGCCAGCAGCTAGTCATTGGGGACATTCTTAAATGACTAGTCGTTTGGGACGCTCTTTGGCCGAGTCCCGCGCCAGCAATAGATACCACTTCATAGCTCCGTCACAGGTGTAGCGGCTTTGTGTGGGCGCGGCATGCGCTGATTGAGCCGCCAGCCGAGGGGCATAAAGCAATTGAGCGAAAACGGTTTGCCCCTTTGCCGTTCGCTTGAGGATCATGTCCCCCTTTTCCGCGGAACCCCCGGCAGTTGCGAAGAGCTGCCGGGGGTTCTGTCGTCTAAGGTGCCGAGTTGATGGACAGGAACCAAAGCACCGAGTCTGCGGCCCGCTATACGCAATGCGGGGCCTCGATAACTTGCGGACCACCGTGACGCCTCCCTACCGCGCCCCGCGCTATACTCGTCCGCATGGATATCAACGCACGCAACATAGCAACGCCCGCCGCGGACGCGCCAACGACGACCCCCTCTCCCGCTCCTGCCCCCGTCGTGGGCCGCTTTGCCCCGTCGCCATCGGGCCGCATGCACCTGGGCAACGTGTTCAGCTGCCTGTGCTCGTGGCTTTCGGCCCGCAGCCAAGGCGGCAGCATCGTACTGCGCATTGAGGATCTGGACGATCGCTGCAAGCGCCCGGAACTTGCCGCTCAACTGATTGACGACCTGGCCTGGTTGGGACTCGAGTGGGACGAAGGCCCCTACTACCAGCACGATCGCCTGGATCTGTACAAGGACGCCTTGCGCCAACTGCAAGACGCCGGCCTCACCTATCCCTGCTTTTGCACGCGCGCCGAGCTCCACACCGCAAGCGCGCCGCACGCCAGCGACGGCACGCCCATCTACCGCGGCGCCTGCCGAGGCCTTTCTGCCGAGGAAGTTGCACGCCGCAGCATTCTGCGCGCTCCGGCCACGCGCCTGCGCGTGCCCGCCGTCGACGACCTCGCGGGCGACGTGATCGAATTCGTGGACCACACGTACGGTGCCCAATGCGAAGCGCTCGCCACCGAATGCGGCGACTTCTTGGTGCGCCGCAGCGACGGCGTGTTTGCCTATCAGCTGGCCGTGGTGGTCGATGACGCCGCCATGGGTGTTACCGAAATCGTACGCGGATGCGACCTGCTTGGCTCCACGCCGCGTCAGATCTATCTGCAGCATCTGCTGGGACTTCCTACGCCGCACTACGCACATATTCCGCTGCTCATGTCGCCGGACGGCCGCCGCCTTTCCAAGCGTGACCGCGATCTGGACCTGGGCGAACTCCGCGCCCGCTTTGGCACACCCGAGGCACTGTTGGGCTGGCTCGCCGGGCAAACAGGCATCGCGCCGGACACCACGGCGCGTACCGCCGAGCAGCTGGTCGAGCACTTCAGCTGGGATGTTATCCGCGCGCACCGGGAGAACATCGCCATAACAGCCGAGTAGCCGCTCACTCCGCCCCTACGCAACATCCCAGGGTTGAAGTTCGTCGCCCAGGCGAACGATGCAGTCGTAGAGCACGGTATGGCGCTCGGCCGGGTTGGCGTCGCGATGAAAATGGCCGTAGTACCAGCGCTTGTAGTCCAAGCGATCTTCCAGCTCATCGAAAAACGTCGTAAGCCGATCAACGCCGGGGCAATTCCAGCCGGGCGCCGGATAGAGCGTGGGCGAAAGCATGCGCGTAGAGCAGGTGTGGGTGATTACGTAGTCGACCTTCCAGCCCACGCTGTCGAGCTTTGTCCACGCCTCCTCAAAGTTGCGCTCGTCCGGCAGTTCCTGCGGCCACCAGCTGGAATACGGAATGCGGTATTCCTTATCCACGCTCGTGGCACCGCCCATGGTAAAGATCGTTGAGCCATCGAGTTCAAAAACCTCGCCGCGCGTCAGGCGCCGTATGGGAGAGGTATCCGACAGGCGCTGCGTCAGCCCACCGTGCCACAGTTCCATGGGACGCTCCGCCCAATGGTCGAAGCGCTCGTGGTTACCATCGACAAACAGCACGGTATAGGGCCGCGACTCCAGCCAGGCGATGTCTGCACATTCCTCGGCAGAGAAATCCCACGGAAAGCCAAAGTCGCCCGCGACAATCAGATAGTCGTCGCTCGCCAGGCTATCCCCAAGCTCCCAGTCGCGCAGCTTTTGCATGTCGACGCCGCCGTGAATATCGCCCGTCACATAGACCGTCATCGGATCACCACTTCCCTCTTATAACTTTCGAGATCGTGCTCGACCTGCTCGTCGCCCGTGGCATTGACCCACCACGGCCATTTAACGCAACACATCGGCTCGTCTACCTGCGCAAACCAAGCTTTGAGCTCCTCCAAGCTCACCGGGGCGTAGCTGTTGGCGTCCACGCCCACGTCATAGCGCAGCAGTCCCTGCCTGCGGTTGAACTCGTTGTATGCGCCGCCGCAACTGTGGATATGCCCGTGCAAATGCCAGCTGCCGTGCGACATGCCCTGCCAGTCGACCATGGGATAGTGGCTCAGCACGATTTTTTGGCAGTTGATCTTGAGCGCGCAAATGGGCGGCTCGACGATAAAAGCATCCGCTACCGCAGGCTGCGTCCAGTCTTTGTCGTGGTTGCCGGGCAGCAGATGGACGCGCTTGCAGGCAATGCTTTTGCGCAGCTCGTAGGCGTCTTGGACCGTCATCTTAAAGCTAAAGTCACCCAAGATGTAGAGCTCGTCATCCGCAGCAACCTTGCTGTTAATGTTGGCGACCATGGCATCGTTCATCTGCGCAACAGTCGACCAAGGCCTATCGCTAAGCCGTAGCATGTTCTCGTGTCCAAAGTGAGTATCGCCGGTAAACCAGATCACGGGGACCTCCTGTTGCTGCGGGGTATCCATCCCTTAGGGCTTACCCCTCGTTCTTCCATCCAAACGGGTCGAGCACCCAAAAAATCAGATCGAGTACGCCGCCGGTCATCATGGCGCCGGCAAGGGCCATGCAAACGTGCAGAGAACTGGCACTTCGGAGCACGTCGAATGGCCCCAGAACAGCCAGCAGCGCGACCGCTGCGCCGGCAAGGCACAACGCGAGGCACGGCCCCGCGTCCTTGACGCACTTCTTTGCGAGATGCTTGGTGTTATCGCTCATTGGTATCGAACTCCTTAGAGGATCGTTGTTTGGGTACATGCCGCCGCGGCAGAGCAGGGCGGCAGGGTAAGTGTCCCATGCCGTGCGGACACGTTTTTAAACCCATGTATCCGCAGGGACCCATGTCCTTGCAGAACACCCCCGAAGAATCGTCTAAGCCGCTGGCGGGCAACATACTGAACAGGGGGTCTTTCCTCGTTTGAGCGCGGTCGCCAGTGGCACGCTTGTTCTAATGGCATTTTGAGGAAGGTTTTTGCATCCCCCAGAACGGTGATAAATCTTGCCGTTCTTGATGACGATCACCTTGGTTTTTGAAGCAGCCACGCTGCGGGACTTGATGGGCGCATCCGCCTTTT
>UQNG01000016.1:0-33264 GCA_900542335.1 uncultured Collinsella sp.
CGCCGCGGTCCTCGTCCTCACGGCGACGGCGATGTGCCTCGCCCTGGAACTGCTTGGCACGGCGCTCGGCACGGTTGCCGCGCGAAGCCTGCTCGACGGCAGCAGCACCGCCGCGCTCCTCGGCAGCCACCTCGCGGGCCACGCTCTCCACAGCCTCGTCCACGCGAGCCTGAACACCCTCGCGCACGCGAGTCTTGCCACCGCGCTTGGGGCGGCTCGGACGCTCGCCGTCGCCGCGGCGCTCGTCGCGGCCGCGGTTGGAACGACCACATCGCCGTAGTCATCGCCGTTGCGCTTGCCGTCGCGACGTGCCTGCTCAAGATTCTTCTTGCTCTTGGACTTGCCGCGCTTGGTCTTCTTCTTCACCTTAAAGGCCGCAGGGTCGCGCTCGGGGTCAACCGCGGGCGGGTTGGGACCCACATGCAGGTCGCCGGCCTCGTAGATGTCGGCCGTCTTGTCCATGAGCTTCTCGATCTCGTAGAACTCATCCACGTCCTGCTCGGTCACAAACGTGATGGCCCAGCCCAGCTCGCCGGCGCGGCCCGTACGGCCAATACGGTGAATGTAGTCGGTCGGCTCGGCCGGCACGTCAAAGTTCACGACGTAGCGCACGTCGCTGATGTCGATGCCGCGGGCGAGCACGTCGGTCGCCACCAGTACGTCGACGGTGCCGTCGCGGAAGGCCGAAAGCGCGCGCTCGCGCTGCGCCTGGCTGCGGTTGCCGTGAATCGCGGCGGCCTTGATGCCCTTACGCTCCAGACGACGGCAGCAGCTGTCGGCGCGGTGCTTGGTGCGCATAAAGACGATAGTGCGCTCCGGGCCCTCCTTTTTGAGGAACTCGGGCAGCAGGTTGTTCTTGGCCTCGATGGACACCGGGAACACAAACTGGTCGACGGTGTCGGCGGTCGACGTGGCGGGCGCAATCTCCACGCGGGCCGGGTCGCTCACCAGATCGGCGATCTCGCCCACGGCCTCCTCGTCGAGGGTCGCCGAGAACAGCAGCGTCTGGCGCTCGGCCGGCGTCTCGCGCACAATGCGGCGGACGGCGGGCAAAAAGCCCATGTCGAGCATGCGATCGGCCTCGTCGAGCACCAGGACCTTAACCTCGTCCAGGTGGCAGGCACCCTGCTCGATCAGATCAACCAGACGGCCCGGCGTGGCGACCAGAATGTCGCAGCCGTACTTGAGTGCCGCGGTCTGCGGCTTGTAGCTCACGCCGCCCACGACGGTCACGGCGACATGGCCGGTGACGTCGGCAATCTTGCCGGCGACCTCATCGATTTGCTGGGCAAGCTCGCGCGTGGGGGTGATGACGAGCATCACGGGGCCGCGACCGTTGCCCTCGGGCTTCTTGGCACCGCGACGGCGGTTGCGGCCGCCGCGCTCGCGCACGGGCTTGGGAGGAGCGATGTGCTCCAGATTGTTCATGGTCGGCAGCAAGAAGGCGGCCGTCTTGCCGGTGCCGGTCTGAGCGGCGGCAAGCAGGTCGCGACCCTCGAGCACTACGGGAATCGAGCCGGCCTGAACAGGCGTCGGCGCCGTGTAGCCCAGGTTCTCGATAGCACGGAGCATCTCGTCGGAAAGGCCCAGCTCGTCAAAGGCGGGCAGGCTCTCGGTAGCGGACTCGACGGCTTGGGCGGCATTGGCCTCATCGGCGGCATCGAAAGCAGCCTGGGTCATGGCCTCGCGAGTCTCGTCCAGAATCTCGGCGTCAGTGACGTCGGATACAGAATTACGCATATGTCGTTGATCCTTATCTGCACGCGCAATGGGCACGGCATGCGGCCGCGCGGGCGTGCTTGGTAGTGCGCTAATACATACAAAAACAGGTGCGCACAGAGAGGACGTTGCTCAGCACGCTGGCGATCGCTTTGGCAGCCCTATCACGCGCCGTCCAGACGCAGCAGCTCTAAGCGATGGAGCAGATTCGCCGCCGGTTAGTATACCCGTACTCCGTATGCCCCCACGTAAACCACAGATGACGAGGCGGACGAGGTGGGCCCGGCTGATTGTCTCAATCTGTAACATCTACAGGGCAAATCTTCCTCTACGTGTTACAGATCGAGACAAACGGTCAACACGGCCCACAAACGTCTCAATCTGTAACAGTTACCAAGTAAATCGACCCGTAACTGTTACAGATCAAGACAAACCAATCCGTCTGAAGACAACATCTCAATCTGTAACAGTTACGGAGCAAAACCAGCCCCAGATGTTACAGATTGAGACATTCAGTCAGCCCCTTGGCTAACATCTCAATCTGTAACAACTAGACCCCGTATCCCCCGCCAGATGTTACAGATCGAGATAAACCTGCCGATCACCAACCCCGACAGGCAACAAAAAGGACCGGACGTCCAGCCATCACAACTGGAACGTCCGGCCCCACCAAACACTAACTAGGGAAGCTGAACCAACAGATCGCAGCCTCTACTCTGCGTCTGGGTCCTTAAAGTTCTTGGGATCCAAGACCATGCAGGTGTAGGTGATGTCGTGGTCATCATCGGGAATGGGCTCAAACCCGTTCTTGCCAAAGAAGTCAATGAGCAGCTGCGCGAGCTTAATCGGATCCGCATCAGGATCATCAAAGAGATATCCGCTCAGATCCAGGAATGTAGGCTGCTGTTCGCCCTCGCTCTCCCAGTATCCCAACAGGGCGTCGTGCACCAGGCGCGCGCCATAGCCGTTACCGCGGTAGTCGGGGTCAACATACACATGGCTCAAAAACGTCGACGTGCACTCGTTGAGCGGGTGCTCCGTTACGGCATCCGGCAGATCGGGGTCATCCGCACCGCCCGTCACGCAAAAACCAACCAGTTCGTCATCGGCAAAGACGCCCCAGAGGCTGCTATTCTCCTCGTCCTCGTCCTCAACAAAGTCCGCATACTCGTCATAGACCTCGTAGCCCGACTGCTCATCCAGATCGACCATATCGTCGACGTCGTCGGGACCCAAAGCCCTTACTTCAACTTCAGCCATTGTCCTGTCCTTTCTCTCGCTTTCAGGACAACCCAAGCATACGGCGCTGTCCCAACACTCTGTTGCGCAACATCGGCCGTTGCGCCAATACCGTCGCTAGCGACGACGACGCCTCAAGGCAATGCATGCAACGACAATCGCCAGCAGCACCAAGCCTTGGAAATTGATGCGGCTAATAGCGAAGCCCGAAGGAACAATAAAACTGTCGTAGAACATGTCGAGCATGCCGATAAACACCAGAAACGCAATGAAGATCCAGAACACGCGACTCCTTAAAATGGGAGTAAACATGTCGAGCACCGAACCGCCAGAGGAAGAGCCCTGATAGCCAATCAAATCAAACGGCTCATCCTTTTCCACCTCATCGACATCGCTCGAAGCGCCTGAAGACTCGGACTCCAAATCGCGACGATCCGTCCAATACCCGGGCACATGGTCGCGCTCACCAAGGTACTCACCGTTTTTGACCACCGGCTCAAACAACATGGCACTCGAAAGCTGCTCGAGCTCCTCGCGAATCAACTGGTCGGTGCGAGCGTCATGGGGCTCCTCGAGCTCGCACTCAAGCTCGTACATATGCTCCATGACCCGCTCGTAGTCCTCTTCAGACATATCGTCATCGTAATAGGAGTTCCTGCTCATCGTTCATCCCTCATTCAAGAACCGAATCCCTTTTGGACAACTCAAGTGTAGAAATCCATACCGAGCAGACGTTGCGCAACATCGCCGGGAACGAGACGGATCCGCCCTCAAAACGCCCCAGCACAGACCGTTCCGCATTGCAATTTGCGCGCTCGCGGATGTTGCGCAACGTTCTCGCCCA
Source organism: uncultured Collinsella sp. (assembly GCA_900542335.1). GTDB lineage: Bacteria > Actinomycetota > Coriobacteriia > Coriobacteriales > Coriobacteriaceae > Collinsella. Next base: position 3,803 of record UQNG01000016.1, read on the forward strand.
TCGGGGCGGTAGCGTTCGAGTTAGCAAAGCCACGAGCCCTAAAACCCGGGATCGTTGGCTTCCACCGCATACGAAAGAAGGAACGATGGACGAGATTTTTGAGCATCTGCTTCAAGATACCGACCGAGGAATCTCGATCAACCAGATTGTCAATCGCATCGTGTTTCCCAACCACGATATCTGCACGCAGGCCAAAGCTGCCCTGGAGCGAGACTATGGCGAGTTCTGCTTTGCTGCCGTGATCCCCAATTACGAGGACTTCCAGCACATGGATCCGACCGACGCCACCAATGCCGCCCTGGAAACCTGCGGGTCCGACGGCGAAGAGGTCACCAACGTCGTCTGGGGCTACAACTCGCTCCAGTACGAATACAACGGCATCCCCTCGCTGGAGGTTGCCAAGACTATCTCCAAGATGATCGGCGTTCCCGTCTACTACGAGTACACCGATGCCGATGAGATCGCCGCCGGCGCCGTGATCGCCGATGCGCAGGGCGACAGCGTCTCGTTTGCAAATGTGGTCGACAAGAGCTGCTGGGTGTATTTCCCGGAGGGGTTCGACGGCGCCACCGACACCCTGTTCCGCTGCGGCATGGGAACCATGTCCATGCCCGACGGAAGCCAAAAGTACTTTGAGGACACCACCGACCCCATCATGCGTTCGTATGCGCAGCGCGGAAACGTGTCCCTGTACTTCGACTTTCTCAAGGACCAGTTTGGCGCCCAAGAGGAGCCCCAGGCAGAGTCCGATGCCCAGGCAGAGTCCGATGCCCAGGCATCGGGCAACGTCTACATGTCTCAGGCCATGGGCGCGATGACGTTTCGCATCGTCTTTCCCAATCATGACTGCTGCGAGTATATCCGCGATGATCTCGAAAAGTGCTTTGGCGGGTTCTCGCTCCAAGCGATTTGCGGCACACCCGACGGTACGTTTGACTCACCCGATGAAGTCCTGTCCACCATGGCAGGCCACGGAATCCCCGATGATGCAACCGATGTCGAATGGGGCTATAACTCCGTGCGCTATCGCGTGGCGCACTCCGTGCCCAACGCCGTCGTTCTCGAGGCGCTAGTCCAGCACTACAACATCCCGCTGTACGTCGAGTATTTCGATGAGCTTAAACGCGCGACCGGCGCTGCCATTACGATCCCCGACATGGCAAATCCGACCGCATTCGTCCCCGGCACACTCGGATGCAAAGAGCAGATGTACTTTGACCGCGGCAGCGACAACGAAGGCTACGTTGCACTTCGATGCGGCTATTGCCAGGCAGTCTCCGATGATGGCAAAACGCGCATTTCCTTTGTCGACGACCCATCGCAGTCGGTCATGGCGGAAATGGCAGAAGAAGCATCGGTCGGAGTCTACGTAAGGCTGCTTAAAAAATTCGATCTTGAGCAAGTTCTCCCCGCTGGATATCAGAAACCGGCCTCGCGTCCCGCCGCAAGCTCCAAAAAGAACACCTCGACCTCCTCGGCAGAAAAATCGAAAATCAGCCTGTGGATGAACCCCATTGCAGAGAAGCATGTCTGGAACTCCCTCGATGCCTACGGTCAAAAGCAGGGCAAGCAAAATGACATGAACATGTTCTTTTTAGAGCCGCTCTATCGCGGCGGCGATCAGATTCGAGACCCATTTGGATTTGCCACAGGCCGCAAACCTATGCCGGCTTATGCAAGCCACCAGGCGCACCGCAAGGTTATCGACGCCGCCCTCACTACCGACATAGAAGTCGGCGCGCTTGTCGCGGGGCTTCTCGGCCAAGACCTGTTGACATCCGAAGAGCTCAACGCGCTGCACCGCGATATCGAGCTCAAGGCCCAAGGCATAAGCGCCATTGCCACCGGAAGAGGCGCCGCACTCGAAAGCCGTTGCGACTCGGTTTGCTACCTTATTGCAAAGTTCCGGAGCCATGACGACGACAATAGCCATCGCTTTATGATGTGGATGGCGGACACCGACCAAGCCGTACGCGTAAAGTTCTACGGCGAGGCACCGGCAATCGGCGCGCCCTTCACGTGCCGCTTTAGCGTAGTGGAAAATGACGTCATTACGTACTGGATGCCCGTCGAGGGCGAGAAGGGCTTCTCTCGCTATAAGCAGATTCCCGAGGGAGGACGCATCGACGTCTCTGCGGCAAAGAGCGACTCTGCCGCCATGAGCGCCCTGCGCAAGGCCAACGCGATGTTCCTTAAGACGTGCGGACTCAAGCAGACCGCGCCGTCCAAGACGCGCATGACCCCGGAGCAGTCGCAACGATTTAGCGAGCTACGAGAAAAACTGGGTCGTAAAACGGGCTATGCCCTTACGGTGCTCTTCTCGCGCTGCGTACTCTGCAGCACCGAAGCGGACCGATTCCTCGAGCTCATGGAGCATGCCGCTGCCGCGCACGATCGCGGAGAGGTGATCGACGTCGACGATACCGAGGTCGTAGAGCACAAGGCCGTTTACATGGTTGGCCGGGTCTCTACCGAGGATGGCACTTGTCAGCTCTACAACCCCAACGCCGTCAACTTTGAGGACTTTAGATTCCAGCCCAACCTGCTCGAAGACTTCCATACCGACCTGCCCCGCGCCGGCAGCTTTATCAACATTGCAACGAGCGTCGTTGAGTCGGACGTCATCGCCGCCTGGGCGGGCTACAACCCGGGCAACACCCAGCGCTCGGCGCGCTACTAGAGAGCGATTGGCACGGCCAAGCCATGTATCTGTTGCGCGGCGTCGGCCCTGGACGTCGAACCGCGCCGTCCACGATGTTGCGCAACAGAATGCAGCGCAGGCGGTCTAGTATGCGAAGTAACAGGCGCGCGAAGGTCAGACGCATCGAATCCGGCCTTCGCGCGCAACACAAATCATCGCAGGGAGCACACCATGGCGCGTGACACATCAAACGATCCGGTTGTTAACTTGCCGCTCGCTTACAAGTTCGACGGCAACGGCAACATCATCCAGAAAGTCTTTTTTGGCGTAAATGCGGTATTCTGCCCCGTCTGGTACTGGTGGTACTTCAAAAGCAATCGTGATCCCAGCTTTTGGATCGGTGACAGCGACATGGACGGCTATGATCCCGAGGAATGCGCTACCGAGTTCCTGCGCCGCATGGATAACTTTACGCCCGAGGAGAGCTGCAACCTCTTTGAAGTTGCAAAGTATTGCGACCGCATGACGGGTGTTACCGTCTTTGACGTCGTAAACGGGCGAAATGTAAACGAGCGACACCTGGATGACTACTACACCGGCTACGACCTTGGCATCGAAGATGATGACGAGGACGAAGAAGACGACACAGACATCGAGATGGAGTTTGACGGGCAACCTGTAAGCCCCCAGCCCATGCGCGTATGCGACGAGGGCCCCTGCCAGTTTATGCTGCCGCCCGTTTTAAGCTGCGGAACGGACGACGGTTCTGGCTACGAGGTCGAGATTCCCCTGCGCGCCAAAACGACCAAGAGCGGTACTCCGCAGGAGCGACTATCGTTCTATATCCCCGCCGATGTCGCCGTACAGTGGTTCCGCGAGGTCACGGGCGAGCCGCAGGCCGACTACCAATTGTTCCAAGCCGTTTGGATGAATCAGGCCAATCGGCTTGAGAACCCGCACTTTGTCGACCACCTGTTTTCCTATGCGTTTTGGCAGGAGCGACTGCTGCGCATCCTGCACTACACGTACAAGCGGGGCAAGGTGCAGAGTGTGCGCATCGTTGCCGACTACGAAGGCGATGCCGCCGAGTTTATTGGTAAGTACTATCCGGAGGCCGAGGTCATCGGTCATCAGGGCAATGAGAACGCCTTTGAAACGGGAGCCGCCTATCTGGTGGACCTCACGCTGGACTACAAATACAAGGGCGACAAGATTGTCGAGAAAAAGACGTTCTCGGTCCTTGGCAGCTTTGGACGCGAATGGTATCGACTCTTTAGCGGCAATCCCAACGCCACCGTCGATGATTTCTATGCATGGTGCGAGCAAACCGACACCTACGAGCCCCTACGTCAGGCAGCCGAAACCGCCGGCGCAATCGTTCAGTACACCACCTACGGACTAAAGGACGGCAAACTCACCAGCAAACGCACCGAAGACCACCAAGGCCGCACCAACGTCGAGATTAACGAAGCGGCCGAGCTGAGGGATCGCATGTTTACGTAGGCGGTGGGAAGATTTGCCCATTTGTTCACACTGCCCTCTAATTCTAGGAGGTTTTTGCTTTGGCTGAAATCTTATGGACCCTAGCGCCCCTGATCGCTTTAGGTGCACTCTGTTGCTCTGTCTTCCTGGAGCTCCACAGTCATCAGTACAGGTTCTTTGGTCATGAAATAGATTATGATCGCCGCCTCGTCGCCTTCATCGTCCTTGCCATTGGAGCCCTTTTCCTGTTCGCGCCCGTTACCTGGGAGCAATGCTTTTCATCCGACCTTGGCGAGGGCTGGGAACCAGGGGGCTGGAATTATATCAGCTGGTTCATCACCAACCTATTCACAGTTGGCTGGACAACAACCATCCAGACTGGCCTTTCTGATATAACATCGGTCGTCAACGGCGTCATCCCCAACCAAGCATGCCGCCTGTTCTATTCGCTGCTAACACTCGCATACATCATTGCCCTTCCCGTTGAAGTTGGCCTACTTGCCTTCAACGCCGTCGTCACACGCCTCTCGGGCAGCGTGATCAAGCATCACCTCAAGCATGCCAACCATGTGATTGTCTTTGAAAGCGTTGACGCCAACACTGAGTTGCTCACGCGCGATATCGTCAACGACATCAAAGATGGAAAGCTCAATGAGGTCAACGGCGGCGACATCGCCCTCGTCTTCTGTCTTGACTGCGACGAGGACGGCGACCGCCAGCGTATGCTGCGCAACCTCTGCCAAGGATATGTACGCTACGCCTTCACCGAAGACGGCGCAGCCGATGTCCTGAAGACCGCTGCCGATCGAACTCGATCAAGATGCACCGAGCATATCGACGTCGTTGCGACTTCCGAAAAAACCGAGCGAAATGTAAGCGCAACGATCGACATGCTCGAGACGCTTAACCAGCAGTTCCAAACCGACAAGCCACCTTTTGAGATCACGCTGCATTGTCTTCACAGCAACCCCGACGACCCCAGAGTTTTTGATGCCATCAAGCCCTATCCAGATAAGGTCAATCTGCACCTGGTTTCTCGCACGCAAAACGAAATCTACAATGTTCTGGACGAGGCGCCCCTTTTCAGATGGCTTGCTCCTGTCGACATCACCCGCGGCGGCAGCACCAAGCCCCAAAACCTCACAGTGCTCATAATTGGCGCAGGAGATTACGGTATGCAGGCGGCGCGCACCGCATACTGGATGGGCCGTCTGCCGCAGGTAAAGCTCAACATTGTGATCGTCGATCCTAATGCCCACGAAATCGTCGAACGCGAGGCGGCACAGTATCCCGAAATGCTCGGAGAGATTAAAGACGGGACACCTACAGTGTGTTTTGTCGAGGCCAGCGCCCCTTCAATCACGCTTGACCACCTTATGGCAGGCAACAGCGTCGCAGCTCTGCACTACGACCTCCAGAGCAAGCGCGTGGCATGTGATGACAGTTGTGTCCTACTGCCCGATAACGCATTCGTTTATGCCTTTGTAACCACGGGCAGCTGCAGCCAGAACCTTTCTTACTCCCTTATGCTCCAGCGGCAGATCTTCAACCGCTTTGTCGAGCATGGCACTCCCAACTACATGAAGCAACGCCCCGTAATTTGTCCTCATATCGAAAGCGAAGAGATCCTTAAAGCCTTAAGAAAGCTCGCCATGACCGAAGCAAGTACCGAAAAGGAAAAGGACCCCATTGTCGGAATCATGCATCCCTTCGGTTCTCGCAAAGCTTTCTTTACCTACAACAATCTCCTCAACAATAAGCTTGAACAGCGCGCTATACAGCTCAATGCAGTGTACTGTATGTGCAACTATGACAATGCCACCGTCAGCTATGATGCCTCCATGACAGACGATATGGCACGCAGCGGCTACAACAATAGCGAGTGGGACAAATGCAGCAGTCGTGCGGCTGCCGCGTATCTTCCCAGTCGCTTTTGGTCGGTTGGTCTATCGGAAACCATCGATACGCTCGAAAATGACTATCTGGCGAAACTAGAAGGCGAAAGAAGCGAAGGCCTAGACAATGGTCATCTGGTAAGACAATACCTACTTGAAGATAAATTGGCTGGCAACACGTTGGAGGCATTTGCCAACAATGAAGCCAATTATCGCAGAAGAATTAAAAATATTTGTCTATTGGGTGATATAGAGCACGAGCGTTGGCTCGCTTACTGTCAGGCAATAGGTATGACCGAGCTGGGGCACGGCACCAGAGAGGACGAGAGGGATCAGCGCAGGCGCGCACATAATGTCAATCTTCTCCTTAAAGGGGAGGAGCCCAAAGACAAGCCCGAAGGCACGAATAAATCTGAGACCCTCATGCGTCACGCCTACATGACACCCGACAACGACGTACTCGGCACCCGTGGATTCTTGCTGGGCAAGGACGTCTACGCCTACGACCGAATCATCGTCGCCCTCTCAGCCCGCATCGCGAAGGGCGACATCGTCAAAGACTAAGCACACGAACCGCCCCATCGACCCAAAAGGAGTAAGCATGTCAAGTGAAACGAAAACGCCCACCAACAAGAAGCTCATCAAAGTCTTTATTAGCTATAAACGCGATGACAACCTTTACAACCATCTCATTCGCGTCGTAAACAGAACCTTTGACCTGCTCAACAACAGTGAAAAGTACTATAAGGGCACGAATTTTGAAGCAGAGCCCTTTTTGGACTGTAACTCTATCGGATACGGCGAGAACTGGAAGACCAAAGTAGAGTCCTCCGTCAAAGACTCGGACATGCTACTTGCATTCGTGACGTCCAACTACATCATGAGCAAAGAGTGCCGACACGAGTACACCTACTTCAACGAAATGAAAAGCACCAAGAAGCAACTCTGCATCCCCGTGTTCTGGAGCAAAAAGGACGAAACGGAGCTTAAGCTCAACCGAGCTGACAGCAAAGAGTTCAACGATTCCAATACCCCGAAAGACGCCAAGAAGGTTTGGGATGAAATTGTAGAATTCAACGGATTCGAAGGAGTCCTTCCCAAGCTGGTAGAAGTGCTGGCCAAAGCCAATGACTCCGATTATGACTACGTTGAAAGCTGCATAGCCACGTGGCTCGCCGACAAGATCTATAAGGTATCCGGACCTATTCTTTCTGGTGAAATCAACAAAGAAGAGGATGAAGAAAACGAGGCAGATAAAATCGAGTCCGAAAAAATTGCTGGCATTGTTCTCAAAGCTCAATCAAAGGGCATCAAGGCGACTTGTATCTGCACGAAAGACCACGCCTATATCGTAAAGGCTGGCAGCGAACTAGTCAGAGATTTAACAGCGACTTGCCCCGCTTCTGTTCCCAAACGTCGCGAGCAAGAAAGGGACGCGATCAGCGAAGACTTTGTCCTCGTCAAAGATCTTGCGTTCAAGAGTCCTTCCGCGGCCTCGGCATTCGTACTCGGCCGAAGCAGCAATGGAAAGGAAGACTGGAAGACCGAAGACGGCAAGAAGCTTGGCGAGCTGCTCAAGGAGGAAAAAGAAAAGGCAGCTGCTGTTCAGAAATAGACAAAAATGGGGCTCGGTTCAGAACCGAGCCCCATTTTTCATTCGTTTATGTCTTTGCAATAGGAGCCGACTGGCGTTCCAAAGGACCTTACCGCTCCTCCAGCGTCCAGCCCTTTTGGGTGCAAAGGTCGCGCAGAGTGGCCACCAGGTCCGCATTGGTGTTGCTGTCGACCACGATCTTGTCGATATGATCCGCAGCGATGTTGAGCTTGGGGAATGAGTGGCTGCAACCCGACAGGTTGAGCTCGCCGACGTTGCAAGTAATCTCGAGTGCGCCAAGAATGTCATCGTTCGAAAGATCAATCTTCTCGACGTCACCCTGAAGACCTTGGTCAACGGTAAAGAACATTAGGTTCTTAAGACCCGAGGCGTTGATGGAACTGACAGCACCCTTAAGGCCCTCGATCTTAAAGGAATTAAGCTTGGGACAGACGCTCAGGACGAGGTCCTGGGTCGTCATGTCGCCAAACTTGAGCACCTCGAGTGCCTCGAGCTCGCTAAAGTCTGCACTCTTGGCGCTCAGGGTATTGATGCCGAGCGTGTCGAGCTTGTCCAGCTTGCTAATGGGCGTGAAGTCCGTCACCTCGTCACTCACGACCAGCTCTGTGATGCGCTGGGTCTCCTTGGCGGTCAGCTGGCCATCGTCATCGTTATCGTAGTCGGCAAGCAGCCCGTGCAGGGTATCATCCGTGATCGCATCAACATCGACGAGACCTTTTTCTTTCTTGGTCTCGGAGCCAGAGGCGTCAGTTGAGCTCGACTCTTTAGAGGCGCTCGACGAGGCTTCTCCGGCGCCTTGCACGTCACCGACGCCGCCAATCACGGCAAAGGCAGCAACCGCGCCTATGACCACAACCGCCGCAAGCACTACCAGGGCGCGAACGCCGCCCAAGCGAGAAACGGCTTCATTTGCACGTTCAGCCGCCTGTCCATTCGGCTGCCTGGCAGGGCGAGGGATCCGACTTGTCGAACGCCCCGGCGTCTGCTGCGCCTGCCCAGCAGACTGTTCGGTTGCCTGCCCGTTCGGACGCATATTCACCCGCACATCCGGCGTCTCGGCAGCCGGCTCATTAGCCCCGCCCGTAGGCTGCTCGGTCACACGCTGAACCCGTTCGTTATCCCGCCAAGACATGTCGGGCTTAAAATTCGCCATATCGCTTCTCCTCACTTGAGCGCATCGCTACTGCTGCTCCATGGTGTAGCCGTAGTCACTGCTCATTTTTTGCAAATACTCGACCAGGCTGCTGCTCGTGTCGCTGTCGTACAAGATCTTGCCAACACAATTGGGTGTAAAAGTGAAATGGAAGGCATCTTCCCTGCCTGCCCCGCACAGATTGAGTGTATCGACTCTGCAACCGATCTTCAGGACCTTGAGGTTCACATCACCCGACAGGTCAAGCGTCCCAATACTGCCATCAAGGCCTTCGATCTGGACGTTCGTCAACGAGGACATGTTTTTGGCATTCAAGGTATCGACGGGGCTCTCGAGCCTGTTTATGGTAACGCGCTGTAGCTGAGGAAAACGTGTGAGATCAACCTGAGGCACCGAGCAGTCGCCAATGGACAGATGAGTGATATTGCTAATGGAGCTTATGTCGTAGCTTTCGCTGTCGTAGTCGCCGATGCCAAACGTCGTGATGTTGTGGAAGTTGGCCAACAGCGGAAGCGAATCAAACGACTCGACGTCGATTGAGCTAGCTTCATCCGCAGTCTCTTGCGAAATATTGCCGTCCTCATCTGCATCGAGCGCTAAGTCCGAGCGCAGTGCCTCGTCCGTAATCTCATCGAGTGTGAGCACTGTGGCCTTTTTCGCTTCTTCCTGGTGGCGCTCTTCTTTTTCCTTTTTACGCTGAGCGCGCGCTGCCTCGTCTTCTTGCTGCTGTTTGGCCTCGGCACGCTGCTCGGTCTGCCGATTGGTGTCGGAAATGCCGCTTGTGATGGACGTCACCGCCACAATGGCAATGATTACCACCACGGCAAGGACAACCACTACGCGCGGACCGCCCAAGCGATTCACGATATCGTTGATATCTGATCCGTTGGATCCGGCGCCCCCGCGGCCAGACCCGTTCTGATTAATTGCCATCCGTATTTCCCTTTCCGCCGCCTACAGGCGGTCCTTGTCGAAGTAGTCCGCGTCGCGCCAGTCGCCGCGCCAGCGGTAGGCGTGGGCGTTCTCGCGCGACCAGTCGCTCAGGTGGCGCAGGATGAAGCGGCTCATGTCATCCGCGAGCGGCTCGATCGGCCCCACGCGCCGCGCCTCGGCCGCCTGCTCCCAGAACGAGTACGCCATGAGGTAGAACGTGCCGGCATCGACGTAGTCGCCCGGGTAGGCGGGGTCGTCGAACCAGCCGTGTGTGTCGGGCGTGCCGTTTTGCTCGCACCACTCCGCCACGTTGAGGGCGAGGCTCATCAGGGTCGTGTAGTCCTGCGGGTCGCCCGCGGCGAGCGCCTCGTGCAGGTTGGACATGGGGCCCTCGGCGCCGTAGGCCGGGTAGTACAGGTCCCACAAGCGATCGGCCTCTTCATCAGTCAGTTCCAAGACGGACGGACGATCACCAATTCCATCATCATATTGATATGAATATGGATCTACGCCCGTCAAGGCACCCTCGCCGTAATCAAGAGAAGATGAGCCGTTGCGCGCACCACGTTTTGCGCGCAACGCCGACCCCAATAGTGAATAGCCATTGTGATAGCCTTCGCGCGTGTCAGCGATAAACTGACCAAAGTTAAATTGAGCATGCGCATCCGATAATGCGCGCCTTGTAGCAGCTGAACCGCGTAGCAAATAGAAAAGACCAATGATCAGCTGTTTGATAATCAGACTCAGCGGTCCAATTAATAACTCAATCGAAACGACAATTAGGCCACCGAAAATAACGGCTGCTTGAGCGAATGGGTTAAAAGCGCTATATCCAGGAGCAGGGAGACCCGTATGCAAAATATCGTCGCCACCTGTATTTAGGAACAGACGATACCAGACCGAGCAAAGACCCCACACCGTAAAAATACGCACCGGAAGAAAACGAATGACGGTCGGAATAGCATCTACAATGCGCGATAAATTAATGCTCACATGGTGCTTTGGTGCACCGGCGGTATTCCAGTTGATGTCCACACGTCCATTTGCTGCGTCGGATTCAATATGAACCCCGGTATCTTTCGGTGCCATCCGCTGAGCGCGAAGCTGTTCGAGTCGCTCCTGCGCCGACAGGCCCTCAGAATCTCGTTCCCCCATGCCCATTGTCTATATCCTCACAAATCATCAGAAGTGGTAATGCGTAGCGCCAAAACGCTCTAACGAATAGCCGAGCTCTCTAGTCATAGCTTTAATTGTGTGGGACTCTCGCTTCCTCGTCACAGGATCCCTTCGCATGAATACAAACGTCGGGAACATCCCCCATGCCACTTGTTGAAAACCTGACATGGCATTGGCGGGGATAACAATTGGCGGGTTTGAATTTCCCGGAGCAAGGATTCTTCCCGCAACAGCCTTGCTTTTGCCAAGGCCGGGGATAAGCGACTTGACCACCGGATGATTATCCAGCGTCGAGCCTTCGCGTTTTGCAACAATCTCAATGCGGTTTTCGTACAACCTAATCGAACAGGGCCTTCCATCGTACGTTCCGTATCCTTGGTCGATGACGGTTCCATACACCGCATCTTTCCTAGCCATGCTCTCGACAAGGCGGCGTTGCTGACGCTGCGCCTCGGCGCTATTAGCAATAGCCTCGCGGCCCCCCATAACCAGCCGCTCGACATCATGAAGTTGCCCACCGGCTCGCTGAGTATTGAAACCCTGTTGTTGAGAGCCCCCGTTACGATTCCTATCGTTACCGGAGCTTCCAAACATATTTCCCAAGTTTAACGTCGGCATAATTCATCCAAACTATCGTCTCGCCAATCGGGACCCTCCCCAACGGACGCATGAGTATTACCCTCTGCCCTCATCAGTAATGGAAATGAGAGTTAGCAAAATCATCGAGCACCTCGTCAAAACCCGGTGAAAAAACCTTGATTGTATGCTGCTCACGAGTGTGCAGTTCGCGATTTTTTCGATTAAATGTGAATTCAGGTTTCCCGAAGAAAGAGGTGCCAGACCAATCCGTAAGCGCATTTGCTGGTATGTTGATTGTATTTATTACATAAGATCTATCGAATGCCTTATCCAACTCAGACGAATACCCCGTTTCAACATCCACTTCAAATGAAGTCAAATCGTGCCACATGCTATAATTCGCACTTTTATGAAAATAATACGAGGTTTGAGTAATCTTGATGTAGTTAGCATAGATGTCGATACGGCAAGGCACCCCATCATAGACGCCATATCCAGAAGCGTTCGGCTCCTTTTTGCCTTTCGCTCCAGAAGCGGACTTCTTAGCATTCGCTGATTCTTTTTTCGCAGCAGGAGCACTGCCCGCACGCCCAACAGACGCAGCGCTGCCAGAAGCGGAAACATAACTAACAGGCGCCTCGTAATCCATCTTCATTCCAATGTTGGAATTCTGAACGCCATTCTGCGGAATGCTGTCTTGTTTAGAAACGTTCTGCTGGGCGGCAATCGGCTGGGCAATCGGCGACTGCTTTTTCCGCGATTGGAGATCATCCCATTTTTCCAAACCACGGAAAAACACGAATGCAATAACGCTAATTACAAAAGCAAGCAAGAGGAAAATGAAACCGAAAAGGCTCAGGAAGTTGGCAAACGAGACAACCCCCGAAAGCAAAAACTCAATGAGTATCGGAGGTATCCACATGTAAAGCCACGAACGCAGCGCTTGAGCACTGCCAGGATGTGCATCCTCGCCAAACACGATCAATACGATCATCAAACCGAAGCAAACCGCAATTAAGACTTCTACCCTCGCATACACATCGCCATCGACATACATTGACCCCATAAAGCCAAACGCGCTAACGATGAGTGCCGTGATGAGCACCAATCTGCCAGCAAGACGTCCGAATCGATCCATGACTTCGGGATCGGTATAAAACGACACGGAATGACGCCCTGTCGAGAACAGCGGCTTACGCGCATCGGTCAATGGGGCATCTCCCGACTGAGCTGACAGAATTTCAGTAATTTTGTCATTGCGTCCGTCGAAATCGACCAACTTGACCAAATAGCCCTCTAAGGCAGCAGCGTTTGAATCCAGAGCATCTTCGAGACCCGAGACACGATCAACGGCAGAAAACGAACGGAGCACATTGAGTGCAAGGAAGCCGAAAGAGCCCAAAAATGCCAGCACCAAGAAGACGACAACGAGAGGGCCAAACGTTCCAAGTGAAACGATAAGCTGACCGAATGCGCCGCGGGCACACTTAATAATAAGGAGATAGAGAAGCGCAACGGCAATGGTAGTAATGAGAACGTTCCGCTGCTCCTTCTTTACAGCAGCAATCTGAGCATCGCTGTCAGCGATGCCCTTGACCACACCGTATTCACGCGTGTCCGTTTCGATAGCGGCATTCAGCTTTCCATCGGCAACTCCGCGAGCGTCATCCAAATATTGTGAATATGCCGCGGACGGCAGGCTCTCGACATCCGCCAAAAGCCTAATCTCAAGGATGTCGAGCACGCCTTGGTCCTCACAAGAGGTCAAGAGGTCAGAAACGTACCCACGCGGCACGACATCATCCTTTACCTGGGCACAGAACAGTGATCCCATCGCGATGGGGCGCGTTCCAAAACGCTCATCAAGTTCCCAGCCCAGAATATATGGAACTGGCGTAGATTCCATGTCGCCTCGAAGTTTAATGCCCTCAAGACGGGCGTTGCTGCCCAACTTAACAAGTGTCGAGACGGGCGCATCCATTGCCGGATTAAGCCCACGAAGCGCGATAACTGCAGCTTCGCCTGTCGAACCCTGCATCGTTTCATATAAGTCGGTATGGCCAGAGAGCCAAATCCAGGCAGCATAGTTTCCATACTTTCGATAAAACGAGCGCACGGCGGCCTTATCGTCGGCGACCTTATCCATAAAGACAAGGACAACGTCGGTGTCTATGCCGCCCTCGGCATTTGCCCCATCGCGAGCAGCGATGATTGCTGACATATCAACATCGCCGGCAAAATAGAGCAAAAACTCATCGAGCGATCGAGAAGACGAACAGACGCCAAAGAATGCAGAGGGTTGCCGTAATACCGATTTAATCGCACCCTGGGCCATAGCATGCTTGTTTTCACCGGACGTCAACAAGCCCTTAAAAAGGCAGGCTGCAAAATGAGGGTCGTCCGATTGGCGAGCAAGAAGCTCAAGACTGTGAATATCAGAAGCCAAACGAACCCTTTGACTGTCGGCGTTTGCTTCTCGAGATAAGACTAGCGAGAGGAATCCAGAGGGCAACACGCCAGATGAATTTGTACCATCAAGGTCTGACTGCCGAGCATAGCGATCAATTGTATCCACAGCCATCGATGCAATACGCGCCGGCAAAGCATCGGGTGCATTAGTCAGCGAGACATCCTCGCCGCGCCACGACATAATCTTGCCGTTGGACATCTCATAGATTACGCAAGCGAGCGCCAAGTCGGGATTGGACGCTGTCTGGATATCCTCTTCGACTAACTGGTGAATCCTGGTCTGCAGGTCATTTTCACCCCAGTCGCCCATCAGGTTTTCGAGCTGCTGTTGGCTCATGCGAAGTTTTGCCTCGTCCCAATTAGAGGACAGCGCTCGAGCTAGCAGCACCGGATCGCTATACTGCTTGCCCGCAAACTCGTAAGGCTTGCGAGCACTGCCGGCGTCCATGGTGGGAAGCTTACGATAGAAATTATCTGGGTCGGCCATCCAGTCTTTAACCTCTTCATAGCCAAAACGCTCGCCCGAAAGCTCAAACGTCAGGCCCTTGAGGAGGTTTCCCAGGGTTGCATCATCTGGATGGTTAAAGTCCGCAGGCTCACCCGTCTCTTGACGGTCGGAAAGCGTATTGTCGTCTATGAACTCCTGCAGCGGGTGGACATTGTTTTCGTAGAGCGTCCAGATTGTATAGCCAAACGAATACCAGTCGTTACGAGGGTCGACCATGCCGCCACGACCAGGCGTGTAGCCGTCGGAGCGCGTCATGGTGTTTGTCAGGCGGCTGTCAAATCCGGCAAGCGAGCGGGCAGAGCCATAATCTCCCAGCACAATCTGCTTTTCGTACAGGTAGACGTTCTGCGGCTTAATGTCACGATGGACAATGCCGAGCTCGGTATGGAGCAACTCGATTGCCTGGCTGAGCTCGGGAATCACGCGGCTCTTAACCATATTCTTGCTACGGGGACGATCAAAAAGGCATGTGGCCAGCGGCGTAATGGAAACATCCCACAGCTGAGGAGCCGCAGCCCCCACTTCGGTCGCGCTCAGGCCCTGGTGCAGATAGGCAAAGATGGGCAGCAGATGCGTTTGAGACACGGGGCGGCCATTAAGCCCCATTACGGCGCTTACCACCTTTTGATATGCCGAACGCTCGGCGCCGACAAGAGGCTTAAAGACCTTGGCAACACATGCCAGACCATCGCTCACGCGCTCGGCGGCAACGATGGAAGACTGACCACCATGTCCAATGACTTGACCCAAATGAATAATAAACTGCTGCCCGTCATTCGAGACAACCGTCGCATCCTCTGCAATAAAAGGCGAAGCAGATGCAGCGGCAGCATGTGCACCCCCACGAGAAACGGTCACCGTTTCGCCATTGGGACTGGTCGCGGCGCCGCGCGAGACAGTTACCGTCTGGCCGTCGGGGCTCACAGTGCGCGGCACCGTGACAGTTTCGCCTGCCGCAGAAGTACCAGGGCGTGAAACAGTAACGGTCTTGCCGTCGGCGGAAGCACCAACAGACGGCCTTGCAACCGTTACTGTTTCACCTTTCGATTCAGTCATCGGGCGATGCACCGTTACGGTTTCGTTTGTCGATGGCGCGTCGTCGCGACGGACGGTAACCGTTTCGCCAGACGCCGGAGCATCAGCCCGACGTACCGTCACGGTCTCTCCAGGCGCAGAAGCCTGGCCACCACGGTTCACGGTAACCGTCTCTCCCCCTACGGGCGCATTCCCGCGACGCACCGTTACGGTCTCATCATTGCCATTGCCACCATCTCGGTGTACCGTAATCGTCTCATCAGACATGGCTACTCCCCCACTTCAATTACAATCACCGTTGCATCGTCCGTCGAGCCGTTCACCCGAGCCTCGGCATATAGCTCTTCGCACAACTGCGCACATGTCGAATCGCTCGCTAGCATCTGCTGCAAACGCTCCTGCGCAATCTGCCCATCGATACCATCGGAACAGATCAGATAGCGATCGCCCGGAAGCATCACGGTCGTCTTGACCTCAAGATTGCGACCGCCCTGATTGAGTCCAATCGCGAGCTCAATACAATGCGAAACGGCATCGTCGCTGTACTCGACGCCCACGCCACCCATGCGCCGTTCGGGCGTATGGTCGCAAGTGAGCACCGCAAGCACACCGCCGCGCAGTCGGTACACGCGAGAATCGCCGGCATTAAAAACAGCACCGTGCCCGTCAGGAGCAACCACGAGGCCGGCAACCGTGGATGCGGCAACAGACAGTCCATAGCGAGCCGCATAAGACTCAACATCGTTCTCGGCTCGCTCGCCCGCCATGCGTAGGCGCTCCTGTAACGCGTTGACGGCATCGGCATCAAAGACGCGCACGGCCTGCGCAAACGCCTGAGCAGCGAGCGTCGAGGCGGCCGCTCCGTGCCCGCCTTCGCTCACGCCGTCAAAGACTGCCATGCAGCCCATCTCGCGCTCGCAATCGCCTACCAGGCCATAACAAAGAACGTTACCGTCAAGAAGCAAACGGTCCTCGTTGACGGGATGATTGGTTCCCGCTTGGGTTTTTGCTGCAGCGATAAACTTCGTCATCGCCAATCGCCTCCCATCGATCCGGGCACGAGCTCAAATGCGATATGCGCATCATCGCCCTCACCCTGCGGCACGGCGCGTGCCACCATGCCGGGGCGACCGCGCCACTCGGCGCGGTGTTCAAACAGAAAATCGGAAAGCCCGTTAAGGTAACCGCTCTCCACCAGGTTGCCAATGCCACGGCCGCCCTTGGCTTTGACGGCGTCCGTCATGGCAATGGAGTGCAGCAGCTCGCGGGCTGCATCGGTCGCCTCAACCGTAATATCGGGCTGTGCCTTATGCACGTTGCGGTTAACGGCATCGATCTTGGAATTGAGGATCTGAAGCGCCACGGCATCGTCAATAAAGTTGAAGATCACCACGTTGTCGCCGATACGACCCAAGAACTCGGGCTTAAACTCGCGATCCATCTCGGTGCGCACGCGCTCGCAAATCTCGTCATAGGGCGTGTTGGGCGCGATGGTATTACGAACTTCGTTGCCCTGCGCATCGATCTCAATCTTGGAAAAGCCGATGTTGCTCGTAAAGAAGATGACCGTCTCAGAGAAGTACACGGTATTGCCCTGGCCATCGGTCAGGCGTCCATCTTCGAGAATCTGCAGGAACTTGTCCATAATGCTCGGCGCGGCCTTCTCGATCTCGTCGAAAAGAACCACCGAAAACGGATTGGCCTTGACGGCATTGGTGAGCTGGCCGCCCTCGGCATAGCCCACGTATCCCGGAGGAGCGCCAAAGAGCTTCTGATCGGAGTTCTCGGCACCGTACTCAGACATATCAAAACGCAGCATGCTGCGCTCATCGCCAAAGAGGAGCTCCGTAATGGCCTTAACGATCTCGGTCTTACCGGTACCAGTGGGGCCGCTTAAAAACAGGACGCCCTTGGGCTTAGAGCCAGATGAATGGGTGGCACCCGAAAGGCCCATGACGGAGCGCTTGAGCACGGTGACGGCCTTCTCGACGGCCTCGTCCTGGCCCTTCACACGGCGTTTGATCTTTGCCTCGGGATCCTCTTCGAGCTTCTCGAACATCTGCTGCCATTTGTTCTCGCGAAAGCCGTACTTGTAGACGTCGACGAGCTTGGGAAGGATGGCCTCGATGGAAGCCTCGGGGTTTTGCATGTCGCGCTGGTACATGCGCTGCAGCCCCTCGAGCTCCTTAACGCTCATGCCGTCGGTGGTATCGATAAAGCGACGCACCGCACGGTCATCGGAATCGGACAGCGCCTCACCAAAGCCAAACTTGCTTTGGATATAGGCCTCGCGCATGTCACGGTCGGGATGCGGCAGCGTGATGGTGCGCAGGAAGGGATTCTCCTCGATAAACCACACGGGCAGGTTGCGCACGTTATCCGTTACCAGAATGAGCGTGTTAACGGCCGTACGGTTAATGAGGCGCGCCTTGCTGGCACCAAGATACAGGTTAAGGAAGAACTGCGTCTCGTCGGGCATAAGACCGGTCGAGGAGGCAAGCAGACGCGATGCCATGTTGACGATCACGCAAAGCGGCTTAGCCTCGGTGCCGCCATCGGGATTGTCATTGTATTTAAGGCGCAACATGGAGCGGATGACCTCGCCGTATGACGGCAGGCTCGACTGCTCGGTGGCATATGCTTGGCGGCCATCGGCAATGCAGGCGTTCGCCTCCATCATGCGGTCGTCGCTCTTGGAAGCCTCGTCATGAGCCAGCGACACCAGGCGCTTGCAATCGACGTTGCCCATGCTGCTCGAAAACAGCTGGATGGGATCGAAATATGCCACGTTGTACTCAACTGAGCCATTTGCGTCTTCAAAAAGGCCGCGCACGACCTCGGCAAGCTCCGAAAACTGGAGCCCGCCGTCAACCACATCGGGATACTTGTCGTTCACGTTGCCCTCAAGGATAAAGAGGCTCTTCACCCCTTTAAAGTTGAGCATCTCGCGCTGCCAGGATTGGCGCTCGAAATCAGTTGCCATGTGTTAACCCTCCTTGGCAGAAAATTCATGGTGGTAACGGTCGGCAATACCAACGGTGATAACCGTGCCGTCCTGGACATAGTTTTGAAGCTGACGAGGCTGCTGAAGATACTGGTCGTAATCATCGTGTGGGCGGTCGCTCAGGTAGATTACGCGCTGGTTAGTCGAACCGCGCAGCACACAGTCGGGCACGTTAAGCTCGTCTATGTACGGGCCGTCAATCAGCACATCGATGAGGGGCTTGAGCGTCTCCCACACGTCCGCGCCGATCGCTCGCGGCAGCTCTTCGAGCGTAAATCCGGTGTAAACGAGAATGTCATCGTAAGCGCAGCGGATCGTTGCCAGCAGCTTCACGAGCTCTGATGCCTGCTCGAGCGGATCTCCACCCGAAACCGTCAGCCGATGCACGCCGTGCTCGCGCGCCGTATCGAGCAACATCTTCGCAAGCTCATCAACGTCGACATCCTGTTCGGGCAGTTGGTTGCGCCATTGGGGCGAAATACATCCGGCGCAACGCTTTGAACAACCAGCGGTCCAGACAACAATACGTTCTCCCGGACCCAGCGAGACGACGGGGGCAAGTACATGGCTAACGAACATCGGCGTAATCCTCGCCCGGATCGAGCGTACGGTACACGGCCGAGGTACGCGCAAGCGAGCAGCCGCATTCCTCACAGCCATCCCCAACCTTTGCACGCTCATCAGCAACGAGATGCAAACGACCGCACTCGGGGCACTCGACAAACCAGCCCTCAACACCCGCAGACTCACCAGCGGCAGAAACAACCGGTGCCGCAGCAGGCGCGGGCTGAGGCGCAGACCAAGCCTGGGTCTGCACGGGTTGCGCCGCAGGCGGTTCCTCCACAGTAACCGTCAGACGCAATTGGGCAAATTCGCCAGACGCAGCCGGAATGAGTAGCGTATCGCCGGTATGAATCGGCTGGGCCACGCCGGGAACCAAGTTGAGGATCTGGCCGCCACGCATAAGAGCCGTTCCGTTATTGGACCCCTCATCGGCAACCATCCATGTGCCCCGCTCAAAACGAACGCTGGCATGCTGCCGGGACATGGCAAAGTTCGAAGCCATAGAAGGAAACGCGTTGCGTCCAAGCACGGCAGCGTCCGTGAGACGAAGCTGCTCACCCATAACTGGGTCGGCAAGCGTAAGCGCAGGAACCGCAGGGATAGCTGCAGCATTCGCCACGGGTTGCGGCGCGGGCTGCGGCATTGGCGCAGGCGTCGGCTGTGGTGCAGCAACCGGAGCGGGTTGCGGAACGGGCATGGGGGTAGGCTGCGGCGTGGGAGCAGGAGCAGCCTGATACGCCTGCTGGGGCGCGGGACGCTGAGGCCGCGAAACACCGCCCATCGATGATGTTGCAGGATAGACGGCGGGAGCCGGACGCTCGGCGACCGCGGCGGCAAAGCCGGACGCTGAGGCGACTGGCGCCTCGGGTGCCGAGACCGCGGGCGCAGGGGCCGAAGGCGCGGGGACCGCACCAGCGGGACGCGGCGTCCCACAGTCCTCGCACATATCGCGGGCATCATCGTTCATAAGACCACAGATAGGGCATTCCCATGTCATGGTTTACCTCATTTCCCTCTGCTTGAGCTGACTTGCTTGACGGCGATTACGCAGACGACGTTCCGCATCTGCGGAAGGCGTGGGCGGCACGTAATCGTGCGGGTGAATCTCGACTGCAGCATCCGGACTTGGCGGCCGCACAAAACCAGCCGAGGTGTCCGCAAAGACGCCGCGCTTCTTAAGGTCTTCACTGAACTGCTTATAGAAGTCACAAAACTCCACCTGGTCCTGAACGGCCTTATCGACGGTTGACTGATCCTGGATCTTCATGTCTTTGATAATCGTGGGGTTATTCGGGTCTTCAGAAAACTCAGCTGGGTCAGCCTCTACGACACGCATGATGACCTGCTGTTCGCTGCTACCCTTAAGGACAGCGACCGCTTTGTGTTCGTTTGTGTCAAACATAAGACGCCAGGGTTTGCCCGAGCCATCCATAACGGCATAACGGACCACATTGACACCACGTTCCGCCATAGCATCATTAATTGCACGCTCGATATACTCGTCTTTTACGGCCTTATCAAGCTCAGCGTCGGCGATTTCGATTTCTTCGTAAATATTATCGATTTCATAAATGTGCTTAAGAACAGTCGGGCGATGGTATCGATCGTTGAGTAGCTCTACTCGAATCTGGTACTGCGTGTACTGCTCATGCTTCTCGGCAGACTCATACTGGGCGCGCTTCATGACATGATCGAAATCCTTGATGCTCTTATTAATAGCAAGCAGCTCCTCAACAGTTGAATCGGAATCAAGCGCATCATAGGCGGCGCGGATCGATTCGAATTTCGCGCTTATTCGATTACGCAGCGCCATATCCAAGGCTTCATCCTGCATCAAAGAGATGGCGACTTCCGACCACGCGTCAAATGATTGCGCCGCCCCCTCAAACGTTTCAACGCCCGAAGAAGACTCCGCCGCCGCGGTTATCTGAAGCAATGCCCTCTTCAGATCTATAGGATTATCAGGCGTTACATCAAAATCAATCGCCCTAGCAAGACCTTCTGCTCTCAACTTTTCAACGGTCAAAGCAGCATCAATCTGACTTTTGCTCATCTCCATCCTCTGCTTCAGATGAGCGTCAAAAGTCATTTGTGGAAACAGGACGTGAAGCGTTGAAAGCAAATGAGCCAACGCCTTCTCCATCCTCACCCTTGTATCCCTACCAAGACTCATCGTGTTTTCTTCATGTTCGGCATAAAAGGAGCGAGAACAATTGGTGATCAACTCATCCAACATTGCCCGTGTTGATTCATCCAGCCCGGAAGCCATCTCATCGATCCGTTTCCTAAGGTCCGCGAGAGTCTCATTAAATTCCTCTTTGGCGGCATAGCTTGCATTTTTTTCCGCCGTCTCACGGGCAGCCAACGCGCCTGTAACAATTGCGGTGGGAGCCAAAAGGACCATACCAACAGCGCCGGCAGCACCCAAGCTTGTCCCAGTAGATGCGGCGCTACTTGCCGCAGAGCCAACAGATGTAAACATCCCAACCACGGCGCTCATACTTGCTATCCCTCCGTTTTTGACCAGCTTGGTCCTTGCGTCTTTCCTACATCTTTCTACCGCCGCTTTGCGCGATTCTGTTGCGCAACATTGGCGAGCGGCAGATTTATCGATGTTGCGCAACAGAAGGCGACGGCAAGCGCATATCCTGCTAATGGAAGAAAGGATGAAAGCGCGCCATGACCGGTTCCTACGAAGAAGTTCGACTCGTCAAGTTTCATACGCCAGCACTGCTCACCGAGCGCGAGCAGGCTGCGGCACGGCGTCGCTTCTGCACGCTTCTCGTTCCGCCGCAAAAGGGCGGCTTTGGCGGCAACGCCTATGTCCGCCGCGTCCAGAGCGGCGATCGCGCTTTTGAGCTCGCGCTTAAGATGCCGCGCCCCGATGCCCAGCCCGAGCAAGAACAGCTCAACCGGGAAACCCTAGAAGAGGAATATCGCACCCTCTCCGTCGTATCCAATCTAAGGGGTTTTCCCGATGTCTACGGTTTTGGCTACACGGCAGACGGAACCCCGGCGCTGCTTATGGAATGGGTTGACGGCGTCTCGCTTCTTGATGCACGACCAACCCTGAACGATGGCGCTGAAACCTGCCCTGGTGATATCGTCGCTGCGCTGGGTCTGAGCGTACTCAAGATCATCTTATCCACGCAATCGCTCGACACGCCCTTTGTTCACCGCGACCTCTCCATGCGCAACATCATGCTGCGTCACGATCGCATCCCGCTCGAGGAGCAGGTGTCGAGCGGCTATTTTGACATCTGCCTGATCGATATGGGCAGTGCCAAGCTCGTTAAGCCCGATTTTTCCTTTACCGTCAACGTCAACGCTTTTCGCGGTGCCACGCCGGCATACGCGGCGCCCGAAATGCTCGAGCGCTTTAAGGCCGACCCCGGTGCGCGTGACAATCCCACCGTCGACATCTATGCGCTGGGAAGCATCCTCTACGAGCTTTATTGCGGACACGCGCCCTTTGAGGCAGAGCTCAGGCGCTCTGGAGACCACGCGCGCCTCAAGCGCACCGTGCAGCCGCAACCCCTTGCGCCCGCAACTCCCCGTGAGCAGAGCTTGGTCAACGCGATTATGGCTTGTTTGGCAGTCTCGCAAGACGCACGCCCTTCGGCAAATGAACTCGCGGCGCGCCTTGAGCCTTTCGCCCGTACGGGTGCCCCGCGAAAGCGCCGGCCCGTGGCAGATGGCGGAAGCACAACCATCCCGGTGGACGCCACCGCCCCTGCAAGCGTGGCCGTGCCAACCCGCACGGCGGCGCAGACACAGCCCGCGCCTCGACCGACGCCATCCACCGAGGTGGTCCGCAGCGCCGAGTCCATGCGTCGCGCGCGCCTTGCCGTCAAACGTCAACGCTCGATGGCACTCACGATGGTGATTGTCGCCCTTGTGGCGATAGTGGTTATACTCGCGCTCGCATCCGCCGGCATGCTTTAGCCGGCGGCAATACCAAGGTAAGTTCATAGACCCCTATATAAAAAACGGTGGCGGACGCAGCTCTCGATAAAACCGCACCCGTCACCGCTTCGCGCATCGCATACAGGCAGTACTAGGAGATCATAAGCTCAAAGGAATCCGTAATGCGCGTTCCCATGTTAACGGCGCCGTCTCCCGATTCGACTGTGGTATTCAGGTAGTACTTGCCGTTCTTCTTTTTAGGAACACCTGCCACCTTCAGGTCGCAGTCCTCCTCCTCGACGGGAAGCGAGAACTCAAAACCCTTGTTTCTAACAAACGTACCGGTGACGTCCGTGTAGGTGCGATAGTCGTCACCATCGGATTGGGCGACGGTTTTTTCGGCGTTGTAGGTATCGTGGGCATGCAACGTGGCCGAGATGTCTGCAACCACTTCGCCGGAATCGCTGATGCTCTTAAACACAATCACAAGGTCGTTTTTGCTCGCGCCGTAGCATGTATGGCCCCAAGAGTTGCCCGTCTCCTTAAGTGCCCCGCGCCACGTGGTGTTGGCAAAGCTCGTGGGCTTATCGATGTTGAGCTTCGCTGTACTACCAGAGGTCGTGGTGGTCGACGAGGTCGCATTGCCCGTCGTGGAGGAGTCCTCGGCATCGGAGCTGGCGTCCTCGCCGTTCTTGCTTGCGGTCTTGAGCTCCGCCTTAGCATCCTTAAGGTCGGACTTTGTCTGATCGAGCTCGTCTTGCGTTTTTGTGAGTTCGTCCTTGGAAGATTCAAACTGCTTCTTGAGCTTTTGAATCTGCTCCGTATTTTGCGGATGAGCCAAACCGTATGAGTAGCCCGCCCAGCCGGTTCCCGCGCACAAGGCGGCAACGACAATAACGCTGGCGGCGATGGCGGGCGCATACGACTTGCCCAAGCGCTTGCGTGCTAGCTTGTACTCGGCCTTGGCCGTCTTGAGGCTCTCGCGGTCCTGCGCGAGCTGCTCTTCCTCACTGAGCGGCGTAGAACCAGAATCGGCATGGTAGGCAGGCTCAGTTTCCACGTCCTCGATCGTGGTGCCAAAGTCTGACAAGGGATCGACTACACGCGTGGCGTCCGAATCGGATTCGGGCACAGCGGGCTCAGACGCGCCGGGTGCCGTCACCGGTTGCTCGTCTGCTTTCGAGGCAGCATCCGCCTTAGGCAACTCCACCGTTGCCGCCGTAGCGGCCTCGCCGTCGCGCCAAGAAAAGGCCGGGCTCTGCGACACCGTCTGGGGCGTGGTGTAGGGATCTTCGGGAGCAGGTGCAGCCGGCGCGGCGGCGTCAAGAGGCGATCCGCACTCGGAGCAAAAACTAGCGTCATCGGGCAATAATGCACCGCAATAAGGGCATTCCATAGGGCACAACCTCTCAAAATGTGTCGTTTGCAGCCATCCTGCAACTTGGCGTATATGCCCTATAATGTCTCAATAGTTATGCAAAGCGTTGCGCAACATTTTTCGAGTCGGTACGCTTTGAGCGTAGCCATTTCCTATCATGTTTGCAGTACGTCATTAAAGTTATCTGGGGAGGCAGCCATGGCGGCGGAAACACCGTGCTCGGTCCTCTACAACGACATCCGATCGTTCGGCGGTCTCAAGCATCTCGAGATTGCGCGAATACTCATTAACGGCAATTCGTATGCAGGCAGTACCCTGCTCGACAAATGCTCTACCAACCGCTCGTACCTCACTCGCTACATCGTCCACCGCGAGCCCGATCAGTGTGCGCCAGGTATCTACAATGACCTCACCGTCTCCACACTTAACCTTGCTGCCGCCATTAGTAACAAGCTCGGCGGAGGCGATCGCGCCTATCAAGAAATATCCGAGCATTACAGCGGCCCGGCGGCCCAAGGCATGATGTCGATTCTCGCCGATTATGACCTCGACGACCGCCTCTACGCCAATGCCTTGGGGCGTATCAACAGCTCCGATGACCACAGCCCCCGCGAAAAGAGCACGCTTTACCTTATGCTCTTTGTGGCGACGGGCGCACTTGCCGACCCCGTTCAAGGCGTGGCCACCGTCGAGCGCTTTTGCGACAGCAAGACGGGCGGGCACTTTGGCACCACCGAGACCACCGTCGGTCGTAGTTTTTTGAGCAGCTTGGATCAACCGCGCGCCGTCGCTCCCAACCTCGGCTTGCTTAGGACGCACGCCGGAAACAGCGTTGACATGCAAATCCACCCCCTTACGCGTGACCCACGTGGCACGGTAATTGGGTCCTTGCCCGAAACCTCGCCCAGCATCACCGATGTGGGCGCCGACGCATCGCGCGAGCATCTCCGCATTTGGCTCGAAGGCGGACGCTGGTACGCCCAGGGCCTTGGGTCGACCAATGGCACAGTGCTCGAATCGGGTGCAGGCGACGGCGATATTGTGATTGAGCCGCCCCGCGACCAACGAGAGCCCGGCAAAGTCTATCCCCCGGTGGAAATCGAAAACAGCGACAGACTTCACTTGGGTCTCTATACAACGTTTCTCGTTATTGTGGACTAGCGCGGGCGGTGATCGAAAGACGGTCATCGCCCGTCTTTCGTCTGCTACCTTCTACGTCGTAAACGACAATACTCAGCGGCATACGTGAGCAGTGCGGCTATTATGGTACTTTACCGATAACCGCACTGTTCACGCACGCGTGCGACAACCCATGCCAGACAAAGGAACGCCATGGATACTACCGACAGCGCCTATGGCGACAAACTCATCCGTCTTGACACGTTCGACACCGCCGTGGCGGTCGACCCCAGCGCCGAGGACGACGCCAAGCGTCGGTTTATGACGCTTATTCTCCAGACGACCCACCGCGACAACGGCAACATCGGGCACGTGCTGCGCGCGACCAACACGAGCGGCGAGGTCTTTGCCGTCAAGCTACTCAAGGACAACGCCATCCTTTCCGGCCAAGCCCCCGACCGCTCCGCCGAGCAATCGGCCGCGCATCTGGCCAACACCGCCGCGCTGTTCGAGGAGTACCGTCATCTGTGCACCGTCTCACACCTGCGCGGATTTCCGCTCGTCTATGGCTATGGATCGTGCGAGGACGACCCGCTCATCCTCATGGAGTGGGTCGAAGGAACATCGCTCAAGCAGGCGCTGCCTTTGCTTCCGCACGATGCCTCGGGCGGGCTAACCACCCAGATGGTGGCCGCCGTTGGAAACGCCGTGCTTCGCGCACTCCTGATGACCCAGGGGCTCGTGAATCCGGTCGTCCATCGCGACCTGTCGCCCACCAATATCATGTTCCGTACCACCAGCCGAACGCTCGAGCAACAGATTGTCGATTGCTCCTTTGACCCCTGCCTCATCGACATGGGCTCCGCGACCATGGCCCTCGGCGATGACACAATCACCCGGCGTGCCGACATCTGGCGCTTCGCCACGCCCGCATACGCCGCGCCCGAGATGCTCACGCAGGATATCGAAGGCATCGCGGCCCTTCGCCGCTCGCCCGCGGTCGACGTCTATGCGCTTTCGAGCATTCTGTACCAGCTCTACAGCGGTCGCAAGCCGTTCGATGTGGAGTCGACGGGCGCCGCGGCAACCGGCTCGTTCTACCTCATAAAGACCAAGACCAAGCCGACACCGCTCGAGCCGCGATGCAGTGACGACGAGACGCTCGTCCAAATCATCATGAAAGGCATCTCGGTCGAGCAGTGCGATCGTCCCACCGAACAGCAGATGCTCGAGGTGCTCTCGGCGTTCCTCACCGATGCCGAATCCGAGGGCCGCGAAGGCGCAGGAGACGAGGTCGCGATTGATATCGATTCTGGCACGCACCTTAAGGTCGACGTCGCCGGCGAGCGCGCACGAGAGATCTTGGAGCAGGCCCGGCACGATGCCATGACCCGCCGCCGCTTTATTATCGGTGGCGTTGTCGCGGCCGTTGCGGGGCTCGGCGTTATCGGGGCGGCAACCCATGGCTTTGGTATCCCCGACTACCTGGACGGCATCCGCGGTTCACTTGACGACTACACCTGGGATCAGCTGCAGGAGATTTCGCTCAAGATTAAGGCTGCCGAGACCCGTAGCGAGGCACGCGAGATTGCCAAGCGCTATCATCTGCTCGATGACAACGGGCATATCCCCTATCCATGCACCAAGCGCGTCACGCTCACCAACGGGCTGCAGGTTGGCGCGCAGCTCGTGGGCATCCGCCACGACGAGCTTCTGGACGGGACGGGCAAGGCCGGATTGACGTTTATGTTCGATGCGGGTATTGCCGAGCGTGGTGCTGCGGCTGAACCGCCGAGCGCCGGCTGGGCAGATTGCGAGCTGCGGGAATGGCTCAACGGCGACGGCCTTAAGCTGCTGCCCAACGAGTTGCGCGCACTCATCAAATCTGTCAAAAAGGTCTCGAACAACGTTGGCGCCGCCAGAAGTGCATCGTGTCTGAGCGAGCTGCCCGCAACCCTTTGGCTGCCCGCCATGGTCGAGCTGTGCGGCACGCAACCACCCGAGTCATTTACCGAGGACTTTCACTACCTGGCCGACATCTATAACGGCGAGGGCAAGGAGTATCAGCTCTTCCGCGAGCTCAAGGTAAGTCCGTATACCACGAACGAGACGTTGGTTCGCCAGTGGAAGGGCAAGGACACCTGCTGGTGGGAGCGCACGGTGAGCCCCGACTCATCGGAGACCGAAGGCACGCTCTACATAAACCGTGTGGGCCACGACGGCGACGCCTTTACGTACGCAACGCCTGCGGACAAGCCAAACAAACGAACCTGTGTGATCCCCGGATTCTGCATCTAGTGAGCGGGCGTCTTGCCGTGACGGGACCCCTCCCCGGCAATTGTCTCGATCTGTAACAGTTAGAGGTTATTTTCCCTGCTAGATGTTACAGATTGAGATGATTGGTTGGGACGATCCATCGGCCAACCATCCATCCTCATCTGTAACGAAATGTCATACATTTCTTTCTGTACTGGACACCCCCAGGGGGTATGGGTGTATAGTATCGGTAGGTTAACAATTCCAACACCGAACTACAGAAAGAAGAAGCCATGGCTCAAGATAAGTTCGACGTGGGCGGCATGACGTGCGCCGCCTGCCAGGCGCATGTTGACCGCGCCGTGAGCAAGCTCGACGGCGTCCAAAGCGTCGCGGTCAATCTACTCGCCGGTTCCATGCTGGTGGACTACGACCCCGCGCAGGTCAGCCCCGATGACATCTGCACCGCCGTCGATCGCGCGGGCTATTCGGCCTCGCCCGTCAGCACGGGCACCGATGCCGCCGGCTCAAGTGGCAGCGCGCAAGCCAGGTCCGGCGCCGCCCATATGGAGTCGCCGACCAAAAAGTTGGAGGCCGCTGCCTCTGCCATGCGCACCCGCCTCATCGTCTCGATCGCATTCCTCATCCCACTGTTCTACATAGGCATGGGGCACATGCTCGGCTGGCCGCTGCCCGGCATTTTTACCGACCACACGCACAGCATGACGCTCGCCCTCACTGAGCTCGTCCTGCTCATCCCCATCGTCTATGTCAACGACGCGTACTTTATCAACGGGTTTAAATCGCTCGCGCACGGCGCGCCCACCATGGACGCCCTTATTGCCGTGGGCGCCACCGCTTCCATCGCCTGGTCGCTCTACGCCATGTTCATCATGGCCGACCAATTAGCCGCGGGTCAGGTCCACGAAGCCATGATGACAGGCATGGACAATCTGTATTTTGAGAGCGCGGGCACGATCCTGTCGCTCGTCACCGTGGGCAAATACCTTGAGACGCGCAGCAAGTCCAAAACCGGCGGCGCCATCGAGGCGCTGATCGACCTGGCGCCCAAGACCGCGACCGTCGTGGCAGAGGACGGCAGCGAGACCACCGTCGACGTCGACAACATCCTTCCCGGCCAGGTCCTGCACGTACGCCCCGGAGAGTCCATCCCCGTCGACGGCGTGGTGCTCGAGGGTAGCTCGGCTGTGGACGAGAGCGCGCTCACCGGCGAGTCCATCCCCGTGGAAAAGACCGCCGGCGACACCGTCAACGCCGCCACCGTCAACCGCACCGGTTCGTTTACCTTCCGTGCCACGCGTGTGGGCGCCGAGACATCGCTCGCCAAGATTATCCAGCTCGTCGAGGACGCCAACGCCACCAAGGCGCCCATCGCCCGCATGGCCGACAAGGTCGCCGGCGTGTTCGTGCCCGTGGTGTTCGCGATCTCGGCCGTGACCTTTGTGGTGTGGATGGCACTGACCGGCAGCATAAACGAGGCACTCACCTCCGCCGTGGCCGTGCTGGTGATCAGCTGCCCGTGCGCGCTGGGCCTGGCCACGCCCGTCGCCATTATGGTAGGCACCGGCAAGGGCGCCGAGATGGGCATTCTGTTTAAGAGCGCCGAGGCGCTGGAGAATCTGCGCAGCGTGGGCACTGTGGTGCTCGATAAGACGGGCACGGTCACCCGCGGCAAGCCTGCCGTGACCGATATCGTAGTAGCCACGCGCACTGACGGCGCACGGTAAC
>UQNG01000017.1:0-33169 GCA_900542335.1 uncultured Collinsella sp.
GTGGAGGGCGCCGCCGCGCCCGAGGACGATGCGGCTGCCGATGAGGGTGCTGCTGACGGAGAACAAGCGGATGACGCGGACGCGGATGCTGCTGATCAGGCAAACACCGCCCCCACCATCGCTACTGTCGAGGATCTCAGGCACGCGTTGGGTGACGGCAATGTCATCACTGACGACTTGGGCGCCGTCACGGCCATTACCTTTGAGTCCAACGCCGACCTTATCGCCATCTCCAACACCGATCCCGCCATCTACCAGAACGCGAACATCTCCAAAGGTGGCTCGACCGGCATCGACTTCGACGTGTGCGGCGCGGAGATCGTGGACGGCCTGGGTAGCCTCACGTTCCAGGGCTTCGGCAGCGATGCCTACCCTTTCAAAGGCGCGCTCAACCTCGGCGACAGGACCCTGACCGTCAACAAGACGCTCTTCAACAACATCAAGCTCAGCGACGCCAACAGCACCGTAAAGCTCACCTGGAAGGGTACCGATGCCCAGCCCATCGTGGCCGCAAAGGTCACGGGCGCGGACAAGACGCTTGCTGCCACCGTAACCGTGGGCACGCCCAAGAGCGATACCGAAAAGGACATCTGCAAGCTCGCCTCGCCACTTGTGGGCGAGGTCACGGGCGCGCTCACGCTTAACGCAACCTACGTGACAAGCGCGAACAGCCCCCTGGCGATCGATATGCAATCGAGCACAGGCAACATGGGCTTGCTTGTGAACACCCTTGCCGAAGGAGCATCGCTTACGCTTGCGGGCCTCGCCCTGCCGGACAAACTCGACGGTACCCCCACTATCAACGCGACAGCCGCTGATGCCAACGCGGGGGGTCTTATCGGCGAGGCGCGGGAGGGTGCCACCGTCGCCCTACCAACTGGCATCGATGTCTCGGCGCTGAGCGTCGCAGGTAAAAACGCGGCGGGCGGTCTTATCGGTAAGGCCACCAACCTCACGCTCAACATCGCTGATGGCGTAACGGTTAAGCCGGCGTGCAACGTCGGCGATAAAGACAGCGCTTGCTCCGGTGGCGTCATCGGCGACGTGAGCTTTGCGCAAGGATTTATCGTTAAGCCCAATATGTTCGACCTGGGCAAGCTTGTGACGCTTGGTGCATCGCAACGCGCCGGCGCCCTTTTTGGTGTGGCCGATATTTCTAATGGCGACATCGTGGTGCAAGGCGGAACGTATAAGAGCAAGTTCACCTTACCGGAAGAAGTTAGCTTCAACGGCAGCTACGGCGGCCTTGTCGGCAAGGTGTTTGCGACGGCAAAAGGCGTCGATGAGTCGCTGCGCGCCTTTGTGGTCCAAAAGGATGCGGATAAGAAAACGTGCTCAATTGAGTTTGAACTTGCGGGCAAGCTGTCCGATACGGGCGGTGTTGTTGGCTATGTTGGCGATAGCGCGGACTCCAATTCGCAGCCTGTCGCCGTTGTGCTCGACGGCGTGACGGTTGCGTGCAAGGGAGATGCTTCGGCGCGAACGGACGCCGGAAAGTTCGGTGGTGCCGTGGGCGTTGTCGACGCGCGCAATGTCCTTGACGTGCGAGATTTCAAACTTACAAGCGACAATCCTATCGGTAAGGCGCAAAGCAACCGTGCCGCGGGAATTGCAGGCTCCGCGTGGAATGCTGTAATCAAATTCAGCGGCATCACGGATCTGTCGGGCGCAAGTTTTGCCGAAAACAGCACGACGGGCCAGCTCGTATACGAGAACCACAACGCGCTGATTTTTGCTGTCGGCGATGGCTCTGACGCTGACAAGGGTGCAGCGGGCTGGACCTTCAAACGTAGCAATACTGCCTCGAAGACGGACGACATCGCGACCTACGGCGAAGTTATTCGTCTGGGCGGCGACTTCATTAAGCTTGATGTGGACACTCATAAGTTGACCTTGCCGGATTCGCTGACGGCAGCTAACGGTGCCTACACCCTAACCTCTGTTGAGGATTTCGCCAAACTTGCAATCACCTGGCAAACCAACGGCTACTACTCCATGGTCGAGGGCGTTTCTGAAAACAACCCGAACATCTTGCAGTCCTCGACCATTACGGTGAACGGCACTATTGATCTCAAGGGCACGGGCCTGACGGGTTTCACGCAGGATCGTGCAGACGGCTCGCAAGTTTTCTCGGGAACGTTGAACGGCGGCGGCACAAATGGCAACGGCACAATCAACCTTGCCGTCGGCGAGCCGTACGGCAAGCGTGGTGAAGCTGTGCTCGACGGCAATGACACGAGCAACGGCAACGGCAAAATCTACCGCCACGGCCGCTTGGGCTTGTTCGCGGCCGTCAACGGCGCAACCATCTCCAACGTCACAATCGCTGGTTCCATGAAGTTCGATAACGGTTCGGCTATCGATGCCGGGTCGCTTGCAGGTACCATCGTCGGCAACCTGCCATTGTCGGGCGTAACGTGCAAAACGAATATCGCGTGTGATGATACGTTCGGCAACGAAGTGAACATTGGTGGTATTGCGGGCAGCGTGTCGGCGGCTTCTACGGTTGCGTTTAAGGATAACAGCAGGGCTCAAGCGACCATCGCTGCAACTAAAACGCTTAACGGCAATAGTCGCATTGGCGGCGCCATTGGTTATGTGGGCGATTATGGCTCGTCATTCAATGTTGCGGGCCTCGAAGTCGCCGGATCAATCGAAACCGGCAATTGCACCAGCGGCAAGATTGCCCAGGTCGGCGGTCTTATCGGCTGCATCGCACAGAGCACCTATGGGGCTGATGGGGCAATAGCCAACTCGGCCAAAAAGGACGTTAACATTACGGGCCTTTCGTTCAACTCGTTCAAGATGGGAGTCGGAAAGAACGGCGATAAGCTCAATGGCGTGGGCGGTCTCTTGGGTTATAGCTGGGGCAACGCGGTCGTAACTATCGGAGATGACAACATTAACAAGAGTGAAAACTCCTATGCTTTGAAAACGACCAACGCTTCTATAATCGCGACTGTGGATGATTCCAAGGAGCTTGGCGGCCTTGTATACGCAGCCAGCGGTCACTGGATTATCAACAACTACGCCATCGATCTCTCGGGCACAAAGATTAATGCAGGCGCCGCTCAGACGCTCGGCGTTCTAGTTTGCCGCGGCTGCAAGGTGGATGATAAGACGACATATGGCGTCGAGAGCTACCTAGGCCTGTACTTGGAGGACAGGGTTTATTGGGATACCGCCTATAGGGTGCCCACCGGCGAGGGGGCCATCGTTGCGTCGGGCGTAACGTCCTTCGATGAATGGGTTGGCAGCGGTGTAAAACCAAACAACGGCAGCAAGCTCATGGACGCCGACTGGAACACGGTCGTTTCGCTACACACACAGAAAAACAAGCTGGACATGGACGGCGATTCCACAAAAGACAACAGCTACCATAATCGCTCGTCTTTCGGTCGAAGCCAGAATACGAACGGCAATACCCGCTACTTCTACAACCTCGACATAGCCTCTAAGAATTGTGAAGGCGGCTTTAGTGGCAGTCAAATCGATACAGCGGACAAGCTGCTCTTATGGTCTGCTTTCTGCTATGCTCCCGCCGGTATTCGTTCGACAATCGTTCCCGATGGTACGACAGGGCTCGATGATTCCATAACCATAACGGGCACAATCGATTTGGCCGGCTACAGCTACTATCCCACTCAACCGATCGGAGAGGTGACGGTTAATAATGCGGCCATCACCTTCTACTACTCCAAGATCAAGGCCGAGCAGAATGGCAACAAGCTAAACTCCGATGCCACCCAGCACGAGAACATGCACTGCGGTCTTTTTCAAACGGTGGCAGACGGCGATCTCACAGTAAGCAACGTCACTTTGGGTGGTACCGTTGGGCCCGTTATCAATGACGGAAAGAGCTCTACTGACGCTATTGGCGCGGGCGGAAGCTCATCGGGCGCGCTCGTGTGCCGCTACGTGTATGGGTCCAGCGACGGCAATGGCACCAAGATTAGAAAGATCTCAATTGATGATCTTACACTCAACAATCTGATTGTCGACGGCGCCAACAGCGCCACGGACGCTAACGCCTATATGCCTCTGCTCATCAACGAGATGCAGAAGTACGTGAGCCTGAACGCGAAGAATATCAAGACTACTGGGTACACGAGTGGCACCAAGGCGGCTACGTCGCTGTTCGGAAAGCTTGGTGTAGGCAGTGAGGCCGATCAGGTGACGGCGAAGTTTGAGCAAATCAGCTTGCCCAGCCAAGAGAACAATACGATCTTCACCCATGCGAGCCTGCTGGAGAGTTTTGGCTACGGAAGCACGAGCACGGGCTCTGCGGACTACACCTTTACTAGGGCTGATGCCGATGCGGGCAAGGTGACCTACGGATCCGAGATTGATGGGAGTACGGAGTACCCGGGCAAGCAGCTTTGGTATTACGACGAAGCGACGTATGGTGCCGTGAGCGGCTATGTGACGGTTGATGGTAAGAAGGACGGTGACGTCAGGCCTTGGTTCGGTGACTACCTTCCTTATGTTTACAAGGGAAAAGCCGCCGAGGATGGCGTCCAGTATCACGAAATTAAAGTCAACCAGCGCATTCCAAAGCTGGTAATGGGATGTGGTACCTACGGCGATCCTTATTCCGTCACAAACGCGGCGGAGATGAATGCCATTGCCAACTACATTAATAACATGACGGCGCTTGACGGCTGGGAGGTCACCATTGTCGCCGACCAGGGTAGGCTCTGCACTCGCCGCAGCAGCGATCACTCGACCGACAATGAGGTTACGTACGTCTACAAGCAGGCGAACGGTACCGATAATAAATGGGAGAAGAAGACCGGAGACGCGTCGACCAATTCCCCGCAGACGCTGAGCGACGAAACCATGCACCGCTATATGCAGAGCGCGTATTACAGCATCGAGCCTACTGAGGGCAATACGATTACTCTCGACGGCGCATTGTTTGGCGGTTTTGGAAATAGGGCCAACCCGTTTAGGGGCGTCATCGTTGGCAACTTTGGCAGTGATAATAAAAACGCAACCATCAAGATAGAGAATAACGAGGGTTCGCTTCGCGGCCTTATTCCCTATAGTTACGGCAGCGTGGTGCGCGATCTGAATATTCGCTATGTGAACGCGTCGGCGACTATTACTTATTCTGCCAAGGATGCCGACGGCGTTCCGACGGCGTTTTTCGGTGGCGTTGTCGGCTGCATCCTTGGTGGCGATAACATTATCGATGGCGTGGTCGTTAATGGGACGACGGCCGAAAACCCTACAACGGGATTTACCGTCACGGGCGGTGGCGACAAGCCGCATCTTGTTCCCATTGGTGGCTACGTCGGTGCCATTGCGGGTGGCGGCGTGATTTTCCGCAATATGGACAAAAGCGGAAAATCTTCCTGGCGTGCTGGAACTGGTGACAAATCTCGTGGTCTGGGAAAGGGCAACTTTGATCTCTACAACAATCCCTACGTCGGTCGCGTGATTGATGGCTATGCCTTTAGCGAGGGCTGTAAGGTTGAAAACGGTAACGCTAACTACCAGATTAACGAGCTCACAAAAAAAGGAACCCCCTGTGTCACCACCACGGGCACCGACAACAAGTACCTCGGCACTAACGCCGAGGCTCCTGTGACCATGGTGAAAAACGCCCAGGGCCTTTTGGTGCTCTCGGCCATCATCAGCTCGGGTGCGGGTGCTGGCGCGGCACATACCAACTACTCCAATAATGGCGTGTTCCGCGGTTCCAAGGCTTACTGGGGCAGCGATTCGCAAGACCCGGCGATATGCGGCTACCTGTTTGGCAACAAGGAATATGGCAAGGTACGGAATGCTAACTACGCAAATGTGGGCAAGCCTGAGAGTGCTGCCGGCGATTTCGAAATCGCCAAAAACGACGACCAGAAGGCCCCCGGCAAGCAGGGGTGGCACGGCCCGCTCGACCATGATGACGATGTAAATTCGCCCTACCTGGTGGCGTCCTACGCTGCCGACTACCAAACGGGCTATGTGTGCGCGTCGAAATCGATCGGCATGAGCTTGGAGTTCAAGCAGGGCGACACCTACGATATGACCGACTACGGCACGGGGTACGTGGGCCTAAACGGCCGCTACTATTCCAATGCCTGCAATTCGAACCAGCCGGGCACCGACCGCGACCGTATTACGCCGCACGTAGCCACGATCGACGGTAACGGCGCCACCATCACGGTGGGTACCGAAGGCACCGCCTACGGCGTCGTCGAATACGCCGACGACGACTATAAGGTCTCGGGCGTGGGTGGTCTATTCAGCACCGTGATGTTCACCTCCACCAATGTGGGGCAGAGCGTCACCGCGAACGACGGCGCGCAGGTCAAAGACCTCACCTTTAGCAACTGCAACGTAGCGCTCACCTATATCGACACCAACGGCGAAGCCAAACCAGGAGAGGCGCCGAACGACCTTACCGGTGCCGGCCTTTTGGCGGGTGCAACGGCCAACTACGACGACGGCACGTGCGGCATCTACCGCAACGTGCAGATGAAGAACTGCACCGTGTCGGGCGCAAAGAGCGTAGGAGGGCTTCTTGGCAGCTCGGGCCGCGCCAGACGAACTACGAGCGAAGACAGAACCTATATGGTCGAGTTCGGGGACGGGTGGGGCCCCGCGTATCTCTATGACTGCTCATACACTGGCCTTAACGTCACGGGCGAGAAGAATGTCGGTGGCTATGTGGGTACGGTCGCCTCGGCGTGCGGTGTGTGGACAACCGCAAGCACAGGGGTGAGCGAAAGGACCGTTGGCAAAAACTCGACCATAACTGCCACAGGGACAGTGCCCTACGTGGGCGGCGTGCTCGGCTATGTCGAAAGAAGCGATATCTCGGTCAACACCAACATCGGCACCACCACAGCGGCCCAGTCGTCGTGCACGGCAGTCATCTCTGGGGTAAACGTGCTAGCCACCGGGTCGAACTCCGATGACCATATGGGCGCCGGCGGCGTGGTCGGACGCGCCCGTGGCGGCGTTATTTCTATGAGCAACGTGCGCATTGATGGCGGAAACGGCACCGAGAACGCCGTCATCGGCGATAAGGCCGGAACGAACAATAGCATCTACAATGCGGGCGGCCTGATTGGTGAGGTTACGAGTAGCGGTAGCCCCAACAAGTACTGGTTCGACGACTGCAGTGTCAAGAATGTCAGCATCGCCGGCACCGGCAAATGCTCGGGCGGGCTTATCGGCTACTTCTTCAGCAATGTGAATATAGCCTGCAACAACATCGCGATCGAGAACGCTACGATTAAGGGTAACTGGAGCGGCGGTCTGCTGGGCGCGAATAACGCGAGTAACAGCGGATCCGTCGTCATCGACGTTACCAACACAAAGGTATCCAACACCACGTTTAGCGAAAGGTCCAACGGCGGCATTATGGGCGACGGGCGCGGCCAGTTCCATCTGTTAAACGTGCTCATGGACAGCAATAGCTACAATGCGGGCAAAACCCAGGGCGTACTCTTGGGCGAGGTTGACACGGGGGATGGTAAGTACAGCCTTTCCGCAGCGGGCGTGGAAGTAAAGCCCGGTAGTGGCAAGACCACGAGCGACCTGCCGCCGATGGTTTACACGACCAATACGAATACGGCTGCTGTTAACGAGAAAACTTATATTGCCTTCGGCGACTACAACGGCACGGCTGCCGCGCCCAACGAGAACAAAACGCTTTACGGCGCAGGCGATACTGCTACCACGGCAACGAGTCCGTACGTGACCACGAGGCCCGTGAGCACGCTGGCGGTGCGTGCCTCCGACGGCGACACCACCGACCGCTACCTGTTTGGCGACGGCGCCGCCATTGACACCGCGACGACCATCCAAAGCCAAGCGGGTGCCCGCGTTCCCGGCCGCTACACCTACACCAACATCGCCGGCATCAATGATGCCGGCGCATACCAAAACACGAGCACCTATAGCGCGGACAGCTCGCGTAGCACCTATAACGCTAACAACATTACTTCGGGCAAGAAGGCCAAAACTGACTTCCCCGTGCTCGTGATTCCGGGCAACGATACCACGACGGTGGAGAGCTACCTGAACATCGTGACCAATGGCGGCTTCTCCGATGCCCGCCGCCTCAACGGCAGCACCGCGCATGTGACCGCCACCGCCGAGGTCTTCTCGCTCGCCGATAACGGCACCTTCGTCAAGGACGTAGCCGCCTCGCAAGCGCCCACGCTCAAGGTGCTCAACAATGGCACGAGCTCTATGGCATTCCGCGCGAGCACCGACTGGGACAATGAGCAGGGGCGCTTCACGCTGCTTACGGTCACCTTTAGCGAGGCCGGCCAGAGCTACCGTGTACAGGTACCCATCATCGTCAAGCGCATGCTCGAGATCGACTTTACCGCCACCTACTCCGAAGGTGCGAACTTCAAGGCTGCCGACTATGCGACAAAATACGACAAGCACGTACTTGTGAGCAGCGGCGACACCATGACCGGCTACCTTACCTGGACCTACGGCAGCGCTCGGGGCAAGCCGGTCGATTACGGCTGGAACACGCTGCTCGAAGCCGGCGGCTCTATGG
Organism: uncultured Collinsella sp.; assembly: GCA_900542335.1. GTDB lineage: Bacteria > Actinomycetota > Coriobacteriia > Coriobacteriales > Coriobacteriaceae > Collinsella. The sequence continues at coordinate 8,528 of UQNG01000017.1, forward strand.
GTCCGCTCAACAAGAGCATTACCTTCGGTGCCACGCTGCCCGAGGGTACACAGCTCACACTCGTGGACACGGCCAACAACAGCCGCGAATATCACTACACGGTGGGCACGGGTGGCGCGACGTCAGTCAAGCTCACCGAGTTTGTGGACGCTGGCAACAAGGCTTACTACACCGAACCGTGGCTGAGCGAAATCGTGGGCGTGAAGGCCGATGAGGCCAAGGAGGACAAGGACGGCGCTTGGGTCAAGCTCGCCGATGACGAGGTCAAGGACAAGAGCCAGGCCGAACTCGCGAAGATGGCTGGCGCCAAGGTCGATGGCGCGTACTACCGCGCGCGCACTTCTTCCGACGCGACGGGCACGTTCTATACCCTCTCCGTTGATAAGGAAGAGCCCAAGAGCGAAAACTTCTACTTGGTGGTGCGCACGCCGGCGGGGTCCGCGGGCGTCAACGGCTACACCGCCACCACGGTGGACACGAGCCTCAACGAGCACATCAACTACCTGCTGCGAGGCAAGAAAGCAGCCGACGGCAAGGCTGCCGAGGATGGGCACCAGAATACGCCCTCGACCTACAGCGTGGCATCAAACTACACGCACAGCCTCGTTGACAACAAGCGTAACCTCGTCGACAACAGGGACAGCATCAACCGGATGGAGCTCAAGGAAGCCACCTATTCGCTTTCCATGAACGTGAGCGACACCGTGACGTTTGACTCGAGCCAGCAATACACGAGCTCTGACGCGCTGTATTATCAGCTCGATTCGTCGCTTGTCACCTATCACGATGGCGTCATCGCGGGCTCGGTAGGATACCCCACGGGCACGCAGGGCACGTATGAGTTCTACGTTAAGGTGGGTGATAACTACTACACCTGGGGCGGGTCGGGTTGGAATCTGGCCGGCACGAAGGAGACCCCAGTGGTGTCGGGCCTTAGTTGGACTGCGAACGGTGACGACATGTCACTGGTGCTTGCCGATGCTGAGGGTAATCCCATCGATATGTCGGGCCTGCGCGAGATCGCCAAGAACCATGTCAACGCCTTCACCGTTACCATGAGGGCCGCGCTCACCATGACGGAGCCTGCCTGCCAGGCGGGTATCGTGGCCTCGCAGAACAGCGGCACCGACCGCTACACCAAACCCAACTACCGCGCGTACCTTTCCACGCATGCCGACACGCTCAGCACCAGTAGCAACTCGGCATACAACGATGGCGGCGCCGGCTACTACCGTATGGATGTGGGCTCATCGACCATCGCGCTCGAGGCGTCTAAGAAATCCCAGTTGGGCATCAACATCGATGACCTCAAGTCCGCTGACGGCGAGATCGCTCTGGTGGGTACCTACGACCTGAGCAAGCTCACGGGCGCCGAGGCTAAGATCGACGCCGCAAGCACGGTGACCTACACGCTGAGCCTGGAGCAGCGGCAAGATAATGGCGGCTATGCTCCGGTCGGCGATATCTCGAACTACATTACGGTGCTCGGCAGCGATTACCTAGGCACGGGTGCGGCATCCGCCGACGGCAACAGCTATGTGTTCACCGACACCAAGACCAACGGCGCGTTCCTCACGCGCGACGGCAACAGCCTTGCCTTTAAGCATGCCTTCCGCGTTAAAGTGAATACGAATGTTGAGGGTGAGAACCAAACTTACGCAAACTACCGCTTGGTGCTTACGGCCAATATTATGACCGGCAACGTTGTCGACGACACACCGGTCAACGTTAGCAACCTTGATGGCTATTCGCACTCCGACTACGTGACGTACACGCTAGCGCGCATCAACGCCGAGGGCATTCGGCACGAGACGAAAACCAACTAGCTACGCGAGGGGCGGCAACCACCCGGTTGCCGCCCTTTTTCTTGTTCGCTTGGCCTACTGCTGCCCCAGCTCTCCACCAACTTTCCAGCTGTCCACTTAACTTACCACTCAAGGTGGAAAGCTGGAAAGTTAAGTGGAAAGCTGGTAAGTTAGGTGGAAAGTTGGAAAGTTGGGAGGTTCGGCATGAATGAGGAGTGGTTGGCGCAGGTTATCCATCATCTGCGGGCAATAGGAAACGACACCCAGCAGTACGAAGTAAAAGAAGCCAAGGGCGCGCTCCCCAAAAGCATCGTCGAGACGCTTTCGGCATTTTCCAACGCGCAGGGCGGCTTTATCATCCTCGGCATTTCCGAAAAGAACGGGTTTATGCCCGTCGAGGGTTTTGATGCCCGCAAGATGCAAGACGCCCTCTCTTCTGCATGTGAAAAGCTGACGCCCGTTGTGAGGCCGGATATCCAAGTGCTCCCCTTCGAGGGTAAGCTGGTGCTTTGCGCGCGCATCAAAGAAATGCATCCACGCGATAAACCCTGCTATATTGCGGCACGCGGAATGTACGATTCGTCCTTTATCCGTACGGGCGACGGCGACCGGCGCATGACTCCCTACGAAATCGATCGCTTTATGGAGGAGCATGTTCAGCCTACATACGACGACGAGCCGGTCGAAGGTGCCACGCTCGATGACCTTGACGCCGATCTTTTGCAAGGGTTTATAAAACGCCAGCGCGAGCTACACCCTAGGCTTTTGGGCACCAGAAGCGACGATGAGATTCTCCTTGACCTGCATGTGACCAAAAGGGTGGACGACGCAATCGTGCCGACGCTTGCTGCAATTGTCGCGATGGGACGGTTTCCGCAAAAGTTCTTCCCACGTCTCAATGTGACCTTTACGGCGTACCCCGGGACCACAAAAACGCAGCGAGTAAGTGATAACAAGCGTTTTGTGGATTCTCAGACCATTTTGGGTCCGATCCCTTTCATGATTGAGGACGTGCTTGCCGCCGTTGCGAGAAACACCCGAAACGCAGCGGTTATCGAGGGCGCGTTCCGGAAAGATGTGCCCGATTATCCGCCCGTGGCGCTGCGCGAGGCGGTGGCGAACGCGCTCATGCACCGCGACTACTCTTCCGCCGCGCGCGGCTCACAAGTGCAGGTCAACTTGTATATCGACCGCGTCGAGATTCTCAATCCCGGCGGGCTGTACGGCGACGTAACGATCGATTCGCTGGGAGTTTCTGGGGTTTCGTCATCCAGAAACCAGTTCCTTTCAAATATCCTCGAGACCACGCCGTACCCAGACGGTGGCTACGTGGTCGAAAATCGCGGCACTGGTTATCAGGAGATAGGTGAGCAGCTCGAGCGGGCAAACATGTTGCCGCCCGAACCAAAGAACTCGACAGTTTCTTTTTCGTTGACGTTCGATAAGCGAAAGATAATGCGGGCGGAACAGGTGACGTCTGTGGGGCATGTGGACGAGGCAATCTTGGATTACCTGGCAACACATTCTTCGGCCTCGACCAAGGAGCTCACCGACGCTTCGGGTTTGAGCAGGAGCGCCGTTTCCAACCACATAAAAGGCTTGATTGGTGCGGGCAAGATTGAGGCGATGGAGCCTCCGCGCAGCCCGCGACAGCGGTATCGACTCGCGAAGTAGGGCTGTCCGTCGCCCGTGCTTCGGTCTCCCAACTTCTTTCCAGCTTTCCACGTAACTTACCACTTAAGGTGGAAAGCTGGAAAGTTAAGTGGAAAGTTGGAAAGCAAATGGAAAGCTGACATGTCGGGTGCGGACTGACGAGGGGTTAATAATTGCGCAAACCATGCCAGCCAAACAAAAAGATACCAATCTGGTTGGTAAAACAACGTCAATGAGTCGCGAGCCAACTAGCTGCGTAAATAAAACCTAAAGAACTGTTGCAAATGAATGGCAAATGCCCAGATGCCGCCGTTACGATTTTCAATTAACTGTTACGCGGGAACAGCAAAATGCTACTATCTAACAAGCACGTAAGAAAGCAGATTAACGGTTAAGGCTAAGAAGTGGCAGGCATGTCAGAAGCAACAAGGACTCGCGCGCATGCGCCCGAGGTTAGGCAGCGCGCCGTCGAGATCCTCCAAGAGGGGGTCGGTCACCGCGCCCTCGCCGCAAAGCTTGGCATTCCCCAGGCCACGGCTCGTCAGTGGGCCCGCGCATATGCCGTGGGCGGTGCCGACGCCGTGCTCAACGCGGGCGCTCGTCATCACACCTATTCGTACGACGTAAAGCTCGCCGTGGTTAAGGACCGTCTGGAAAACGGCCTGACGGTTCGCGAGGCCATGATCAAGCACAAGATTCCCAGCGAGTCTTCAGTCAAGGCTTGGTGCCGCCAGTATCGCGAGAGCGGTGAGTCCGCGCTGGTCGATAAGCCGCGCGGCCGCAAGCCGCGCGTTAAAAAGGCGGAATAGCGAACGGGATGGTGCGCCCACAGGGGCGCATTTTTCTTGCCGCCCCTCTGCTCCAATGCGGACGTGCCCTTACCCCGTACGCCTAAAACTCCCCAGTTGGCCGAAAACCCGCCGCCGCTACTCCTCAATTGAGCTATAACGTTAAACAATTGCAGCGTTTTTGCATGGGGGAGTGATGGTATGACGCTACTGTATTTCCTTACCCTGTTTCCGCTGGTACCGGCGCTGGGCATGCTGCTCGCGCGCGGTGACCGCGCCCGCGATGCGGTGGGGCTCATAGGTTCCGGCATTATTATGGCGGTGACAGTTGTAGTTGCCGTCATGTTTTTTGGCGCGGGCCCGCAGAGCTTTGAGGTTGCCTCCGGCACCTCGCATGTGCTCTCGATCATCAGCTCTGTCATCGACGTTGTCCTGTGCGCCGTCATCCTGTACAACGCGTACAAATATAGGAACGCACTTACCACGGTGCTCGGCATAGTCCAGCTGGTGGGCTCGCTCGCCTTTGCGGCCATGACGCTGCCCGCGGCCGAAGCCGTCACCGCAACGCCGCTCTACCTGGACTATATGAGCGTGATCATGGTCCTCGCCGTCGGCATTGTCGGCAGCCTAATCTGCGTGTATGCCCTGGGCTACATGAAGGACTTCCAGGCCCACGACGAGCACGAGGCCGCGCTGCGCGGGCAGACCGCGCCCGACCGACGCCCGCAGTTCCTGGCGCTTATGTTCCTGTTCCTCTCGGCCATGTTCGTCATCGTGACGAGCGACAACCTTGAGTGGTTGTTCTGCGGCTGGGAAATCACCACCGTGTGCTCGTTCCTCATGATTGGCTACACACGTACGCCCGAGGCCATCAAGAACGCCTTTACCCAGATCATCCTCAACATGCTGGGCGGCATCGCGTTTTTGGTCGGACTCATGTACCTGCACGTTAACGGCATGCCGCTGACCATCTCGGGCATGATTGAGCTTTCCGGCGCCGGAACCGCGCAATCCGCGCTGCTGGTGATGCCGGTCATTCTGCTGTCGCTCGCCGCACTCACCAAGGCCGCACAGATGCCGTTCCACACTTGGCTGCTGGGTGCCATGGTTGCCCCCACGCCCACGAGCGCCCTGCTGCACTCGTCAACCATGGTCAAAGCCGGCGTGTTCCTGATGGTCAAGCTCAGCCCGCTCTATGCCATCTATCCCGTGACTGGCTTTATGGTCACGAGCGTGGGCGCCATCACGTTTTTGCTCGCCGCCCTCATGGCCATCTCGCAGAGCAACGCCAAACGCGTGCTCGCGTACTCCACCATTTCCAACTTGGGCCTCATCAGTGCCTGTTTGGGTGTCGGCGCGCCCGAGGCCGTATGGGCGGCCATCTTCCTGATCCTGTTCCACACGGTGGCCAAGTCGCTGCTGTTCCTGTGCGTGGGCACGGCCGAGCATCATATCGGCAGCCGCAATATCGAGGACATGGACGGTATGTTCAGCCGCATGCCGCACCTGACGCGCCTGATGATGCTGGGCATCATGGGCATGTTTGTGGCGCCGTTTGGCATGCTCGTGTCCAAGTGGGGCGCCCTGGTGGCGTTTGCGCAGACCGGCAACGTGCTCATGATCATGGTGCTTGCCTTTGGCTCGGCCGCGACGTTTTACTTCTGGGGCAAGTGGCTCGCCAAGCTTTCGGGCGTCGACCCCACGGCTCAAAACGTTGAGGTCAATGTCCATAAGACCGAATGGATGGCGCTCAACACCATCGCCGCGCTGCTGATTCTGTGCTGCGTGGCCTTCCCGATTATCTCGAGCGGTTTGGTGTCGCCTTACTTGGCCATGGTGTTTGGCCGCGTGCCGTACGTTATTGGCAAGGACGCCATGTATCTGATGGTGGTTATCGTGGCGTTTATCGCCGTGGTGCTGCTGACGTCATTCCGCGTGAGCAACAAACCGCACGTAAACGTATATCTTTCGGGTGTGGGAACCGACAATTACCGCCATTTCCGCGGCTCGATGGGACATGAGGTGAAGGCCGAAAAGCGCAATTGGTACTCGGAGGACGCCCTTGGCGAGAAGCGTATTGGCCCCGCGGGTAGCGTCGTGTGCTGCAGCATTATCTTGTTTGCGCTGCTGTGCTGCGCGTGGATTGGGCCCGAGCGACTTGCCATGAGTGCGCCCTCGGTGCTGCGCGGTAAGTATTTTGAAGGTTCGGGTGTCGTGGGCATCTTTATTGGCACCGTGGCGTTTGCCCTGCTGGCGCCGCTTGTGGGCGGCCTGATCGACGGCGTTGACCGTAAGCTTTCGGCTCGCATGCAGGGCCGTGTGGGCCCGCGCCTGCTGCAACCGTTCTACGACGTTGCCAAGCTGCTGCGCAAAGCTCCCGCCAGCGTAAACACCATGGACGATACCTACATGGCGTGTGCGCTCATCTTTACCGTGGTGGGCGGCGGCATCTTTGTGTCGGGCTCCAACACGCTGCTGTGCGCCTTTATGGTGACGCTCGCCGCGATCTTTGTGGTGTTGGCATCTGCCTCGACGCAAAGCCCGTTTGCCCAGGTCGGCGCCGATCGTGAGTTGCTGCAGGTTATGAGTTACGAGCCCGCCGTTCTGCTGATGAGCGTGGGCCTGTATCTTGCCACCGATAGCTTCGATTCCATTGCCGTGACGGGGCAGTCGGCCCCCATCATCGTGTACAGCGCGCCCATTTTCCTCGCGCTGCTTGCGGTGCTTACCATCAAGCTGCGCAAGTCACCGTTCGATCTTTCGTACTCGCATCACGCGCATCAGGAGATTGTCCAGGGCGTCGCCACCGAGATGAGCGGCGGCACGCTGGCCAAGATGACCCTTATGCACTGGTGCGAGACCGTGCTGTTTTTGATGTGGGTGGGCATGTTCTTTGTTTGGGGCAACCCGGTGAGCTGGGTGGTAGCCCTGGTCGTGATGGCCGCGACGTACTTTGTCGAGGTGCTTATCGACAACACCTTCGCACGCAGTACCTGGCGCAGCTGCTTTAAGCTCGGATGGGGCGTGGCGCTGGTGTTTGGCCTGCTCAACCTTATGCCCATCCTCGTCGACGTGTTTATTTAGGAGGCGGCATTCATGGATCATAAAATGTCGCGCTCGCCGTGGGTTATTCATTACGACGGCTCGAGCTGCAACGGATGCGATATCGAGGTGCTGGCCTCGCTCACACCGCTGTTCGATGCGGAGCGCTTTGGCGTGGTCAACACCGGCAACCCCAAGCATGCGGACATCTTTTTGGTGACGGGGTCGGTCAATGCCCAGAACCTGCCCGTCGTGCGCCAGATCTACAACCAGATGCTCGAGCCCAAGTGCGTGGTGGCGTGCGGCATCTGCGCGTGCTCGGGCGGCGTATTCCGCGATGCCTACAACGTGATCGGAGGCGTGGACCGCGCGATTCCCGTGGACGTATACGCGCCCGGGTGCGCCATTCGTCCCGAGACGGTGATTGATGCCATCGTGGAGGCGTGCGGCATCCTGGATCAGAAGGAGGCCGTGATGCGTGCTGGCGGTGACCCGCTTACCGTGGGCGGTGCTGCTACCTGGGATGGCGGCGTTGAGCTGGGCGAGGACGGATTTGTGGCCGCGGGGGCCGGGGCTGACGGTGCCGGTGGCGCGCCTGCCGGGAAGCCCGCCGCGCCCGCCGCTGGCGACGCATCTGCTGAGACGCCCGCCGCTGCAAAGGAGGCCGAGTAATGCAGAAGGCTATCTATACCACCGTCGGGATCGACGAGCTCCTGTCGCATGTCCAGGCGCTCAAGGGCGTCGGCGCGCGCTTTGTGCAAATGCATGCCGAGCGCAACGTCGACGACGGCACGTATCGCCTGGTCTATACGTTTATCAACGTTCGTGCTGCACAGGAGCAGATCGCTCAGGATGGCAGCTATGCGATCGAGAACCTGGTGGTCGAGGGCATCGACCAGTACCAGGAGATTCCGTCCATCAGTTCGTATTATCCGGCGGTATTCCCGTTTGAGAACGAGGCGCACGACCTGTTTGGGCTTGCCATTACCGATATGCAGATCGACTTTAAGGGCTTTTTCTACCAGGTCTCAACGGCCGAGCCCATGAGCGTTATCACACCCGAGGTGAAGGCCGCGCGCGAGAAAGCCATGAAGGTCCGTGCCGCCGCAGAGGCCAAGGCGCGCAAGGCTGCGGCCGAGAAGGCCGCTGCCGCTGCTGCTGCGGGGGAGGGCGCCGCGGGTGCCGGCGATGCTGCGAACGCTGTTGCCGCCCAGCCCGCTGCGGCTACCGGCTCCGATGCTCAGCATGACGATGCCGCTGCCAAGGCCGCGCTCAAGGCTGCCGAGATGGAGGCAAAGCTCGCCGCCATGGATCCCGAGAAAGCGGCCAAGGTCCGCGCGGCGCTTGCTGCCAAGGCCGCCCGCGACAAGCAGAAAAAGGAGGCGTAAGGTCCATGGCACATCGCTCCGTTATTCCGTTTGGCCCGCAACACCCGGTGCTGCCCGAGCCGCTTCATCTGGACCTGGTGATCGAGGACGACCGCGTCATCGAGGCAATTCCGCAGATCGGCTTTGTGCACCGCGGGCTCGAGAAGCTAACCGAAAAGCGCGACATGCATCAGTTTGGCTACATCGCCGAGCGCATCTGCGGCATCTGCGCCGTGGGCCACAGCTACGGCTATGCCAGCGCCTGCGAGCGCATGCTCGACATCGAGGTGCCCGGCCGCGCGCAGTATATCCGCACCATTTTGCACGAGCTTTCGCGCATCCACTCGCATCTGCTGTGGCTGGGCCTGCTCGCCGATGCCTTTGGCTTCGAGGCGCTGTTCTATCGGTCGTGGACCCTGCGCGAGCAGATTCTCAAGATCTTCGAGAGCACGTGCGGTGGTCGCGTGATTCTGTCGATCAACGAGATCGGCGGCCTTAAGCACGACATTGAGGACTCCGAGCTGGCGGGTATTGTCCAGACGCTCGATGCCATGCGTCCCGACTACGAGGCCCTGGTGCATACGTTTTTGGACGACAATAGCTGCGGCGAGCGCCTGCATGGCGTGGGCGTGATCAGCAAGAAGGACGCGCTGAATCTGTCGATGGTCGGCCCGTTCGGTCGCGCCTCGGGCGTGGATTACGACGTGCGCATGTTTGGCGACGGTGCCTATGCAGGCCTGGCAGCATTTGAGCCCATCGTTGCTACCGACGGCGACTGCTATGCCCGCTGCCAGGTGCGTTGTGCCGAGGTCACGCAGGCCATGGACATCATCAAGGAGCTTGTGGGCAAGATCCCGCACGACGGTATCGGCGGGCGCACCAAGCTCACGCCGGCCGACGGCGCGCGCGGCGAGGTTGTGATTGAGCAGCCGCGCGGCGAGGCGTACTACTATGTGCGCGGTAACGGCACCAAGAATCTGGACCGTTTTCGCGTGCGAACGCCGACGTCGCAAAACCTGGCGGGTCTGACACATGCGCTGCAGGGCGTGCTCCTTGCCAACGTTCCTATGATTATCCTGACCATCGACCCCTGCATTAGCTGCACGGAAAGGTAGGCGCGGCATGAGTTTACTGACATTTGCCAAGACGGCCTTGGGCTCTATGGTCAAGCAGCCGGTCACTGTGTGCTATCCGCAGGAGAAGCTGACGGCGCCCGAGCGCCTGCGCGGGCATATCGTCAATGACATGGACGTGTGCATCTGCTGCGGCATGTGCGCGCGTCGCTGCCCGGCGGGCGCGCTCGCGGTCGATCGCAAAGGCGGCACCTGGTCGATTGACCCGTACGCCTGCGTGGTGTGCGGCGAGTGCATCGAAAGCTGTCCCAAGCACTGCCTGACTATGGATACCGCCCGCACTCCAGTTGCGGCGGATAAGACTCCCACGGTAGAAACTAAGCCGGAGTAGCGCTGGAATAGAGCTGGAATAGGGGCCGGTGGGGCAAAAATGCCCCACCGGCCCCGCGCTTAAACGCGCGGTTATGCTGCTGCGAACAAAACTATGCCGGTTTACTACGATAAATCGCCTACTCTCAACCACACCGCATTTGGCAATACAAAAACCGCAGGTAGACGGCTCACAGTTTTGCGAAAAAGCCGCGCGTGATCGGCGACCACGTTTTTATCGTAGTAAACCGGCATAGTTTTGAAATGGCATTAAATCGGTGGCAGCCATTTTGCTACGTCGGAGTGTCCGGCCATTGGGTAATTACCCTCGCAGGTAGGCGATGGCGATCTGCGTGCGGTTGCGTAGGCCCATTTTGGCAAGGATCGAACTGATGTGGTTGCGCACGGTGCCTTCGCCCATGTATGCCGTGGCGGCAATCTCCTTGTTGTCGAGGCCACGGGCGATGAGCTCTGCGACTTCGAACTCGCGGTCGGTCAGGCTGACAAAAGCCGCGGGCCGGCGGGTCGTGCCGGCTTCGACGCCCGCCCCATCAAAGTTGATATCCTCGATCGCCTTGCCCTCGAGCACGCGTTTGCCGTCCATGACCTGCGCCAGCGCTGGCGGAATGGCGGCGACATCGGTCTTGATCAGGTAACCGCGGGCGCCCAGCTTGAGCGCCGACACAATGTACTCGTCATCCGAGAACGTCGTCAGAAACACCACGCGCGCCGCAGGGTCGCGCTCAAGGATCTCGCGTGCGGCCGAAAGTCCGTCGCGCCCCGGCATCTGGATGTCGAGCAGTGCGATATCGGGCGCGTGTTCGGCATAGAGCGAAACCGCATCGTTGCCGTTGGCGCCGGTGCCCACTACCTCGATCTGCGGCTGGGCGCCCAGGATAATCTTGAGCGAATCGACCACCAAGCGGTCGTCGTCGACAACGATGAGCCTCATCGGCCCTCATCTCCTTGCTGTTTGGGAACGGTGGCAAACACGCGCCAGCCGCCGGCGCTGGCACGCGGGCCGGCGGTGAAGGTGCCACCAAGCGCCTCGATGCGCTCGCGCATGGAGGCGAGCCCCATGCCCTCCGCGGCGCTGCGGCTGCTTGCTTGGACCCCGCCCGTGCCATCGTCGGTAACGATGAGCTGGTAAAACGACGGATGCTCCATGCATCGTACAGTGACAGCATGGGCGCAAGCGTGGCGCATGGTGTTGGAGAGCGCCTCGCGCAGGACCGCCGCAAAGCAGTTGGCGACGTTTGCGGGTGCATGCTCGGCCATAACTTCAAGCTCAATCTGCGGACCGCCGTCCGAGCGCGCGCCTTCGACAATGCGTTCGAGCTGCACGGAAAGGTCGACGGCGTTGTCGTTGAGCGCGTGGACGCTGGTGCGCACAAGCTGGAGCGCCTCGTCAACCGTGCGTTTGACGTCGGCGAAATCGGCGGCAACCCTGGGCTCGTCGGCGTGCACGACGCGCAGGGCCTCGGTCTGCAGTGAGGCGCGCGTGAGCTGGTGTCCGACGTTATCGTGGATCTCGCGCGCGATACGGGCGCGTTCGGCGAGTGTCGCGAGCTCGACTTCGTAGTCCTGGCGGTCGGCAAGATCGCGGTTGCGCGCTTCGAGCGCGAGGGCTCGTTCCTGCAGCTCGTCGCGGGTACGGCGCATGCGCTCTTGCTCACGCTCCAGCTGGGCTGTGCGCAGTGACAACAAGGTGGCGGCAACCGAAAGGATAGCGGTCAGCAGAAGCGTTCGGGAGGTGAGCGCGTCGGTGCGAAGGTCCGCGACGAGCGCAAGGGCAAAAGCGGAGCCAATGCCCAGCGCGACCCATGCGTGCTCACGGCGCACGTGCCGCGCGATGTCATAGAGGGCGAGAGGCGCAAACGGCATAAACGGCGGCACGAAGACAGCCGCGATGATGTAAGCGCAGCTCGCGGTCTCGCTTACACGGCGCGTGCGTTCCCCCTGTGCGACCTCGGCCAGCGAGGTGGCGATAACGCCAAGGCAAAACGCCGCGACCAGGCGAGCGTCCACAGCAAGACCCATGGCGGCCGCAATACAGCACGCCAGCACGATCGATTTGTCGAAAAGCCTGTTCATACGGGTATTGTACGCGAAGCCGCGCGTGGTGGAGGGGCCGCCTGCGCAACCGTGACATTCCTCCCGCGCGGCAAAGCGGCGTCGATCGCTCGCGCAAGCGGGGGTTTCGCCTCCGCTCCCTCGCACTCGTGACAAAGCTCACTGGTGCGCGCCGGCGGCTCCTGCGATGATGCAATTGTACCGGGCCGCAATCAACAGAAGGGCCGCCTCATGACAGATATCGTCCACGTCGAAAACCTCGTCAAGCGCTATGACGACCTTATTGCTCTCGACCACTTTAACCTGAGCATCGCCCCCGGCGAGATCTTTGGCCTGCTGGGCCCCAACGGCTCGGGCAAGACCACGTCCATCAACTGTATTCTGCAGCTGCTCGCTTACGACAAAGGCACCATCGAGCTGTTCGGCGAACCCATGACGCCCGCCCGCTACGACCTCAAGCGCCGCATCGGTGTAGTGCCGCAGCAGGTGGCGGTGTTCGACGAGCTTACGGTGCGCGAGAACATCGACTATTTCTGCAGCCTTTACGTTAGCGACCGCAAGCGCCGCCGTGCGCTGGTGGATGAGGCGATCGACTTTGTCGGCCTGGGCGACTTCACCAAGTTCCGCCCCGGCAAGCTTTCGGGCGGCCTGGCGCGTCGCCTCAACATCGCCTGCGGCATCGCGCACAAGCCCGAGCTCATCTTTTTTGACGAACCCACGGTGGCGGTCGACCCGCAGAGCCGCAACGCCATCCTGGAGGGCATCTGCCGTCTGCGCGACGAGGGCGCCACGGTGGTGTATACCAGCCATTACATGGAGGAAGTCGAGCAAATCTGCAGCCGCATCATGATCATGGACGGCGGCCGCGTGCTGGCGCAGGGCACCAACGACGAGCTCAAGCGCATGATTCAGATGGGCGAGCGCGTGACCGTCGAGGTCGGCGCCGTCGAGCCCGCTACGGTCGAGCGACTGCGCGCCCTCGAGCACGTGCTTTCGGTTGAGCTGTCTGGCGGCGAGCTCGTCTGCACCTGCGAAGCGAGCCCGCACAACCTGGTCGACATCCTCGACACGCTGCGCGCTGCCGACGTGGCGCTCGGCCGCGTGTGGAGCGAGCCGCCGACCCTTAACGACGTGTTCCTCGAGATCACCGGCCGCGAGCTGCGCGACTAGGGGGCAGTCATGTTCAGCACCATCATCACCACGGTCAAGACGCTGCTGCGCCGGCCGAGCACGTGGGTTTGGGGCGCTCTCTTTCCCATTGCGCTTTCCACGATGTTCATGTTTATGTTTGCGAACATCAGCTCCGACGGCACGGTCGATCCGGTGCCGGTGGCCGTTGTCGCTGACGAAGCCTGGGGCGCTTCGTCCTTTAAGGACGTGGCGACTTCGCTTGCCAAGAAGGGCGGCGACCAACTGCTCGAGATCCACGAGTGCGACGACGCAGCCGATGCGAACCGTGCGCTTAAGGCCGGCGAGGTCGCGGGCATCTATACGGTCGACGCCGAAGGCGCACCCAAGCTCACGCTGCTATCGAGCTACGACAGCTCACGTGCCTCATCGGTGCTCACCGACCGTAGCATTTTGGAGACGGTGGCAAGCTCGTATACGCAAAATGCCGAGCTCATGTCCCAGATTGCCCGGGACAACCCGGCGGCACTCGCCGACCCGGAGGTGGTTGCGCGCGCTCTGTCGCTCGAGGGCGGTACCCGCCGCGTAAGCCTGACACGCACCACGCCCGATGGCACGGTCATCTACTACTACGCGCTTTTTGGCCTGGTCGCGATGATGTCTGCCGAGTTTGCCGCCTTGAGTGTCGTCGATTTGCAACCCAATCTGTCTGGCCTTGGCGCGCGTCGCTGCGTGGGCGGCCTTTCCAAAACGGCGTCGCTGGCTGGCATCTTTGTGGGCTCGTGGCTGGTTTCCTTTGCCTCGATGACGATCGCGATCGGCTACGTGCGCCTGGTCGTGGGCGTCGACTTTGGCGGGCGCGAGGGGCTGTGTCTGGTGGGCGGTGCCGCTTCCGCGCTTGCCGCCACGGGCCTGGGACTCTTTGTGGGCACGCTTCCCGTTAAGGGTGGCAAGGCGTTCAAGTCGGGCATCCTCACGGGCTTTGCCACCACGTGCGCCCTGTTCGCCGGCCTCTACGGCGAGCCGGCGATGGCGCTTGCCGACGACGTCGCCCGCGCCTGCCCAGCCGAGTGCTGGCTCAACCCCGTCAAGCTCATCTGCGACATGTTCAATCGCCTGTATTTCTTTGAGGACCTGGGCCCCTTTGCCGTTCGCGCCGGCGCACTGGTCCTTATGGCGCTGCTGTTCGTTGCCGCCGCCACGCTGATCTTTGGAAGGAGCCGATATGAGCACCTTTAAGACTGCGCTTCGCATGGCGCTCGCGCACCCGCTCTATCTGCTCATCTACACGGTGTTCATCTCGCTCATGGGTGTGTTTATCGCGGCATCGGTGAGCTGGAACTCGTCGCAGCTCACCGAGTACAGGCCCTACGATGCCAACGTGATCGTGGTCGACCGCGACGACAGCGACCTTTCGCGTGCGCTTACCAAGCATCTGGGTTCGCGCTTTGAGCTGGTCACGGGCGTCGGCGACGATACGTACGATCTTGCGGACGCGCTCTCCAAGAGCAACAGCGCCAAGGGTAGCGCCGACTGCGTGTTCTTTATCCCGGAGGGGTTTGAGGGCGACCTCGTTGCAGCCGCCCGCGCGGGGGAGTCCCTGCCCAAGCTCGATGTGACCTACGGTGCCGGCACCATGGCGGCGGCGCTTTCGTCTGCCGAGGCCTCACGCTGGATCTCGCTCGCGGGCGCTGCGGCGGCCCTAGAGCCCACCGCCTCTAATGGCGGCGTCGCCAAGGCTGCCGAGCATGCTGCCGCAAAGCGCGCGGAGGTCGAGATCGAGCAGGTCAAGGTCGACTCGACGGCCGCCGCCACGCTCGAGTCGTATTTCAACTTTGGCGCGTACGCGATTATCTCGTCGGTCATCGTGTCGGTGGGACTGGTGTTCTCGGGCATGAACGAGCCCGAGCGCGTGCGTCGTATGGATGCCGGTCCAATCCCCGGCCGCCAGCGTTCGCTTGCCGTGTTTGCGGCCGCCGCCGTGCTCACCGTCTGTATCTGGTTTGTGTCGAGCATGATGGGCGTCGTGGGCTTTGCCGGTGCGGTCGCCGAGGTCGGCGTGGGCCGTGTGTGCCTGGCGCTGGCAGCGACGCTTGCCCTAGCGTGCACGCCGCTGGCCGTTGGCTTTGCGTTGTCGAGCCTGGGTGCGCGCGAGGAGCTGCTCAACGGCGTGGGCAACTTGCTCGGCATGCTCATGACGTTTTTGGGCGGCGCCTGGATGCCGCTGTCGCTCATGGGCTCGACCGTGCAGACCGTGGCGCATTTTGTGCCGACATATTGGGTGAACGATGCGATCGGCAAGGCGCTCGCCGCGGACCTGACGTCTGCCGTGTTGGGCGACATCGCCTGCGACCTAGGCGTCACGGTGCTCTTTGCCGTGGCCATCGCCGCCGCAGGTCTGGCCCTCGCACGCGCCAAATCCCGCGCCTAGCCACCTAGTCATTTAAGAGCGTCCCCAATGGCTAGTCTGAAATAAATTTCAGGCCTCGCCCCAAAATAGTTCGCCAAGGTTTACTATTACGTTCATAAAGTAGTACAAGGCTAACAATGGGGGATACCATGGCAACGCAGGAAGCCTACGTCCAGGTTAAGGATCTCAAAAAGCACTACGGCGATGGGGATGCACGCCTGACGGTGCTCGACGGCATCGACACGTCCATCAACCGCGGCGAGATCTGCGTCATGCTGGGGCCCTCCGGCTCGGGCAAATCGACGTTTCTTAACCTGATCGGCGGCCTGGAGGATGCCGATGCCGGCTCTATTCTGGTGGACAGCTGCGACCTCACCACGCTCAACGCCGGCGACCTGGGCGAGTATCGCCGCCGTGAGCTGGGCTTTGTCTTCCAGTTCTACAACCTGGTGCCCGATCTCACCATCAAGGAGAACATCGAGGTCACGGCGCACCTGTCCAAAAAGCCGCTCAACATTGACGACCTGCTGCGTTCGCTGGGTCTCTACGAGCACCGCAACAAGTTCCCGCGCCAGGTCTCGGGCGGCCAGCAGCAGCGCTGTGCCATCGGCCGTGCGCTCGTCAAAAACCCGGGCCTGCTGCTGTGCGACGAGCCCACGGGCGCGCTTGACTACAAGACGTCCAAGGAAATCTTGCAGCTCATGGAGGATGTCAACCGCACCTACGGCTGCACCATCATCATTGTCACCCACAATGCCGCCATCGCGCGCATGGCCAATCGCGTGCTGCGCCTGCGCGACGGGCGCATCGTCGAGGATGAGCTCAACGAGTCGCCCGTCGCGGCCGCCGAGCTCGATTGGTAGGCGGCGCCATGACACCTCTCGCAAAACGTCTCCCGCGCGAGCTGCGCCGCAATATCGGCAAGTACCTGGGCATATTTTTACTCATGTGCGGAAGCATCGCCCTTACCTCGGGTTTTTTGCTCGCGGCCCACTCCATCGGTTGCCTTATCGACGACATGCGCGATGCGTACACGATTGAGGACGGCCGCGTGACCACCTCCTTCGAGGCCACCAAAGACCAGCTCAAGGCCACCGAGGACGCAGCCGGCGACGTCGGCGGCGTCACGCTCTACAAGAATTTCTCCATCGACGCCATCATCAAAAAGACCGCCGGCGACGACGGCACCAAGCGCACGCTGCGCACCTATGCGCACCGCACCAAGGTCGATATCGCGTCCTACTGTGAGGGCAAGGAGCCCAAGGCGGACGATGAGGTGGCCATCGACCGTGTCTTCGCCACCAACAACGACCTCGCCGTGGGCGATAAGGTCGAGCTTGAGGGCCGCACCTACACCATTTGCGGCATCATGACCCAGCCCGATAGCCAGGCGCTGTTCCTCAACAATTCGGACTTTACGGTGAACACCATCACGTTTGGTGTTGCCGAGGTTACCGACGCCGGTTTTGCCGCGCTCGAGGATGCCGGCGGCGCACCCGCCTACACCTACTCCTTCACCTTTGCCGATCGCGATCTCTCCACTGCAGACCGCATCGACGCCGAGCAAGATATGGTCGAGGCACTGACCGACGCCGATGCGCGCGTGGACGATCTTGTCGACGCCGATTCCAACCAGGGCATTGGCTATGCGTGCGACGACGTGGACGGCGACTCCACGATGTGGATGACGCTGCTCGACATCATCATCGTGATCATGGCGTTTGTCTTTGTGGTCCTTACCGACGCCACCATCGAGGAGGAGAGCGCCATCATCGGCACGCTGCTCGCCAGCGGCTATCGTCGACGCGAGATCGTGCTGCACTACCTTGCGCTTCCCGCTATCGTGGGCGTGGTCGCGGCGCTTTTGGGCACTGCGCTCGGCGTTGTGTTCTTTACCGAGCCCATGCGCGGCCTTTATTACGGTTCGTACAGCCTGCCGCCCTTCCAGGTGTACTGGAGCTGGGAGATCTTTGTGAAGTGCGCCGTGGTTCCCGCCGCCGCGCTCGTCCTCATCACGCTGGTGGGTCTGCTTCGCAAAATGGGCAAGACGCCGTTGCAGTTTCTTCGTCACGAAGCGAGCGGCAAATCGGGCACCAAGCGTGGCCTGCGGCTGCCGGAGCGCATGGGTTTTGTTTTCCGCTTCCGCCTGCGTATCTTCCTGCGCAATCTGGGCAACTTCGCCACGCTCTTTGTGGGCATCGCGTTTGCCTCGCTGCTGCTGCTCTTTGGCCTGGCGATTCTGCCCACGATGACGCACTACGCCGACAACCTCGAGACAAGCCTGGTCGCCGAGCACCAGTACACGCTCAAGGCGCCGCTGGAGCTCGAGGGCACTGCCGAGGAGCGCGAGCGGTGGTCGGCACTCGAGCGCCTGCAGTCGGTTGACGGCGCGCTGCTTTCCGCCGCTCAGGATGCCGATGACGAGCTTGACGACGCGGCCGATGCGGCGCAGACGGCAGCCGATGCCGCGACCGCATCTCCGTCTGCCGAGAGCCTGACCGCAGTGCAGGATGCGCTTGCCAAGGTCCAGGACAAGAAGGATGCGCTCTACGCGCGCCTCGATGACCTTGCCGATGCCCTCGCCTGCAACCGCGACGAGGCTATCGACCTGATCGACAAGGCCTCTAAGATCGACACTGACAACGACGATATCCACCCGGTCAATACGACCGATAACGACGCGGGTGCAATCGCGCAGGCCGAGAAATACGCCGTTTACCAGCTGCAATACGACCGCGGCGATGGTAATGGGCAGGAGACGATTTCCGTCTACGGCATTTCAACCGATTCGCGCTATTGGAAAGACCTCAACGTCGGCGATGGGCGCGTCGTCTTTGGCGGCGGTCTGCTCGATAAGTTTGGCTGGAGCGAGGGTCAGAAGGTTACGCTCGGCGACAAGTACGAGGGCGAGCATTATTCCCTTGAGTACGCGGGCAAGGACTGTGCCTGGGGCTCCAAGTCGGACATGAATATCTATATGAGTATCGACGACTTTAACGAGCTGTTCGACAACGATACGTCCTACTTTAACGGCTATGTGAGCGATGAGAAGCTCGACCTTGATTCGCGCTACTTTGCCGGCGACACCACGCCCGACGACATGCGCGCCGTGGGCGACCAGTTCATCGGCATGATGAGCAAAATGATCGGAATGATGATCGGGCTCGCGGTGTTCATCTTCCTGCTGTTTATGTACCTGCTGACCAAGGCGGTGATCGACCACAGCGCCCGTTCGATCAGCTACATGAAAGTCTTTGGCTATCGCGATAGCGAGATCTCGCATCTGTACATCCGCTCGATCACGCTGTGCGTGGCGGCGTCGCTCGTGCTGAGCTTGCCGGTCATTATTGGCTCGCTCACGGCTATCTTCCGCTCGATGCTGCTCGCCTACAACGGCAATATCGAGATCTACGTGCCCGCTTGGTCCATGGTTGCATGCGTCGGCATTGGCTTTGCGACCTACCTGGTCGTGGCGCTCCTGCACACGCGCTCCATCAAGCGCGTCAGCCTGGCCGAGGCCCTTAAAGTCCAAGAGTAGTCATTTAAGAACGTCCCCAACGACTCGGTTTCGCGCTTGACTTTGACCCTACTTTAGCGGGTACCATCCTCTATGTCTGTAACGCCATATAGACCGAGGGGATATATCTATGACCGCAACTGCACCCGCAGCACCAGCTAAGGTGTACTTCACCAACCTGCGCACGCATGCTCGCGAGAGCCAGCTCGACAAGCTCAAGCGCCTCATCCGTCACGCCGGTATTGAGCAGATCGACTTTGAGAACAAGTTCGTCGCTATCAAGATTCACTTTGGCGAGCTGGGCAATCTGAGCTTTTTGCGCCCCAACTACGCTCGCGCCGTCGCGGATGTCGTGAAGGAGCTGGGCGGCAAGCCCTTCCTCACCGACTGCAACACGCTCTATGTGGGTAGCCGCAAAAACGCGCTCGAGCACATCGATACCGCCTACCAGAACGGCTTTACCCCGTATGCCACGGGTTGCCAGATCATCATCGCCGACGGTCTCAAGGGCACCGACGAGGCGCTCGTCCCGGTCGAGGGCGGCGAGTACGTGCACGAGGCCAAGATCGGTCAGGCGCTCATGGACGCCGATATCGTGATCAGCCTCACCCACTTTAAGGGCCATGAGCAGGCCGGCTTTGGCGGCGCCATGAAGAACCTGGGCATGGGAGGCGGCAGCCGTGCCGGCAAGATGGAGCAGCATGCCGCCGGCAAGCCGAACGTCGCGACCGAGCACTGTGTTGGCTGCCGTGCCTGCGAAAAGATTTGCGCACACAACGCTGTCTCGTTCACCGACACCCGCGAGCGCGAGCTTGTTAACGGCAACACCCGCACGGTGCACGTGGCCGCCATCGACCACGATCGCTGCGTGGGCTGCGGCCGCTGCATTGCGGCATGCAACCAGGATTGCATCAAGCCCGGCTATGACGCCGCGGCCGATGTGCTCAACTGCAAGATCGCCGAGTACACCAAGGCCGTCGTCGACGGCCGCCCGAGCTTCCATATCTCGCTGGCTATGGATATCAGCCCCAACTGCGATTGCCATCCCGAAAACGACACGCCCATCGTCAACGATATCGGCATGTTCGCGAGCTTCGACCCGGTCGCCATCGACCAGGCCTGTGCCGATGCCGTCATGGCGTCCGAGCCGCTTCCCAACACCGAGCTCACCGATAGCGCGGTCAAGATGGAGCATAACCACGAGCATCTGGAGGGCGAGCAGGCCAAGGACCCCTTCTGCATCACGCATCCCGACACCGACTGGCGCACCTGCATCGCGCATGCCGAGAAGATCGGCCTGGGCACGAGCAAGTACGAGCTCATCGAGGTTAAGTAGCCCCTAGCTATTGGACAAAACAAGCGCCTTTGTAGCGCAACGTTAGCAAAAGCCGCCCGTGGGCACAGCGTCCACGAGCGGCTTTTCGGAAGTGCTAGGGGGTCAGATAGACCAGTAAACCGTGCTATTCGCCTAAAAATACTCGTCGAGGAAGTTGTTGACTGTGTTCCAGTAGAGCTCGGGGTCAACTTGCGCACTCTTGGCGTGGGTGGCGCCATGGATGGTGAGCTTTTGCTTGACTTTGCTGGCACACGCGTCGTAGTTTTGGTCGAGCATGTCGTACGGCACAAAGGTGTCCTGGTCGCCGTGGATAAACAGCATGGGAACCGTTGCGTGCTCGAGTTGCTCCACACTGCTCGCCTTATGAAAGTCGTAGCCCGCGCGCACGTTGCACACCAAGTTTGCTACATCGAGCAAAGGAAAGCTGGGCAGGCCGAACACGTCCTTGAGCTGCAGAGAAAACTCGTCCCAAACACTCGTATAACCGCAGTCCTCGATAATGCAGTTCACGTTTGCGGGCAGAGATTCCCCCGCGACGTTCATGGCGGTTGCCGCACCCATCGACTCGCCAAAGACCAGGATGCGCGCCTCGGGGTCAGCCTGAACAATCCGCTCAATCCATGCAACGACATCGAGCCGTTCGGGCCAGCCCATGCCGATATAGTCGCCGCCGGAGCGCTCGTGGGCGCGGGCGGCAGGCGCGAGCACGTTCATGCCGCGGTCGTGGAAGCGCTTGGCGTATCGGGCCATGCCGATGGGCTCGTTGGTATATCCATGCAGGCAGACGGCGTAATCGTGGGTGTTCTCCGAGGCGGCAAAATACCAAGCGGCGAGCTCGGTTCCGTCATCTGCGGTAAGGCTGCTGCTCTCGCGATTCTCTTTAAACCATGCCCGCGCCTCGGTTCCCTCGGCATCCGGCTGCTCACCTTCTTTGTCGTTCTTGCTATCCTGCATCATCTTCATAGTGTATGGCGCGCGGGGATTCAGCGCGAAGTCAAACAGAAAGTTGCCGGCAAATCCGAGCAGCGCAACGACAACCACCAGTGCAACGATGCCGGCTATCTTGAGCTTTCGATGGGAACGTGCGTTTTGAGCCATGCGGTATTCTCCTATAAGATGTTAATACATCAACATTTAATGCAAGCGCATTATGGACGTTCGCCGTTGATGCGTCAACAAGCAAAGAATGGGTAAACAAAGGGTCACATATGGTGCAAATTTCGCACGTACCCAGACGCTTTGATATAGTGTTGAGAACTCTTTACGTTGGAGGATGTAACCGGCATGTCCGATTCGAGCGACAGTTCTAAGCCGCGACCCAAGACCGCGGCCGTTCCACACTACACGGTGGGCGAGGAGATCATGAACTCCGTCACCCATGGTGTCGGCTGCCTGCTGGGTATCGCGGGCCTGGTGCTCCTGATCGTATTCGCCGCCCTGCGCGGCGGAGGCCCGGCCCACATGGCTGCGGCGATTGTCTATGGCGTCAGCATTATCCTCGAATACCTAGCCTCCACGCTCTACCACGCGATTCAGCCCGCGCGCGCCAAGCGCGTGTTTCGCATCATCGACCACAGCTGCATCTACCTGCTCATAGCCGGCAGCTATACGCCGTTTTGCCTCATCACGCTCGCAAACGACGGCGGTCCTGCGCTGTTCTTTGCCGTATGGGCCATCGCCATTATCGGCATCGCCCTCGAGTGCTTTATGCGTGAGCGTCAACCGCACTGGGTAAGTGGCCTGGTCTACCTGCTGATGGGCTGGCTCGTTGTCTTTAAGCTGCCCGAGCTCGTGTCGCTGCTCAACCCCGTGGCACTTGCCCTGCTTGCCGTCGGCGGCGTGTGCTACACCGCGGGCGTGCCGTTCTATATCGCCAAAAACGTGCGCTATCTGCACAGCGTGTTTCACCTGTGGGTGCTCGCCGGCAGCATCTTCCAGTTCATGGCGGTGATCCTCTTCGTAATCTAGCGACCATGCCTGCGCGCCCGCGTCCTCGCTTGGGCGCCGGCGCAATTGCCGTATCCGTCATCAACGTTTTACCCTGACGCCCGAATCTTGGAGGTTCGAGAAACTCCCGATGGACATAACCATCTCCCTTATCACCACCCTCGTTTTGACCCTCATCAACGGCTACTTCTCTATGTCCGAGATGGCGCTCACCACGGCAAAGCGCGCTGTGCTGGAGCACGAGGCCGAGGAAGGCGACAAACGCGCCGAGCGCGCCATTAAGCTGGCCGCCGATTCCGACCAGCTGCTCGCTACCATCCAGGTCGCCATCACGCTCGTGGGCTTTGCCTCGTCCGCCGTCGCCTCGACGAGCCTGTCCGACCCGCTTGCCACGTGGCTCATGAGCTTTGGCATCGCGCCGCTTTCCGCCATCGCGCGCGGTCTGGCGCCGGTCATCATCACCGTCGCCGTCGCCTTTGTGTCAATCGTGATCGGCGAGCTCGTGCCCAAGCGCATCGGGCTCGCTAACGCCGAGGGCGTATCCAAGCAGGTCGTGGGACCGCTCTCCGTGTTCCAAAAGATCGCCCGCCCGCTCGTGTGGCTGACCGGTGCCTGCTCTGACGGCCTGGCCCGCATCCTGCGCATCAAGAGCGCCGACGACCGCCAAAACGTCTCGGAGGAAGAGATCAAGTACATGGTCTCGGAGCAGGACGATCTGCTCGACGAGGAAAAGCGCATGATCCACGAGATTTTCGACCTGGGCGACACCGTTGCCCGCGAGGTCATGGTGCCGCGCGTGGACACCACCATGTGCGAGGATGACGAGACGGTCGCCGACGTGCTGTCCGCCATGCGCCAGACCGGCTTTAGCCGCATCCCCGTCTATCACGAGGATCCAGACAACGTCGTGGGCATCGCGCACATCAAGGACCTGATCCAGCCTTCGCTCGACGGCAAGGGCGACCAGCCCATCGCCGACTTTTTGCGCGACGCCACCTTTGTGCCCGACACCAAGGACATCCTGCCGCTGCTGTCCGAGATGCAGACCTCGCACGACCAGATCGTAGTGGTCGTGGACGAGTACGGTGGCACGGCCGGCATCATCACCATCGAGGACATCGTCGAGGAGATCGTGGGCGAGATCGAGGACGAGTTTGACCCCGACAACAAGTACCTCACGCGCCTTTCGCGCCGCGAGTGGCTTGTCGATGGGCGTTTTTCGTGCGATGACGCGATTGACCTTGGTTGGCCGCTCGAGGAAAGCGATGATTATGAGACCATCGCCGGCTGGATTTTGGAGCTTTGCGACTCGGTGCCTGACATCGGAGAGGTGTTTGAGGTCGCGGGGTACAAGTTCAAGGTACAGTCGATGCGTGGCCAGCGCATCTCGCTCATTCGCGTGATCGCTCCGGCCGAAACCGATAAGAAAGATTCCGAGTCCTCGGCAGATAAGCCGGCGGCGTCGGGCGCGGGCTCTGCGGACCCGCACGACGGCGACGAGTAGGGCAAGGAAGAGTAGGGGAGAGTTATGGCAGGCCTGTTCAACATCCTTAAGGTCACCGTCAGCGAGGACAAGATCTGCGCGCATGTGCTGGTGAACCCCGGCATGCCGCTCATGACCTCGGAGGACATCGAGGCCACGGCGCGCGTGTACTACCTGGTGCCCGCGATCGCCAAGCATCTGTGCCTGGGCGATTCCGGTCGCGAGTTCCAGGACTGCATGGGCCAGACAGAGCTTTGCCATCTGCTGGAGCACGTGACGGTCGAGCTCATGAACGAGACCGGTCTCGCTGGCAGCATTTCGTGCGGCCGCACTCGCGTGAGTGAGCACGATGAGCGTGTCTTTGAGGTCGAGCTTTCGTGTCCCGACGACGCGCTGGCCATCGGCGCGCTGTCTTCGGCGACCTTTATGATGGATTGGGCCTATCTGCATGCCGACCAGCCCGCTCCCGATGTGGACGGTACGGTCGCGGGCCTGCGTAATCTGGTACTGGGCATGCGTGCCGAGGCCGAGGGCAAGGACCCGCACGAGGCCGTCGCCGCCGCGAACGCCGAAGGCGAGGCCGGGGACACGACCGAGGACGAGGCGCCTGCCGAGGCTGCCGCCGAGCCCCGCGACGCGGCTCCTGCGGCA
>UQNG01000018.1:0-31515 GCA_900542335.1 uncultured Collinsella sp.
ATCGGGCTCTACACCAACTTTCTCGACACTACCACGCATGCGCCCGATGCGGACATTTCCATGAGCGGCATGGAGGTGTGGGGAAACCTTACGCTTCGCGGCTCCGGCTCGCTCACGGCGACGGGTTCGCAATGCGGGATCCATGTGGCCCAGGCGCTGGTGGTGGACGGCTGCACGGTCGATGCCAGGGCCGACGGGGCAGGCGTTCTTGACCAGACTGTTGCCGGCATTGCCGCAGGTGGCTTGACCGTACGCGGCGGAGGGCGCGTTGTAGCCGCAGGCGCGGGATCCGATGCGGGCCTGCGCTTTTATGGCGTGCGCTTGATCGACGAGGGATTTGGGGCAGACGCAGCGAGCGAGACGCTTGCTGTGGATGCGTCCTGGCTGGATGCGACCGGCACGGATGCCGGCGTTGCCTGCGATCGCGGGTCGCTCGTGGCCGCGCACTTTGTGACGCCTGCAGGCGGAGCCTTTGGCGCTGTTAGCGTGGTGGATGCTGGCGGGGCAGTGGCACCGCACGTGGTGATTGAGCCCGATGGCGCCACCTCGCCGTCGGGGGAGCCCGTTACACCCGGCGGCGAGGTGCCGGGTGACGGCACGGGCGAGCCTACTGGTGGCGCCGACCCGGCTACGGGGCAACCCGGTGCGGGGCCGGCGACGGATCCTGCGGTGAAACCCGCAGATACGTCGCTCAAGACAACGGTCGCCAAGACCACAGTCACCAAAACGACCAAGCCCAAATCCACAATGGCAACAACACCGGCGCTTCCCAAGACCGGCGACAGCTGCTGGATAGCTGCCTCCTTAATGCTATTCCTGCTGGGGGCAGTGCTTCTAAGCGCCGCATATCGCTGCTGATGCGGTACGACGCACCTGGCTGCGATACAAGAGCACTGTAGGAGCTTTTAGGGCAACGCTTTCGGCAAGGGAGCGTTACTTTTTCATGCATATAATGTCTAACGTGCAGCCATATGCGTTTCCGAAACAAGGACTATGTTTCGGCGCTGGCCCTCTGATGTTCTACTGTTGAACGGCAAATTGAGACATGATTTCACTTGCTGACATATCCACCGCCGCCTCCCGCGCGCTGGCTCAATACGACGTCAGCGAAGCATATTTATTTGGCTCGTTTGCCCGAGGCGAGCAAACGCCCGATAGCGATATTGACTTGCGCCTAGTCTGCGGCAACACCATGACGTTCGGCACGCTTTACGAACTCTACTATAAGCTCGAGATGGAACTTGGGCGAAAGGTGGATGTCGTCACCAACCCACCAGAGCACATGCGCCCGACCTTCCGCAAAAGCATCGAACAAGATGAGGTGCGCATCTATGAAGTGCTGTAAACAGGACGGGGAGCTTGCGAATACTAGCCCTCAAACTTTTCCTTCCAAAGAACCCAACCCGGAGACCCTCGAGGCCATCCGCGAAGGTGACGCATTCTTTGCAGCAAGGGAGTCCGGTCGCTTCGACAACGGCGCCGATCTAATCGATGCAGCTCTAAAAGCTCCTGAAGCGTGAGAGAATTTAACCACCGAAGAGACTGTCGTCTTGGAGGCGCCAGATCGGCGAGGTACGTACCTCGCCATTTTTGTACGATTTGATCAAATGTCTAAGCATTTGAACCTGCATATCGACGAGGCCGGCAATGCGGATAAGCCTTTTCTGCCTAGCGGCAGGCTTAATTCGCGATATCCTTCATGTGTTATACTTGAGCCATAAATTCTGTTTCAAGTATTCGAAAGGCTTGAGATGAAGTTGTTAAAGGTTTGCTTCGACCATCTCTCGATGTTCGAAGACGGGTTATTCGAAATCGACCTGTTCGCCTCCGACCGCGTGACGGCCTCCGATGAGTCGGCTTTCGAACTGGCGGACCATCTCTACGTGAATAGCGTCGTTGCGCTGGCGGGCATTAACGCTACGGGCAAGACAACAGCACTGAACCTGCTGGAGCTCGCCTGCCGCATTGTTGACGGCTCTCCGGCGCGCGGCGGCGGGCTCCCATCAACGTTCCCCGCCGCGTTCGACGGCCCGTCCAAGCTCAAGTGCGTCATATGGCACGCAGATCGTCTTTACTTGCTCGAGTCGGTGCTGCAGACCGTCGAAGGAGGCGACGACGGTCCCGAGCTGACGTTCTCCGATGAGGTGATTTCTTCGCTGCCAGCCAAGGCCCTCAAGCGCTCGACCCTGGCATCCTGGGCCGAAATCGAGAAACTCGCGTCCCCGCTGTGCGACCGTGCTCAGATGCCGGACTCTTGGGCGGCGCTTACGCCGCCTGACGTTTCCGTCGCAGCCGCTGTGCTCGCCAAGGACTTCGGCCATCGCATCCGAGCGATAGCATTGCGCGACGGTGGCTTCCGCCTCACTGAGCAATTCAACGGTCTCGACGACGTGCTTCGTGTTTTCGACTCTGGCATCGAGCACCTCGAGGTCCGGGACTCCGGTCGCGCCTTCGTACTGACGTTTACAGGTCGCGAGCCCATCACGATCTCCGAGCGGGGGCTCACCGAGGTGCTCTCCTCCGGCACTGTACGTGGCCTAGGGCTGGTGCAGCGCGCAATGAGGGTCCTGCGCTCCGGCGGCTACCTTTTAGTCGACGAGGTGGAGAACCACCTTAACCGCCAACTGGTTAACGTCGTGCTTGATCTGTTTGCCGCCCACGGGACCAACCCCAACGGCGCGACGCTGGTTTTCACGACTCACTACCCGCAGCTCCTCGATCACGTGCACCGCAAGGACAACGTGTTCTTTCTCGCCCGACGCAACAGCGGTGCGCGCGTGGTGAAGTACGCCGACCGCGTGAAACGCATCGAGAACAAGAAATCGGAGGTATTCGCCTCGAACTTTGTGAAGGGGACCGCTCCGCGCTACGCCGACGTGCGCGCGCTTAAAGAGCTCGTCGCAGAGGAGGTGTCCGATGAGCGGTGATAACGGTTTTCGCTTTGCGGGATATCATCCGATCATCTCCTGCGAGGGAACAGCGGAACAGGTGGCCGTGGACATTCTCCTCGGGGCGGACGCGCTCGTCTTTTCAGAGGCCGACGTCGTGGACGTCACCCGCCTGCGCAAAGCCTCCGATATCCAAGATAACTACCTCAACTTAGACTATGACTGGCCAGTCTGCATCGTCAGGGTGCTGGACTCGAGGAAAGAACGCTTCAAACTCGGCAACCTGTACGCCGGCCGCTTCCCGGTGGTTAGCTACGTGACCCATCCCGAGATAGAGGTGCTGGCCATTATTCGAGAGGGCTCGTGGAGACGCTGGCACGGCGGACGCATGAAACCGAGCGACTTCTGCAAACAGGAGCTCGGCATGCACGAGGTAAAGAGGGAAGGCTTCCTCAAAAGTTATTGGGATGCCGATTCGCTTACGGCAGCCGCCAGGGAATACAAGCGACTTTCGAAGATCCCCAAGGGCAAGTTGTGCCTGGCAGACCTCATCCGGTAAAGGTTTGCAGCCACCGCAATACCCATAACGCTTCCCAAGACTACCGGCTGCCGCTTGATTGCCCTTTTCTCGGCGCTTTTCTTGCCGTGCACAACACAGCCATAACGCCCATTTCCGGAAGTGCGGGGAATAATCGCAACCAGCCGAGCACAAACCAAATTTTGGCGTCAAAACCGCAGGTCACGAAAGGGTATAACCGGGGTCTGGTTGGCGGAACTCGGTCTTTCCACGCACTTCCGAATTCTCAAAACGGAAGTATGCGGCAAATTCCGGAAACCCCGACCACACCGGCCTTTTCGCGCAAAGAAACCGCAGGCAGAGGCGTTGGTGTGCTCCAGCGTGGTCAATAAGTCTGGATTTTGCCGCATACTTCCGAACTCGGAGAGTCTTAGAAGCCAGTATTGAATATCGGGAGCTACTTGCCGAAAATCCATTTGAGGGAATCCGTATCGTCGATATCATTCGAGAGGGGATGACGGACGATGATCCACGCCTACAGTGAGATGTATCTCGAGGATGCCATGAGTACGCTGGGCGAGGCGGTCGATTTTGCCCTCTGTGACCAAGGGCTGACTTCGGCCGAGTTGACGGCGATCCTGTCGAACGCTTTTGAGATGAAACAGTTTGAGCGTGGTACGACTCGCGTCGTCTGCGGCATGGCGGGCGACGAGCTCGCGCGCGATATTATCGCCCATGCGGGACTGACCCCCGTCGAATGCAGGGAGACCTATCCGTTCGACCGTTCGCCTCAGTATTGGGCGGGCTGGGTTTTGGCCTATGCGCAATGGATGAGCAGCTTGGGCTTTAATGAGCTACTCGAAGTCGCCCCGCTCGATTGGATCATCGGCTCGTACCATCCGCTTCACGAGGCCTCCGAAGTCAAATTCGCCCAGATTATTATCGAAAAATGGAACAACGCCCAGACAGACAAAAAGGGCCTCAAAGCGGCACGAAAGGCGGCCGGACTAACGCAAAAACAGCTCGCCGCCCAATCGGGGGTTAAGCTTCGCGCCATACAACTCTACGAGCAGAACCAGCTCGACCTACGCCGCGCCTCGGTCTCCTCGGCATTGGCGCTTGCAAATGCCCTAAACTGCGCCATCGAAGACCTCGTCTGGAAACCGGTTGCCCTGGAGTACGACTCGCGGGCTATTCCATCCATAGAGCTATAAAGGAGGCAGACATGCTTTGGAGCAATGTTCAACAAGATGACGGCGCTGATTGCGTTGCTCAAGAAGATCATTCAACTGCGCACGTGGCAAATTCAGCATCACTGATTTTGCGCGACGGCGCCACGTTAATCGACGAAGCTGTTCGGCTAACCATTGCGGGCATGCCCAACGCGCTCAGGCTCTTGGAGAACTCATGACGACGGTCGCGCCGCGCCGGGCACATCCGTTCG
Source organism: uncultured Collinsella sp. (assembly GCA_900542335.1). Classification (GTDB taxonomy): domain Bacteria; phylum Actinomycetota; class Coriobacteriia; order Coriobacteriales; family Coriobacteriaceae; genus Collinsella. The sequence goes on from UQNG01000018.1 coordinate 4,850, forward strand.
CACCGCTCGTGCTCGACGATGCCGGTTCGCTCGAAGCTATGGCCGCGGCCGTGATGCGTCTACACAGCACGCTGATGACCGTCGGGCGCTGCTATACGACCGACGCCGCGGGCGACCGTGCCGCACTTGAGCTTGGACGCGTCGAATCCGTGCTTGCGGGTGCATTCTGTACGATATTCGGCCAATCGCCGGCCGATCGCTTCGCAGACATCTTTGACCAGGTCGCCTACGTGGCCGAGCACATGGTCAAGGACCACATCTTTGAGGACGGCAACAAACGCACCAGCCTTGTCTTTGCGTTGTCCGTCTTAAGGTTCGCCGGCACTCCGGTCGTGCTGTCCGATGGCCCCGAGCCCAAAGACAATCAATACTATGCCTGGATCCAGGACCTCGTTTCCAGTCGCCGCACGACCAGCGAGCTAGCCGAAGAGCTGCGCCGCGGTTGTGTTGTAGGCTCGGGCGACCCCTCGCGCGTATAGAATCTAAGCATCCGCACGCCAGTTATTGAATGGATTGGACACCACATGGAAATCCCCAGCACCCTGTGCAGCAATGTGTACGAGTTTGCGTTTTGCCCCGAGCCCTGTTACGACCGCCTGGTCGACCTCGCCGATCCCGAGGACTGGGGTCCCAGCAACCGCATCCTCAAAAACTACTTGTCGTTTTCGTTTAGCCGCGCGGTGTTTTTGACCGAGCGCGACGTGGACCAGACCGCACCGTCCAACCTGCCGCTGGTGTTCGACGACGACCGCTGCCTGTTCAACACCGGCCTGTACACACGCCGTTACGAGACCATCTACGGTCTGTTTGAGCCTAACACCAAGCCCGATGCGCGCCAGCGCTGGTTTTTAAAGGGCTTCTTTAAGGAAAGCGACCCCATGCTGGTCTCGTTTGAGTACCTGCCGTGCCGCGTGCGCTTTGCCGAGGACCCCTCCGAGCTGGTCTTTGACTACCGCCTGCCCATTCGCTCCAACATCGACCATATTCTGGGCGACGAGGAGAACCTGACGCGCATCCCCGCCAGCCTGATGGGGGAGAACAACTCGCTGCTGCTGCGCCGCGCCTTTGAGGGCGCCGTCGTCGAGGCCGCCCGCCGCGCCGCCGCCAACTACGCGCTCGCCGTGCCGCAGTTCTACGGCGGGGGGGACCACACGCCGCCGCCGCGCGTGCTAACTTTTTGCCGGATCCAACTGCTGCTGCCGCTGTGCCTGACCGGCGACAAGCCCGAGCTGGCGCTGACTATCCAGCGCGAGGACGGCTTTTACGCCGCGCGTACCTGTCTCACGCTCGACATGGCCTACAACAACGCGCGACTTATCTGCGGCCCCGAGACCTCGTGGATCAAGCGATAAAGGGTGGTTTAGCTGCTGGTTTGTCGGCTGCCCTGATTGCGGTGACGAGGTCTGCGCCCACGATTACGTCAACGATTTTAAAATCGGGGGCAAAAAGTTCTTGGTAAACCACGCGCGGCTATGATAGTATCTCTTTTGCCGAAAGGCGACGGGCGATTGGCTCAGGGGTAGAGCATATCCTTCACACGGATGGGGTCACAAGTTCGAATCTTGTATCGCCCACCATCAAAAGCACAGGTCAGAGGTGTTAAGCCTCTGGCCTTTTTCTTTTTGACACCAAGGGTGACACCAAAACTGACACCAAAAACAAATCGTAGTCGTCTATGGCGCCATTTTTTATCGCATCCTTTTTGCTGACGCCATTGCCCGTTTTGTATAAAACGCATGCGTATTTTCATTGAATTCCCCCTGTGATCCGAGCACAAATGTGGAGATAGGGACCACATGCCCAAAGCGCCTTCCAGCGGATTTCTATCACACGGTGGTTTTTCGGCAGAACTCGTCAAGCTTTTGGTTTGCTTCCGGTACTTACCCGCATGATGTCCCGGTAGATAATCGGCCATGCCCGCAATCCGCACGATCAACGGCCGATACCAGGGGAGGCACAAATGGACGAAATCGTCTGCGCAAACACAGCATTCCGCTACTGGCGCTGCCCACCGCAGGTGCGCAACCTCTACCCGCACCTACCCAACTCCGAAGACGGCTGGCGAGCTCTATCCCAATCGCCCTTTGTAGTCGACGTCCTCAAGACGCCAATCATCACAGCGGCATCAACACGAAGCAACCTGCATTCTGAGACAAGACGGACCATCCGATGGAACAGCGCCTATACAGAGAAGGTTTCCATCGACACGGGTATGGGCTTTAGCGTCACTGACCCTCTTAATACGCTATTCACCATGACTCGAAGCGTGTCTTCATGCGACCTGGTTCTGGCTATGTACGAGTTCTGCGGATGGTTCTCGGTTTTTAAACCATCGCCCGCGGTCGACATAGCACTTGAGCAGACAAAATCAGAAGAAGAGCAGTACACCACAGAAAGTTTGTTTGAACTAGACGAAACTCAAGATGAGATCCCATGGAAGCGAGTCCATGCTCGGGCGCACCAGAAGGACAGCAAGAATGATCAAAGTGAGCAGCAGGATAACGGATCCGGAAATACAGCTAGCGGAAAGGGCACATCGCTCTGGATGAGAAAGCCTCTTATTGAAATAGAAGAACTGCATAGATTTGCAGCGAAGGTTAAAGGCGAGATGTGGGGAAAGCAATTCTACGAAGCCGCACGGCAGGTAATGGGTATCGCTGCATCCCCGCTAGAAGTTGCTGGAATCATGTTACTGAGTCATCCGAGGCGTGCCGGCGGAGCGGAGTTTAAAAACATATTCGTCAACGACTTAACACCGCTGTCGAATTCAGCTCGGAAAATCGCAGGTCAGAAAATCTGTTACGGCGATATCGTCATCGTAAATCCAATAACAATGAAGGCTGTGATTATCGAACTTCAAGGAGAGGTTATCCATGGATCGGGCGCCGTGCTTGACCACGATGCCACCCGAATGACAGCATTGCAAAGCATGGGATACGACGTATTTCTTGTAACCCATGACATGCTCAATGATCACGATCAGCTTGATGCCATCATTCACAGTGTGTGTGAGCGATTAGAGTTGCGCTACAAGCTAAAAACCGAGGCGATGAGATGCGCTGAGACCAGATTGCGGGCCAACGTTCTGTGCAATTGGCTCGGTATTGGTAAGTAATAATGGCCAAGTGGGCATTTTTAATACTTTATATGCTGTCAGTAATTAAGTGCCATTTTAAAACCATGCCGGTTTACTACGTTGGATTGAGGGTGACTGAACACACTGATTTCGCCGCTCGTAAAACCGCAGGTAGATTGCCTGCCCGTTTTGCGAAAGTAGGCGTGAGGTCGGAAATCCGGGAATCGGCGTAGTAAACCGGTCTGTTTATGAAGCGACCAGCTGGGGCGAGCTACGCACGGTTCCGTAAATTGGCCCGAAGGCGTGCGGAAGGGCTCATGCCCACGGATGCACCGCGGATCGCTTTGGTCTGGCCGGCGGCGTCTGGGGCGACATGCCGAGCCCTGCAAAGGAAGGCGGCGGGCTTGCCGCCGCCCACGGGGCTCGCCCCGCGGGCTATGTCGGGCATCGTGTGTCTCTTTGGCCCCGCTCCCGTTCAACGCGCCGCAAAATATTTTCCAAAATTGTCCTTGCATCGCCGTCCGAGTTCCCGTATAGTACTTCTTCACACGGGGGCGTAGCTCAGCTGGGAGAGCGCTTGACTGGCAGTCAAGAGGTCAGGGGTTCGATCCCCCTCGTCTCCACCCGATCATTGAATGAGGCTCCAACGCAAGTTGGGGCCTTTTTTCATATCTATAGATTTAGGTCATGTGTTGACTGGGTAGCATCTTGGCGACATGCCCATTGTTAATTACGAATATGAATGTTGATGACTTTGCGTCTCTAGATGGCAAAGCTAGTCAGCAGTGCCATTAGCAAAGAGGCCGGGCGTAATGCCCGGCCTCGAAATACTCTGGTGGGCCCTCCGGGATTCGAACCCAGAACCCAGGGATTATGAGTCCCCTGCGCTAACCGTTGCGCCAAGAGCCCTTATGAACGGTGAATGCAATTTTAACAAAGCCAACTCAGGCCCAATTTCTTCGCTTCACGTCGTGAAATACTACCATGCACGAGGAAGTCGCACAACGCAAGATCAAATCCGATGTTAAACAACAGCTAATCTAGGCGCGTCGCGGAAAAGACGTGTTTTAGAAAAAGTTAAAGCCTATATTTCAGGGCTCCAACATATTTATGTGTGAAATCAACCTGATGCCATTTCAAAACCATGCCGGTTTACTACGACGGATCGGCGATGCCCGAGCACCGCGTGTTCTCCATTTGCAAAACCGCAGGTAGGAAGCCCGCCGCTTACGCCAAAAGGCGAGTGTGGTCGGACATTCCTGATTCATCGTAGTAAACGGGCATGGTTCTGAAGCGCAGGGGAGGGGCGCTTCGCAATCAGGCCCGATAATGGGACTGGCGGTGCACGGAAAACCCTGTTGCACAGGGAGAGTCGTGTTCCGCTCGCCAAGTCGGCCGGCGCACGGACCATGCGTGGGCCGCTGCCCCCGCGGGCATCGCGGGCCCCTCGGCCCTGAGATGGCCCGCGCACCCGCACGTGCGCGCCGGGGCCCGCGAAAGTTTTTCCAAAATTGTCCTTGCATCGCCGTCCGAGTTACCGTATAGTACTTCTTCGCACGGGGGCGTAGCTCAGCTGGGAGAGCGCTTGACTGGCAGTCAAGAGGTCAGGGGTTCGATTCCCCTCGTCTCCACCCGAGCATTGAATGAGGCTCCAACGCAAGTTGGGGCCTTTTTTCATATAGGCACACAAGGTCAAAGGCGGCACCATGATCCTCCTGGTCGACAAGATCGAAAAAAGCTTCGGCGCGCGCGTCCTCTTTAGCGGCGCGTCCTTCCAGATCAACCCCGGCGAGCGCTTCGCGCTCGTGGGCCCCAACGGCGCCGGCAAAACCACCATGCTCAAGATCATCATGGGCATCGACAGCCCCGACGCCGGCCAGGTCCAGTACGCCAAGGACTGCCAGGTGGGCTACCTAGAGCAGGAAACCAACCTGGAGCAAAAGGACACCACCATCCTTGCCGAGGTCATGGCCGTCGCCAAGGAAATCCGCCGCATGGGCGAGCGCGCCAACGAGCTGCAGGCCCAGATCACCGAGCTCTCCGAGCAGGGCAAGAACGTCGACGCGCTCCTTAGCGAGTACGGCCAGGTCCAGGACCGCTTTGAGCACCTGGGCGGCTACGAGCTCGAGAGCAACGCCCGCAAGATCCTGTCCGGCCTCGGGTTTAAGGTCACCGACTTTGAGCGCCCGTGCTCCGAGTTCTCGGGCGGCTGGCAGATGCGCATCGCGCTGGCCAAGCTCTTCCTGCGCCACCCCGACCTGCTGCTGCTCGACGAGCCCACCAACCACCTGGACCTCGAAAGCGTCCAGTGGCTGCGCAGCTTTATCGCCAACTACGACGGCGCCGTGCTCATCGTCAGCCACGACCGCGCCTTCATGGACGCCTGCGTCGATCACGTCGCCGCGCTCGAGAACCGCCGCGTGACCACCTACACCGGCAACTACAGCAGCTACCTCAAGCAGCGCGAGGACAACCTGGAGCAGATGCGCGCCAAGCGCGCTGCCCAGGAGCGTGACATCGCCCACATGCAGGTCTTCGTCGACAAGTTCCGCTACAAGCCCACCAAGGCCGCCCAGGCGCAGGAGCGCATCCGCAAGATCGAGCAGATCAAAAAGGAGCTCGTCATCCTGCCCGAGGGCCACAAGCACATCGACTTTAAGTTCCCCGACCCGCCGCGCTCGGGCGATATGGTCGTGGGCTTGGAGGGCGTTTCCAAGTCCTACGGCAACAAGCACATCTACAGCGATATCGACCTCAAGCTCTACCGTGGCGAGCACGTGGCGCTCGTCGGTCCCAACGGCGCCGGCAAGTCCACCCTTATGAAGATCCTCGCTGGCTTGGAGCCGCCCACTACCGGCACGCGCGACCTGGGCACCAACGTCGGCGTCGCCTACTATGCCCAGCACGCGCTCGAGGGCATGACCGAGTCCAACACTGTCCTGCAAGAGATCGACACCGTCACGCCCAAGTGGACCGTGCCGCAGCAGCGCAGCCTGCTGGGCGCCTTCCTGTTTAGCGACAACGATTCCATCGAGAAGCAGGTCCGCGTTCTCTCCGGTGGCGAAAAGGCGCGTCTGGCGCTCGCCAAGATGCTCGTGGCCCCCGAGGCACTCCTGTGCCTGGACGAGCCCACCAACCACCTGGATATCGACTCGGTGGACATGCTCGAGAACGCCCTACAAAACTTCCCCGGCACCATCGTGCTGATCAGCCACGACGAGCACCTGGTGCGTGCCGTGGCAAACCGCATCATCGACATCCGCGACGGCAAGGTCACGGTCTACGACGGCGACTACGACTACTACCTCTACAAGCGCGAGGACCTCGCTGCCCGCGCTGCCGCCGAGGCGGCAGGGGAGAGCGCGCCTGTCGCAGCCAAGTCCACCAAAGCCAGCGTCGCCCAGGCCAGCAGCCCCGCCGCGGCCCCCAAGCCGGCCGAAGGCAAAAAGACCAAGGAGCAAAAGCGTGCCGAGGCCCAGGCCCGTGCCGCGCTCAACAAAAAGCTCAAGGGCGTGCGCAACCAACTCAAGAAGATCGAGACGGAGCTCGACAAAAAGCGCGCCCGCTATGACGAGCTTATGGAATTGATGGCAAGCGAAGAGCTTTACGCCGATCAGGACAAGTTCAACGCCGCGCTGGGGGAATATAACGGCCTTAAGCAAGAGCTGCCCAAACTCGAGGACGAATGGCTGGAGCTTTCCACCCAGATCGAAGAGGAGACCGCGCGTGAACTCTCGTAAAGCCGCTGCCGTGGCGATGAGCATCATCGCCATCGCCTGTCGCATCTGCGGCATCTTTATGAGCGCGATGACCGTGCTGCTGTGCTTTAGCGGCCTCACCGCCAAGTTGCAAATCGTTGGCTTTGTCGTTGAGCTTTCTCGCGCGCTGCCGGGTGCCATCGCCGGCTACGGCGTCATCACATCGCCCTTTGGCGGCGTGTTCCGTCTGGATTACGCCATCGTCGCCGTCATCCTGTTTGTGGCCGACTACCTGCTCACGCGTGCCTCGCGCCGCGTCCGCTAGGGGGTCGACATGTCCAGCAGCTACTTTATGAACCTGCTCGCGAGCGCTGTCGCCGTCATCGTTGGCATCGTCATCCACGAGAGTGCGCACGCCGCCGCGGCCTGGGCGCTCGGCGACAAGACAGCCCGCTCGCGTGGCCGCGTCTCGCTCAACCCGCTCAACCATATCGACCCGTTCGGCACCATTCTCCTGCCGCTGCTGATGCTTGCCGCCGGCGGTCCGGTGTTCGCCTTTGCCAAACCCGTGCCCGTCTACCTCAACAACCTCAAGCACCCCAAGCGCGACGAGGTCCTGGTGAGCGTGGCCGGCCCCGCATCGAACATCACGTTGGCATGCCTTGCCGCCGCCCTCATGCACGCGGCATACGGCAACCTCTACGCCAGCATGTCCTTTGCCGTGGCATCTCAAATCATGAACTTCGACGCCACCTTTATCGTGGTCAACCTGTCGCTCGCGTTCTTTAACCTTATCCCGATCCCGCCGCTCGACGGCTCGTCGATTATCGTGCCATTCCTCAAAGGCAAGGCGCTCGCCAACTACTATCGTTTGCAGCAATACGCCATGCCCATCCTCATCCTGGTCCTGTACCTGCTGCCCATGTGGACCGGTATCGACGTGATCGGGCGCTATTTCGACGTTACCGTGTATCCGCTGGCCGAGTGGCTGCTCAACTTCGCAATCGCCGGCATCTAAGGTAAACTTACAGGTCGACCGCGCAAAACGGTCACAGCATGCACCCAAACCGCGCCGCGAAGGCGCCGTCAAAGGAGGTCGAAGATGTCGTATCGCGTGTCGACGCAGGTCTACAGCGGACCGTTCGACCTGCTGCTGCAGCTGGTAACCCGCCAAAAAGTTGATATTGGCGCCATCTCCATTAGCGAGGTGGCCGAGCAATACCTGGCCGAGGCCGAGCGCATCGAGGCGCTGGACCTGGACGTAGCGAGCGACTTTTTGCTGGTCGCGGCAACCCTTTTGGACATCAAGGCTGCCTCGCTGGTGCCCCAGGAGGCCCCGCGCAAGACAGTCGACGATGACGAGGACGACGAAGACCTCGAGGAACTCAGCGCGCTCGACGGCGACTCCCTGCGCGAGGTCTTGATCCAGCGCCTGATCGCCTACAAGCAGTTTAAGGGTGCGGCGGCCGCTCTCGGTGCGCGCATGCAGGCCGAGAGCCGCATGCACCCGCGCGTTGCCGGCCCCGATCCCGAGTTTTTGGGCCTTATGCCCGACTACCTGGCCGGCATTACCCTGCGCGGCCTCGCCGTCATCTGCGCCGACCTGGACGGCAAGCGCCAGACCTTCCTGCTGGAGGCCGAGCACGTGGCACCGCATCGCGTACCGCTCGACCTGACGGTGGCCTCGGTCGATCGCTTTACCATGGCGCACCAAACCTGCACCTTCCGCGAGCTGTTGGACGGCGACGCCACCACCGAGCAGCTCGTCGTCACCTTCCTGGCTATGCTCGAGCTCGCCAAGCGCGGCTCGCTCACGCTGAGCCAGGACGAGATTTTTGGAACCATTCAAATCAACCGCGTCGAGGGCGCCGAGGCATACGTGCCCGGCGAGGGCCCCGAGCTCACCGAATAGGAGCGACCAACCATGTCAAACCTTTCCACGCTAGAGGCAAACAGCCTCAAAGGCGCCCTCGAGGCGCTGCTGCTGGTGTCGAGCGACCCTGTGAGCGCACCCGCGCTGGCAGGTGCGCTGGATATCGCCCCGGGCGAGTGCGCGTCGCTTTTGGCCGAGCTCAAGGTTGAGTACGAGGAGGCCAACCGCGGTTTTCAGCTGCGCGAGGTCGCCGGTGGCTGGCGCCTGTTTACGCACCCCGCCTACCACGACGTGGTCGAAGCCTACGTGCTGAGCTGGGACACGCAAAAGCTGTCGCAGGCGGCTCTCGAGACCCTGGCCGTCATCGCCTACCACCAGCCCGTCACGCGCGAGGTGGTCAAGGGCATCCGCGGCGTCAACTCCGACGGCGTCATCGCGTCGCTCGTGGACAAGGGTCTGGTGCGCGAGCTCGGCCGCGACCCCGAGCGCGGTCAGGCAATCATCTACGGCACGACCAACGCCTTTTTGGAAAAGTTCGGCCTGCGCTCCACCCGCGACCTGCCCGATCTGGAGCAGTTTGCCCCCGACGAGCAGTCGCGACAGTTTATCCGCGAGCGGCCGCAGCATTCAGTCCACGCTCGAGGAGCAGGCCGAGGACCTGGACGAAGAGCGCGAACTGATTGATACCGATGTTGAGGACGCCGATGACGCAGAGCTTCTGCCCACCGGCGATATCTCGGAGGACATGCATGACGAGGACTAACGAAGCAGGGGAGACGCGCGCCGCAAGCGCCACGGACGCCGCAGCGCCCGCAGCCGGCGCCCAGCCCGTCTACCCGCACACCATGCGTCTTCAGCGCTTTTTGGCGCGCGCGGGCGTGGCGAGCCGCCGCGGCTCGGAGGACCTGATGACCGCCGGCCGCGTGAAGGTTAACGGCGAGGTAGCGACCGAATTGGGTACCAAGGTCGATGTCGACCGCGACCATATCGAGGTCGACGGCATGCCCGTCAAGCTCAACCAGGGCGCCGTGTACCTGATGCTCTACAAGCCGACCGGCTACCTCACCACCATGAGCGATCCGCAGGAGCGCCCTTGTGTGGCCGACCTGGTCCCGCGCGACCGCTTTCCGGGGCTCTTCCCGGTGGGTCGCCTGGACCGCGACACTACGGGCCTTTTGCTCTTTACCACCGACGGCGACCTGTCCCAGGACCTGCTGCACCCCAGCAAGCACGTCTACAAGACCTATCAGGCGCTCGTGGACGGCCACCTGACCGATCGCGACTTGGAACCGCTCCGTCGCGGCATCGAGCTCGATGACGGCCTGTGCCAGCCGGCGATCTGCCGCGTCATCACCGCGCGCGAGGCCGAGGCCGTGGCTCCGCAAGGCGTCAAGCCCGGCACCACCGCCGTGGAGGTCATCATTCGCGAGGGCCGTAAAAACCAGGTCAAGCGCATGCTGAGCAAGATACACCACCCGGTGATTCGCCTGCACCGCTGCAACTTTGCCGGCCTGGAGCTCAAGGACGTGGCCAAGGGCTCGTGGCGCGAGCTCACCGACCGCGAGGTGCAGATCCTCAAGGCCGGAGGCATCCCGCCCAAGCAAGCTGCCTCCAAGCGCGGTGACAAGCCCCAGGAAACCCCCGCGACCCGTACGCGCCACCACGGCAGTCACGGCTCCGCGCCCAAGCGCAACACCTACCGCGAACGCTACACGGGCTAGCCAGTCCGCCAGCAAGCAGCGTCCGCATCCCATACCAGCACGTCAACCACCGAAAGGAAGCATTGCATGATCGTCGCCATCGACGGCCCCGCCGGTTCCGGCAAGTCCACCATCGCCAAGGAGATTGCCCGCCAGCTGGGCTTTAACAAGCTCGACACAGGCGCCATGTATCGCGCCGTCACCTTCGCCGCGCTCGACCGCGGCATCGATCTGGACGACGAGGCTGCCATCGATGCCCTCGCCGAGCAGATCGAGATTCGCTTTACCAACGGCACCGGCGAGGACACGCGCCTGACCATCGACGGCCAGGACGCCTCGGCTGCCATCCGCACCCCGCAGGTCGACGCCAATGTGTCCAAGGTCTCGGCCTACCCGGGCGTGCGCGCTGCCATGCTCATCCATCAGCGCCGCGCCGCCGAGGACCGCGATATCGTGGCCGAGGGCCGTGACATCGGCACCGTCGTGTTCCCCAACGCGCAGGTCAAGGTATTCCTGACCGCCGACCCGCGCGAGCGCGCCCGCCGTCGCGTGCTGCAGCGCCACCAAAACGACGCTCAGCCGCTCAGCACCGAGCAGCTCGAGGCCGAGGTCGACGAGACCCTCGACGCCCTCAAGCAGCGCGACAAGCTCGACAGCAGCCGCGAGGTCGCGCCGCTCGTGCCCGCCGATGACGCCGTGCACGTCGACTCCACCGCCCACACCATCGACGAGGTCGTCCGCATTATCGAGGACCTCATCAACCAAAGGAGGTAGCCCATGCGCCTGTTTAAACAGACGCCCGAGGATTACTACAACGCCCCGTACGCCGAGTTCCCGGCGCTCATCCGCGGCACCGTCGTCGTGGTCATGGCAATCCTCTGGGCCTTCTCCAAACTCATGTGGCGCTGGAAGGTCGAAGACGCCGACCTGCTGTTTGAGCGCCAGGAAGGCCGCGGCAGCGTAGTCATCTGCAACCACACCTCGATGGCCGAACTCTTGGCCGTGGAGACGGCGCTGTTCTTTGGCGGCCGCCGCATCCGCCCCATCTTTAAGTCCGAGTTTGCCAAGACCAAGATTGTGCGCTGGGCCTTTAGCCGCGTGGGTGGCATTCCCGTCGAGCGCGGCACCGCCGACATGAAGTGCCTGCGTGCCGCCCAGCATGCACTGCAGCGCGGCGAGGACGTCCTGATCTTCCCCGAGGGCACGCGCATCCGCTCGCGCGAGATCAAGCCCGAGGTCCACGGCGGCTTTGCGCTCATCGCCCAGATGGGCAAGGCGCCCGTCAACCCACTCGCCATTTGTGGCTGGTCCGACATTACGCCTAAGGGCAAAAAGCTCATGCGCCCCAAAAAGTGCTGGATCCGCGCCGGCAAGGCCATCTCGCTATCCGACGCACCGGCCGAGCTCAAGCGCAAGGAGCGCCTGACATGGTTTGAGTCCGAGGCCATGAACCGCGTCTACGCCATGCGCGACGATCTGTGCGCCGAGCATCCGGGTAGGTTCTAGCCATGGGTGAGGAAGTCATGAACACTGCCGCGGCCGCCGCTGAGGGGTTCGTCCCCACCATCGAGATCGCCGCGCATGCTGGCACCTGCTACGGCGTGCAGCGCGCGCTCGATATGGCCTTGGCGGCCGCCCCGCAAGTGGGGGAGAACGCTCAGGTCCACACGCTGGGCCCGCTCATCCATAACCCCATCGTGGTGCGCGAGCTTGCCGAGGCGGGCGTCGGTCTGGCCGAGACCCTGGACGACGCCGCATCGGGCACCGTGATCATTCGCGCGCACGGCGTGGTGCCGCAGGTAATCGATGCCGCTCGCGAGCGCGGCCTCGACGTGGTCGATGCCACCTGTCCCTACGTCAAGAAGGTCCACGTGGCCGCCGAGCGCCTGATGCGTGGCGGCGATCACGTGCTTGTCGTGGGCGAGCCGGGCCATCCCGAGGTTGAAGGCATCCTGGGCCATGCCGGCGATGACGCGCAGGTCGTGAGTTGCGCCGCCGATGCGGACGCGCTGCCGATCAAGGGCAAGGTGGGCCTGGTTGTTCAGACCACCCAAACCGCGAAGAACCTGGCCGAAGTCGTGGCCTCCATCACCCCGCGCGTGCAGGAACTGCGCGTGATCAACACCATCTGCGCCGCCACGAGTGAGCGTCAACAGGCAGCAGCCGCACTTGCCAACCGCTGCGACTGCATGGTCGTGGTGGGCGGCAAGAACTCGGGCAACACCCGCCGCCTGGCGCAGATTTGCGCCGATGTCTGCGAGCGCACACATCACATAGAGGAATCTTCCGAGCTACAGGCCGCATGGTTTGTCAACGCACACCACATCGGCATCACCGCCGGAGCCTCCACTCCGCAAGAACACATCGAGCGTGCCGTCGAGCGCATCAAGGAGCTTTGCCGCTAATCATGGACCAGACCGTACCCGCATACGCCGCTGAGGTGGCCGATTACGGGCGCAGCCGCGACCCCGAGCCGGGTGAGGGCGCGCTCGTTAAAAACGTGCGTCCGGAATCGCCCGCATGGGATGTGGGTATCGAGCCGGGCATGCGCGTGCTTACGGTCAACGGCGAGCGGCTGACCGATATGATCGTGTGGCTCTGGGAGGCAGATGACGACACCGTCGACCTCGAGGTTTTCGACCCGCGCGACAACAGCGTCACCCCCGTCGAGCTCGACCGCTTCCCGGGAGAGGACTGGGGTCTGGAGTTCGATGGCCCCATCTTCGATGGCATGCGTACCTGCGTAAACGCCTGCGTGTTCTGCTTTATGACGATGCTGCCCAAGGGCGGTCGTTCCACGCTCTACATCCGCGACGACGACTATCGCCTGAGCTTTTTGCAGGGCAACTTTGTCACGTTGACCAACCTCACCGACGAAGATGTTCAAAACGTCATCCAACGCAACATGAGCCCCATGAACGTGTCGGTCCATGCCGTAAGCCCCGATGTCCGCCGCCGCATGATGGGCCGCAACGCCCAGCGCGGCATGGATGTGCTCGAGGCCATCATGGCCGCCGGCATCGAGATTCACGCGCAGATCGTACTGTGCCCCGGCATGAACGACGGCGAGGAGCTGCAAAAGACCCTGCGCTTCTGCGAGGAGCATGAGCAGATCACCAGCCTGGGCATTGTGCCGCTCGGTTTTACCAAGCATCAGAACCGTTTTAGCTGGTCCTACAGCGATAAGCCCGAGCTGGCGCGCGAGACTATCGCCATGATCCGGCCCTTCCAGGACCGTGCCTTCGAGCGCTTTGGCCGCCATACCTTCCAGATGAGCGACGAGTTCTACCTGGATGCCGGCATCGAGCCTCCCGAGGCGGACTTTTACGACGGCTACCCGCAGTACTACGACGGCATCGGCATGATACGCTCCTATCTGGACGAGACCGACAACGTGCTCGCCAACGATGCCGAGCGTCTGCGCCGCGTTCGTGAGGCAATCGCCGCGCGTGGCCAGCGCCTCCTGTGCCTTTCGGGTGCCAGTGCGCGCGATACGGTGGCGCGTTTTGTGGAATCGCCCCAGGGACTCGCCGGCACTGTCACGGCCATCAAAAACCGCTATTTTGGCGGCAACGTGGACGTGACCGGCCTCATCGTCGCCTGCGACATCTTGGAGCAACTGCCGCAGGACCTGTCGGGTGTTATGCTCTTTGTGCCTAAGCTCATGTTCAACGCCGACGGTATGACCCTTGACGAGTATCATCGTGACGAATTACTCGCAAGCCTTACCTGTCGCGGCGCCGAGGTTCATGTGGTATCGACCATGCCGCATGAGCTGCTCGATACCCTGGAGCACATCCTTGGCATAACGCCCGCCAATTCAACTATTCCCGCTGACCCTACCCATTAAAGGAGAGCAGATGAAACCTATCGTCGCCGTCGTCGGACGTCCCAACGTGGGCAAGTCCACGCTCGTTAACCGCCTGGCCCAGACCTCGGACGCCATCGTCCATGAGTCCCGCGGCGTCACTCGCGACCGCTCGTATCACACGGCCGATTGGAACGGCCGCGAGTTCACCATCGTCGACACGGGCGGCATCGAGCCGCTCAAGAGCGATGACGTCTTTGCCACATCCATCCGTGACCAGGCCCTCGCCGCCGCCGAGGAAGCCGCCGTCATCCTGTTTGTGGTCGACGGCCGCACCGGCGTCACTGAGGAGGACGAGTCGGTCGCCCGCATGCTCAAGCGCTGCGACAAGCCGGTCTTTCTACTGGTGAACAAGCTCGACAACCCCGATCGCGAGAACGACAACATCTGGGAGTTCTATTCGCTCGGCATCGGCGAGCCCACGCCGCTCTCGGCCCTGCACGGCCACGGCACGGGCGACCTGCTCGACGACATCGTGGCCCTGTTGCCCGAGGAGGAGGACGAGGTCGCCGACGCGTTCCCCGATGCGCTGAATGTGGCCATCATCGGCCGCCCCAACGCCGGTAAGTCCTCACTGTTCAACCGCATCCTGGGCGCCGACCGCTCCATCGTGTCGAACATCGCCGGCACCACGCGCGACGCCATCGATACCGTCGTCGAGCGCAACGGCAAGCACTACCGCATGGTCGATACCGCGGGCATTCGCAAGAAGAGCACCGTGTATGAGAACATTGAGTACTACTCCATGGTCCGCGGCCTGCGCGCCATCGACCGTGCCGACGTGGCGCTGCTCGTCGTCGACGCCTCCGTGGGCGTCACCGAGCAGGATCAGAAGGTCATGGGCTTGGCCATCGAGCGCGGCTGCGCCATCGTGGTGCTGCTCAACAAGTGGGACCTGCTCGACGACGACCGCAAGCGCGAGGCCTGCATGGAGACCGTCGATCGCCGTCTGGGCGTCATGGCTCCCTGGGCCCAGTACCTGCGCATCTCTGCCCTCACGGGCCGCAGCGTCGAGAAGATCTGGGCGATGGTCGACGCGGCCGAAAAGACGCGCTCGCAAAAGATCACCACCTCGCGCCTCAACACCTTCCTCACCGACCTGCGCGAGTTTGGCCACACCGTGGTGGACGGCAAGCGCCGCCTGCGCATGCACTACGTGACCCAGACGGGCGTCAACCCGCCGACGTTCACGTTCTTCGTCAACCACAGCGACCTGGTCAACGACACCTACCAGCGCTACGTGGAGAACCGTATGCGCTCGACCTTCGATTTTTCCGGCACGCCCATTCGACTCTTCTTTAGGAAGAAGGAGCAAAAGGATGCATAATCCGATTCTGCTGACCGCCATCTGTGCCGTGGTCTCGTTCTTTATCGGAGCGATTCCGTTTGGCCTGATCCTGGGCCGCGTGTTCAACCACACCGACATTCGCAAGGCGGGCTCCGGCAACATCGGCACCACCAACGCTCTGCGCGTAGCCGGCCCCAAGGTGGCCGCGCTCACGCTGCTGCTCGACTGCCTTAAGGGCGCTATCTGCGTCCTTATCGCCCGTCCGCTCATCGCGGGCGTGGGCTATGGCTTCCCTGTGAGCATCATGGCGCCTGGAGCCCCCGGCGACTGGATGCTCGGCGTCATCTGCCTGGCTGCGGTATGGGGCCACATCTTCTCGCCCTACCTCAATTTCCATGGCGGCAAGGGTATCGCCGTGGGCCTGGGCGTCATCCTCGCCTGGTACTGGCCCATCGGACTTTCGCTGTTGGGCATGTTTATCGTGGCCGTCGCCATCACCAAGTTTGTGTCGGTGGGCTCGCTTGCCGCGGCCATCGGTCTTCCCATCGCCGTCTGCGCGGTCTTTCCGTACTGCAGCCTGGGTCTCAAATTTTGCATGGCGCTGATCGGCATCACCGTGGTGTGGGCCCATCGTGCGAACATCAAAAAGCTCATGACGGGCAAGGAGTCCAAGCTCTCGTTTACCAAGCGCGTGACCGTGCCCGACGATAAGTAGGAGAGAGTCATGAATGTTGCGCTGATTGGCTCCGGCTCCTGGGGAACCGCCGTCGCCGGCCTTGCTGCCGCACGAGCCGAGCGCGTGATCATGTGGGCCCATAGCGAGCAGACGGCCGCCGGCATCAATGGCGAGCACCGTAACCCCCGTTATCTGGTGGACTACGAGCTGCCCGGCAACGTCGTCGCCACGACCGAGCTCGTGCAGGCGCTCGACGGCGCCGAGGCCATCATCTTTGCCGTTCCTTCGACGCACCTTCGCAGCGTGTGCCACCAGGCCGCGCCCTTTATCGCCGCCGATACCCCGGTGCTCTGCCTCACCAAGGGCATTGAGCCCGAGTCCGGCCTGCTCATGAGCGAGGTCATCGCCAGCGAGATCGGCAACGAGGCGCGCGTGGCGACCCTCTCGGGCCCCAACCATGCCGAGGAGATTTGCCGCGGCGGACTTTCTGCCGCCGTCATCGCCAGCGAAGACCCACAGGTAGGGGAGACCTTTAAGGACCTGCTCCTATCCACGGCCTTCCGCATCTACCTGTCGCAGGACATGACCGGCGTCGAGGTTTGCGGCGCCATGAAAAACGTCATCGCCATCGTGTGCGGCATTTCCGCCGGTTCCGGCGCGGGCGACAACACGCTCGCCCTCATCATGACGCGTGGTCTGGCCGAGATCAGCCGTCTGGTACACGCCCGCGGCGGTCAAGCTATGACCTGCATGGGACTTGCCGGCATGGGCGACCTCATCGCCACCTGCACCTCGGAGCATTCGCGCAACCGCACCTTTGGCTACGAGTTTGCCCACGGCGTGTCGCTCGACGAGTACCAGACGCGCACGCATATGGTTGTCGAGGGCGCCGTCGCGGCCCGCAGCGTGAGCGAGCTTGCCCGTTCACTGGGCGTAGACATTCCGCTCACCTTTGCCGTGGAGCAAACGCTCTACAACGGTGTTACTTTGGATAGGGCGCTCGAGATTCTTACCGATCGCGTCCCTTCTCAAGAGTTCTACGGACTCACCGACTAGCGCAGAAAGGCTTCTACCATGGGTTCCATCAAAATCGCTCCGTCTGTCCTTTCGGCCGACATGGCCAACCTCAAGGGCGAACTCGACAAGATCGCCGGTGCCGACTACGTGCACTTCGACGTCATGGACGGCCACTTTACCGGCAACCTCACCTTTGGCGTCGACATCCTTAAGGCCGTCAAGCGCTCCACCGATGTACCGGTCGACGCACACCTGATGGTGTCGAACCCCGACGAGACGGTCGATTGGTACGCCGACGCCGGTGCCGACATGATCACCGTGCACTACGAGGCCTCCACGCACCTGCACCGCACGCTCACGCACCTGCAGCAGCGCGGCGTCAAGGCCGGCGTGGTGCTCAACCCCGCCACCCCCGTGTGCGTACTCGAGAGCATCATCGACGTTGTCGACATGGTGCTGCTGATGAGCGTGAACCCCGGCTTTGGCGGCCAGAGCTTTATCCCGGGCACTCTGCCTAAGCTGCACGAGCTTACGGCCATGTGCGAGCGCCACGGCGTGTCGCCCCTGATCGAGGTCGATGGCGGTATCTCTTCCAAGAACATCGCCGAGGTCGTCAAGGCCGGCGCCAACGTGCTCGTAGCCGGCTCCGCCGTATTTAAGTCCGAAGATCCCGCTGCCGAGGTTGCGCTGCTGCAGAAGCTGGGCAACGAGGCCGCACAGGAGGCATAAAACCTTATGACCGCAGGTCAAAACCGCATACCCGTGAATCTTGACTATGCCGCCTCGACGCCCATGCGCGCCGAGGCGCGCCTTGCGCAGCGCGAGTACGACGACAGCGAGCTTGCCGGCGTCAACCCCAACTCGCTGCATTCGCTCGGCCGCAAGGCCGCTGCACGCCTGGAAGTGGCGCGTCGCGAGATTGCCCGCAGCTTTGGCGCGCGCGTTCGCCCGTCCGAGATTGTTTTGACCAACGGCGGCACCGAAGCCAACCAGCTGGCGCTGCTCGGTCTTGCCGAGGGCGCTCGTCAGCGCGATCGCAAGCGTAACCGCGTGATCGTATCTGCCATCGAGCACGATTCGATTCTGGACAACCTGCCGCTGCTGCGTGCCGCCGGATTTACCGTCGACCTGGTGCAGCCCTGCCGCATGGGCTACATTGAGCCTGCCGCGCTTGTCGAGCTGCTAGGCGACGACGTGGCACTTGTAAGCATCATGGTTGCCAACAACGAGACCGGCGTGGTGCAGCCCATCCGCGAGCTTGCCGCGGCCGCGCATACCGTTGGCGCCCTGTTCCACACCGATGCCATCCAGGGGTATCTGCATATTCCGCTCGATGTCACCGAGCTGGGAGTTGACGCCATGACCGTTGCCGCGCACAAGATCGGTGGCCCCGTGGCATCCGGCGCGCTCTACCTTAAGAACCGCACGCCGCTGCGCCCGCGCATCTTTGGCGGCGGACAGGAGGCCGGTCGTCGTGCCGGCACGCAGGACCTGCGCACGCAGCTGGCCTTTGCCGCTGCCGCCCGCACGCTGGTGCCCCATGTGGCCCAGGAGCGTGCGACGCTGCAAACCCTTTCCGACAAGCTCTACGCCACGCTTACGGCCCACCCGCGCATTCACGCCACGATGGGCGACTACGCGCAGGCCGATCGTCTGCCGGGTATGGTTTCGATCTACGTCGACGGCATGGACTCCGAGGAGCTCATCGTCAAGCTCGACGCCGCCGGCTTTGAGGTATCGGCAGGCTCGGCGTGCTCGAGCGGCAGCATGGACCCGAGCCATGTTTTAAGCGCGATGGGCATCGGTCGCGAGCAGGCATTGGGCGCACTGCGCATTTCCTTTGATGACCGCGTGAATCCGGGCGATCTGGACGAGTTTGCCCAGACGCTGCTCTCGATCGTGGGTGCCGCATGATCGTCGCTGAGCTTGAACGTGCGCTGCTGGCGCGCTACCCCAAGGCGGACGCCGAGGGCTGGGATCATGTTGGGCTATCTGTGGGAGACCCCGCTGCTGAGATCACCGGCGTTGCCTGCGCGCTCGATGCGACCGAAGCTAATGTTCTCCGCGCCCAAGAAGCTGGTGCAAACGTGCTGCTGACGCACCATCCTGTCTATATCAAGGAGCCCGAGGCGTTTTGTCCAGCGGATGCCACTCGCCCCCAGTGCAGCGCGGCACTCTATGAGGCGGCCCGTTGCGGCGTGAGCATCATATCGCTCCACACCAACCTGGACCGCTCGCACGAAGCCCGTGTCTGCCTGAGCGAGCTGCTGGGTGCCGCACCCGTGAGCTCACTGGAGCACGTGGACGACCCCGAGGCAACCGGCCTGGGCGCGCTTGCAACGCTCAACGACCCGTGCACGCTGCGCGATCTTGCCACCCGTGCTGCCACGGCCTTCGGCAGCGACCCGCGTGTGTGGGGCGAAGCCGATCGCCCGTGCCGCACCGTCGCCATTTTGGGCGGCTCCCTGGGCGACTTTGGAGAGCTCGCCATCGCCGCGGGCGCGGACGTTGTCGTGACGGGCGAGGCGGGATACCACGTGGCGCAAGACCTTACCTTACGCGGGCTGCCGGTGATCTTGCTCGGCCACGACCGCTCCGAGGAGCCGTTCGTTGATATATTGATGAACTCTGCAGTTGACGCCGGGGTCGACCCCCGTCATGCGATTAAAATACTGAACCCTTGCCAATGGTGGACTGTGACAAAAGGAGAGAACTTATGAGCACCGGCGCTACGTTACTCAAGCTGCAACAGATCGATTTGGAGCTCGCCCGCAACAAGAGCGAACTTGCCAATATGCCGGAGCTCAAGGAGCTCGCTTCCAAGCGCAAGACCTATGTGAAACTCAAGTCCGAGATGACCAAGCTCTACGCCCAGCGCAAGGATCTGGACATTGAGCTCGACGATCTCAACACCACCGAGATTCAGACCAACAACGCCATCGAGGCTGCCAAAAAGCGTCACGTCGACGGCTCCGACTACCGCGAGGTTCAGGACCTGGAGAATGAGCTCGCCACCTTGGCCAAGCGACTGGACAAGATTGAGCACACCCGCAAGGACGTCGTTGTCACCCATAAGGAGGCGCTCGACCGCGAGACCCGCGCGCAGGCCATCATCGCCAAGTTCGAGGAGGGCGTGAAGGCCGATACCAAGGCCGCCCGCGCCAAGGCTGCCGACCTGCAGGCTCAGATTGACGCCGCCACTAAGGAGCGCACCGCGCTTGCCGCCACGCTGCCGGCCGACGTGCTCACCGACTACGAGCGTCTGCTCAAGCAGTTCCGCGGCCTTGCCGTCGAGACCATCCAGGGCAACATCCCCACGGTTTGCCACACCGCGCTGCAGGCATCGTCCATGAGCGACCTCAACCACGACGGCAGGTCAATTACGCACTGCCCGTACTGCCACCGCCTCCTGGTGCTCCCGAGCAAGGAAGCTTAAACGATGGCGGCACCCAACAATTCAATGCAACTTGAGGGAAAAACGATCCTGCTGGGCATTACCGGCGGGATCGCCGCCTATAAGTCGTGCAATATCGTGCGCCTGCTGCAAAAGCGCGGTGCGCGAGTCAAGGTCGTTATGAGCGAGCATGCCACCAAGTTTGTGGGCCCGCTCACCTTCCGTGCGCTCACCAACGAGCCCGTTGCCGTGGGCCTATTCGACGATCCCTCCGACCCCATCCACCATATCTCGCTGGCACAGGAGCCCGATCTGGTGGTCGTGGCGCCCGCGACGGCTAATATCATCGCCAAGATGGCCAACGGTATCGCCGACGACCTCATCTCCACCACGCTGCTAGCCACGCCGCGACCCATCGTGATTGCGCCGGCCATGAACAATGGCATGTGGAAGGCGCCGGCCACGCAGGCCAACATGGCCACGCTGCGCGACCGCGGCGTGCATGTGGTGGGACCCGGCAGCGGCTACCTTGCCTGCGGCGACGTGGACACGGGACGTATGAGCGAGCCCGAGGACATCGTCGAGGCTGTCTGTGAGGTGCTTAACCCCGCGCCTCAGGACCTTGCGGGCAAGCGCATCGTAATCACCGCCGGCCCCACGCACGAGCCGATCGATCCCGTGCGCTTTATTGGCAACCGGTCGTCGGGCAAGATGGGCATCGCCCTGGCGGGGGAGGCCACTCGCCGCGGTGCTGCGGTCACGCTTGTGTTGGGCCCGACATCGCTCGATGTTCCCCGCGCCGTGGAGTGCGTACGCGTGCAAACCGCCGCAGAAATGCTGCAGACGGCTCTGAGCGCCTTTCAGACGGCCGATGCGGCCATTTGCGCGGCAGCCGTCGCCGACTACACTCCAGCGGCCCCAGCGGACCATAAGCTCAAAAAGTCCAACGAGCCCTTGGATCGCATCGAACTGGTCGAAACGGTCGATATTTTGGCCGAGCTCTCGCGCCAGAAGGGCGAGCGATGCGTGATCGGATTTGCGGCCGAGACCGATAACGTTGTCGAGTACGCCGAGCGCAAATTGGCCCGCAAGGGTTGCGATGCCATTATCGCCAACGATGTCTCGCGCGCCGATTCAGGCTTTGGGACCGACACCAACAAGGCCTGGATTGTGAGCACAACGGGCACGCAAGAACTTCCCGTACTAACAAAACCCCAGCTCGCAGATACAATTTTGGACTTGCTTCAAAATTTGTAAAAAAGTTCTTGCACAAGTCTAAAGTTTCGGGTTAATATACTCCCTGTTGCGAGCGAGAGCAGAGCAACAAACAAAAGCTTCGGGACGTGGCGCAGCTTGGTAGCGCACTTGACTGGGGGTCAAGGGGTCGCTGGTTCGAATCCAGTCGTCCCGACCAGAAGTTTGCAGGTCAGGCACCTAGTGCCTGACCTTTTTTGTTTTAAGCAATTGCTTAATTTTGATTAAGCAACAGGGTGCCAAAAAGAGAGCCGGGACCAGATTGCCCGGGTTGCCCAGTCGGCTCGCGCGACGGCGCGGCGGTTCCACAGAAAGCTCTCCGGACTTCACACTGTTTCTGATCGCATTGTAGACAGCCATCTCGTCTTCGCAGTCGGCGAGCACGCGGTGTGCGTCGTCGTTTTGGATGTCCAGTAAATCTCGAAGGTCCTCCATGCGCCAGCGTCCGAGATTTGGCCATGCGCGCTGCGCGAGCTGATAAGTGTCGATTGCGATGTTGTGGTTAAAGTCCAGGCCAAAGCCGTCCCAGGCAGAACAGCTTTGTTTCCTTGATTATCACCTTCATCCGGACACTTCCCGCAGTCATCCGTGTGTGTACGGATGAATGCGGGGTTCAATACCCCGGCGGCCTAATCGGCAGACCGCCGGGAACTCTCACTCCTCGATAAAAGCCGGCACTCGGTTAGTCCTGCGCATCTTGAAATCGCCAGTCTCGTGGGAGACGTAGAGAATGCCGTCCATCCCGTCTCGTGATGCATACGACAGGTGAACTGAACCGCAATCCGATCCATCATTGTCGAGAAGATCAAACGAATTCGGATCGCTCGTTGCGGCCAAACGACCACTCATACAAGAGCCATCGTCATTACAGATTTGCCACTCCATGTCTTCGCCCGCAAGAATCGCCATAGACGGCCTGGTTGCGCCATCGTTGACATACATCCCGTCTATGCCAAACCCATTTTCAGCGCCATCGATGAACGACTGCTCGGACCTATACCTCGCAAATGATGCACATAGCACCATTGCAAGACAAAGTACAAAGCCAACAATCGCTATCTTTGCATAGCTCTTGCCTATCATGTCATTCACCTCCCTCGTATGTATCGAGGTATTCCTGCTTGAGCGTCTGCGAGGACGACTTGATCTTTTCCACGAGCGTGCCGGCCTCGATGAAGTAGAACGAGTTGGTGAGGTCTGCCAGGTCGTCGAGCAGATGGCTTGAAATGAGCACGCTTCGTCCCCGCGCCACCTCGCTGCGCATCGCGTCGCAGGAGGTTTTCCGCTTTCCCGGATCGAGGCCGTTCAGCGGTTCATCGAGGATAAGGTACGGGCAACCGGTCGATATCGCCATGGCAAGCTTTACCTGCTGCTTCATTCCTGTCGAGAGTTTACGGGTCGGCTTGTCGAGATATGGGGAGATTCCGAGGGAGCTGCAGAGCGAGTCGATGTCGGCGGCCGATTTCCACGCCTCCCTAACGAAAGCAAGGTGCTCGAGGGCCGATAGCGTGGGATAGAGATCCGCGCTGCCCGAAGAGCTCAGGTAGACGAGTTCTGCAAATTCGGCTGATCGACGTTGGCAGATTCCGTCTGCCGCCAGGCTTCCCGAGCGGATGCGGGTGGGAAATTGGCCCGACAGCGCTTCAAGAAGGGTGGTTTTCCCCGAGCCGTTGGGAGCAACGAGGCCCGCCGCCGTTCCCGGGCTCAGGAAAAGCGACCCGATTGAAAGTATCGTCGTGCTTCCGTATCCCACGCTCGCGTCTAGAAGCTCGAGCCCATGGTGCTTTTTCGCGGGTCCAGGCTGTTTGGGGGAACGTGTCGCAACGGCGCCGACCGCAAAAAGGACCGCGACGTATGCCAGGGCCACGGCAAGCATCGATGCGCTGCCTGAACCGGAGCCAAGGAATTCTGTCGGAAAGCATCCTACGTAACCCGTTGCCTCGATAGGCGAGAATACGGCCAGCGGCAGGAGATTGAGCGCGGCGTTATGCTCCAGTGCCGAATCGGACAGTAACGGGAATGCCGGGGCCGCGACAAGCAGCGCGGAGGTAAGGGGGCCCGCGAGGACGCGCCTCGTTGCGGTCGATAGGACGGCGGAGCAAACGGATATCAAGGTTCCGCCCGCAAGAAGCGCGATAAGCAGGGATGTGAAGACGTTTCCCGCGGTCGTGGTGGTAAGCGCGCCGTCATGGAAGAAGGCGATCGGGTACCCAATTTGCCCGAAGCCGTTTAGGGCCAAGGCGTAAATGCCCCCGGGTGCGAGGCCGGCGAGGAGCATCGCGGTCCCCGCGGCGATTATCGAAAACACGATCTGGATAAGGCGCCGGAATTTGGGCACGGGCGCCTTCGCCGCCAGGGTCCCGGGCCTTGTGGCGCCGAGCACGAGTATCGACGAGAGAAGGAAGGGGATGAAGGGAAGGAAAGACGGCGCCGTGGCAATGGCGTAAGGCAGGAAGGAAAGGAATGGCAGGTCGTTTGCGGAGGCCGGGATATCCGTGATGCCGGAGCTGCTCAGGGCACGGCAATATGCGAGCGCTGCGTCATTGGTCTCTCGGTCTCCCACGATGGACCCGGATTGGAAGCCTTCGCCCATGAGCGCGTAGTAGCTCTCGGCAGAATCGAGAAAGGCGGCGTCGGTTTGAGCGGCAAGGGCGGCGTTCGCGTATCTTGCAAGCTCCGCGTCGACTTGCTGCTCTGGAGATAGGTCTGTGCCGCTGGCCTGGGGCGCGCGCGTATTGAATGCGTCGACAAAGCTCTGCATGCCCTGTTTCATAAAGAAGGGCCCGTAGATGGGTGAATTGAACGAAATGGGGATGGAGAAGGCTGCGGCGAGAACGAGCGTAGAGATCCATACGGCCCTGTCCCTTAGGATTAGTTTGAGAAGAAGTCGACAGTACATTTTGAAGCACCTACATTTCTCAAAGCATCGTTAGATTAATAATGACAGACCGAATGAAGATGCGTGCGATGGGGGCAAGGCGAATGGCTGAGCGGTATCGATATGCGGGTTCAACGGTATTATATTGACCACATAGATTATTAACTTGCTTGACTTGTAAACCTAATCGTCCTGTCATCATATTCAACTTCGAAAAAAGGGGAATGAGGGCATCCCGATGCATCGAGTATTACTGGAACCCTGGCGATACGCTGAATGATTTGTGACGAATAGTCATGTCCATCAAGAAGGCTCGACGCTTCGGGCAGCTCGTCAATCGATATATCAATTCTTGGAGACATGTATTCCTACCATTTTTAAAGAAACAACGGCGGTAATCGCTATCGCGATTGCGCCAATAATACCGAGCGCCATCTATTTATACTTGATTTAAGGCGGAGTGGAATGTAGGCGCGCAAGGAAATGCGGAATCGATGAGAGCCTCAAAAAAAATTACTGCAGTGTTATCATCTTTCATCCTCTCTATTCTTCCATTTCTGATTCTATGGGCGGCTTGGTCAGTCCTCCCTGATACAATTCCCGCTCATTGGAGTGGGGGTGTGGTTGATCGATGGGGTAATAAGCTTGAATTGCTGGTTGTTCCGCTGTTTTCTCTGATTGGTTCTATTGCAATTTCTGTGTACCTTATTGTTTCCACGCGGCGAAGAGAGTTCGCGGATTTCTCTGTTCGAATGCGACGGGACTTTGTTGCGTGCTATATTTCTAGTCTTCTTTTATCGACAACCTGCTCAGTGATAATTGCCGTTTGGGTTCAGTTGATTCTTACGCAAAGCACTGCGGTTGATGGGGGGCTTGGACTATCGATCCTGTATTCCCTTCCCGGGCTATATGTGATCTTGTGCGCTTTGCCGCCTTTTTATGCGAGCGGCGAGAGCAAAAAGGCAGAGCGCCTGATAACAGTTCTTATTGGCGGCGCGGAGATTGTTCTTTGTGGAATAGTGCTTGAAGGTTCGGCTGCCTCTTATGCGATGATTGGACTGATGATTCTGTTCTGTGCGTTTGAGATTGTGTCACAGGTAAGGGATAGCCGGTCCTTATGAGTTGAATTACGCGCGTGCGGATATAAAGGGTGGCATGTTAAATTTGTTGAAAACTCTGACATGCGCTGCCGACTTCATTAAAATCGATTGCCAATCAAGTCTTCCTATATATGCGAGCCCTGAGAAGCTGCGCTGTGAACCTGAGACCGCTATCGATCGGCCCGGTGCACCGGGCCGCTGTCCTCGAGCCGGCATCAGCTTGCCGGTCTCAAAACGTATGCCGTCCGGTACGACCAACAGCCGAGTCTTGCGCCCAGTTCGAGCAGCGCCAGAACCCCGTGCCGGAACCCACGCAGCCGATGGCAGGGGAATTCAGCCGCGGCCATCGAGGAGCCGACCCAGGGACGGCGCCCCCAGTCCTCGAAAGATTTCCACCGCCCCCTACAGGCCTGGATTGATTTAACAGTTGATTTAATCCGGCTGAACAAGCCGAGCATGGGCCGGTTGACAAAATGTAAGGTAAAAAAGCAGATACGACCGTACGCCGGTGCGGGGTTCGGGTGATGTGATAGAAAGTAATACACGTATTACATCTAACCGGGAGGTGCATCATGGCAACCGCCACCGCAGCCCCGAGAACCCCCGAGGACCTCGCGAACAGGTACGACCGCCTGGCGAAGTCGACGGGCCGCACGAAAACCTTCTACATGACGGAGGCGCTTGCCGCAGAGATAGGCAGGCTCGAATACGAGTACGGCCTCATGAATTATCCGGGGAGCGTTTGGTTGCGAGGTATGCCAGTGTGAGGGCCTGATTCGTCAGGCCCCGCACAGGGGGACCGCGATGGTGGCCACCGCGCCGCCCGAGGGGCTGTTGGCGAGCG
>UQNG01000019.1:0-31332 GCA_900542335.1 uncultured Collinsella sp.
CTTCGTTAAACGGGCGCTAGGGTGTCACCCTTACACCAACATTTTCGACGCGATCGGCAAACAAAGGTTATCGACAATATGATTTAGACATGCTGCTAAAGTTTCCTAACGCCACCTGAAGACCACCGTTGCGCTGGCATCCAATCAAGTGATTCTGATGTAAGAAATACCCTGTCAAAACCAGCATCTGAATTGGAAACTGGCATAAAAGCGAGTGATTTTCTTCTTGCATGTATCTTTTTACTGTCACATGGCTCCAGAAGATTCGAGTAGGGGTGGTCCTATGTCATGTTTCTTGGGGCGTTGCGGAAGCACCTTGCGATAAGCTGTTTCGCCATGGGCCGTCGGAGTGCTTCGACTATTTCGTTAGCGTCTTTTCCGAGGGCTCCCTGCGGCTTTTCTCTGATTACCTTGGTGCAGACATCTCGATAATGACCGTTCACTCCGCTAAGGGGCTCGAATGGGATATTGTTTTCATTCCGGGCGATACGCGTTCCGATTGGCCTGGAGCGATTTGCTCTCGGTGCGAAAGTGCTGGTATGTCCTCGCGTTCTCCGCGTGGATGCCGGATTGTGGATGCGAAGAAAATGCCAAACGGGCTTATTGAGGAAATGGACCTGCTGTACGTCGGTGTCGCTCGCGCCCGCAAAGCGGTATATGTCTCCGCTTCTATGCAGCGCAGGACAAATAACGGGAACTATCAGGTTGCCTGCCCCTCTTGTCTAACGTCTCTTCCGGGCATTGGGCCCGTGAGCTGGACGGCCATGGACGGGGAGGGGTGATTGTCGGCGGGATGGAGCGCGCCTGCTATTGGCGTTCCTAATCCAATTCACATGTTGTTAGGGATACGCAGGTCCTTGTCCTGCAATTGAGTGCTTGCTAAAACTGGCCTTTTTGCTGTATAGCGTTGACTGAAAAGGGAATAAAGTTTTCTGCCCATCGCGAACTGGCGATGGGGTACGCTACTGCCGTCAATATAGCAAACGACGAAATTCCGACGTTCGCCACATTGACACCAGCGTTGCCTGCGGCTAGCTGGATAAGAGCCTCGATGGTCATAAGTACCAATTCCTCGCTTTCGTCTAGTATGACATAGGCAATCATTGTTCTAGGCGGCCGCGAAAGCGTTGGTTGCACTTGCTGCACCTTTGATTAGCCTGTCCGGGGAGGGTTAGCCGCCGCTCGTTGATCCGGACAGGTTGATTTATTTGGGGGTTTTTTGACCGAGTTCGACATCGCTCGTATTCCTCGATATAGTTCCAAAAGCTCTTATGCCCATTTCGATCATAGGGTGTCTTTTGCCGATGTCCAAGACAAGATCTTAGATCCAGGGTACGTTTCCCATCACGCGTTCTATCCTCTAATTTCCAACGAGATCATCGCCGTTCGGTATCGTGGAGGTAAGAGAAGCTGCAAAGTTCGCAATATCGCTTATGCCTCGCATTTCGATCACCGCGTCTTCCAGTACTACTCTTATCTGTGGTCGGACTTATATAACAAGAGGGCCATTGCCGAAGAGTTTAATGAGGTTGCCGTAGCGTACCGCTCCTCGCTTTCATCAGACAGCGCCGTAACCGCTGCCAGCAATATTTCCTCAGCTAAAAAGGCCTTCGATTATATACGCGAGCAAGATTCGGCGTTTGTGCTTACAGGTGATTTCGAGAGCTTCTTCGACAACTTAAATCATGTTCATCTAATGACGTCGTTGCGTTCGTTGTTTCCCAGCGGACGCTTGCCGGACGATCACTATCAAGTCATTAAAAATATCCTCCGCTATTCGTGCTGGCCTATTGCTGATTTGGCTGCTCGACATGAATTGCCATGGCCATCAATCGATCCTACTCGGGAGAAAATGATCAGCGAAGTAGCTATCGAGCTTCGGTTCAAGTCTATTCGCGAACTTAATAAGCTGGATGTTATCTTGCCAAAGTCTGAGTTTCTTGCAAATAAAAGTA
The DNA here is from genome assembly GCA_900542335.1 of uncultured Collinsella sp. Taxonomy (GTDB): domain Bacteria; phylum Actinomycetota; class Coriobacteriia; order Coriobacteriales; family Coriobacteriaceae; genus Collinsella. The sequence goes on from UQNG01000019.1 coordinate 1,956, forward strand.
AGGTCATTACAAGACCGTGGAAGCGAACGGGTATTGGGCTGGGAATTCCTCAGGGTCTTGCCGCAAGCGGAGTGCTCGCTAACATTTATATGGCCGATATCGACATGAAAGTCCGGCTTGCTGTTGAACGGGTTGGTGGCTTGTATCTTCGTTATTGCGATGACTTTATTGTTGCCGTTCCAAAGTCTGGCTTTGATGCACTTGTAGAGGCCATCAATCTAATGGCCGATGTTGATTCCGTTAAACTGCAGCCTGAGAAAACCAAGGCGTTCCGGGTTGATAGCGACGGAGTTGCTCAGCTTGATTTTGAAAGCGTTCGTGCGGGTAAGGTCTATCCGTACTCCGGTGTACATCCGGCGCAGAAAGTCAGTTTCCTGGGGTTTGACTTTGACGGGCGCGTTGTAAGACTTCGACAGTCTACGGTTGGAAGGTACCACAAGCGTCTCCGTGAGGCGGCCACTGCGATTGGGCGTTCTAATCAGGGGGAGGGAAGGCACGCATCAAAAAAGCGCGTCTCCGCTCTGTATCAACATTATTCACCGCTTGGTATTAGGGGAAGAAGGTTATGCCCATCGGCTGACGCTGACTCTTCTGCATTTTTCCGCTACGGGAACTTTCTTTCCTACGCAGCGAGAGCCCAAAAGGCGTTTCCAAATGATCCGATTACCCCTGATGAGGCTAAGATTTACAGGAAGATTAAACGCTTGAGTGCTCGGTAAACGATGGCTTTAGCGCTGGATTATTCATAGCCATAAATACTTAATCGATATCGGCCAATTCCGGTCACCGGGTAATAATTGATGTGCCTTCACACCCTCGCGGAACTATGCTTCTGAAACTCGTGCCGAACATTAGAATGATATGACAAGAACGGTAGTATCGCGAAAGTTGGTGTAATGGACTCTTTGGCCCCCGTGCCCAGGATCCGAAATCTATCGATATCCTAGGCCGACTCCATTCTGTCGGCAAGCTCAAGGCCGGATTTGACCATCTTCCTGGTGGTCTTTTCCGGCTCGGCCCAGTTGTGACAGCCCGACGTACCCCTCCGGAGCGCCGCGTCGTGCATCTCGGCCATCTTCCTCTCCGAGAAGTAGCGCGAGGATGCCGTGGAGACGGCCAGGATAGCCCCGAAAGCGGCCTGGTCGCGACATGGTGGGCGTATTCTAGGCGAAGGCACGGACCCTTCCGAGCCAGGACGGGCCGCTCGCTCGGGCCAACTTTGGCGTACCCTGCTGGAACGGCTTCCGTCAACATCCGCAAAACTACCGCAAGGAGGAGGCCACAGTGATAGATAAGAGGCTTATTGAAGCCGTTCCCGGAGCCGAGAGACTTAAATCCGCAATGATTACCCCAGAATTGTTTGTTAAGGACCTCATACAAGACTATTCTGGGCGTCCGTTATATACATACGAGGAATGGACGCGCGAGCTCATCAACCACTCTAACGCTTTCAAGGAACTGACCAGAGGTGCGGAGTTTCATGCGCCCGTATCCGAGGCAAATGGGGAGTGTGATGCGGTATCAGACGCGTATCAGTTAGATTTCAAGCTCATCTTCGGAAAATCCATGATGCGCGCCGTAAGCCTCACTTCGTCAAGGCGAGTTTCAGAACGCGGAATTACTTTTAGACAACCTGGCATAAGTTATGCAAAAGAACAGAGAGGCTTACGCCTGCATGCGATTCTCAGGGATTACAGCCTCGCCAAGCTTGACGAGCTTCTAAAAACTGAGAGTGATAAACAATTGAGCGAAGAAGACCGTGAGGCCCGAGGACTTCTTCGCTCCATCAATCGTTCGAAAAATTTGCTTCTAGTATATCCTTGCCGCTTTGAAGGCATCGACAGTCTGCCTGGACTTGAGGAAACCATAAACGCCGCACTTTACCATGACTTCCGGAACGCGCTCGACGTCCGACGGATGCATCATCCCGACAAGGACACCTTCCTTTCATATTTTTGCAATGACCGCATGGTTGTCACAAGAGCGAGCGGGCACGTCCTAGCCAAGTTCGACGATATCATGGTCGCAAAAAGCAGAACATACATGGATATTATGCGTATGCGTGATCCCGGAGAGTATCAAAGGCTGCTGAAGCTTGTTTAACCGACCGCAAGGGCTAGTTTTTTGGACATCAACCCAAGATGTGACCTGCCAAGAGGACCGGACGCCGGTGCGTTCGGACTCGCTTTTCTGCATTCAAAAGCAACGCTGAGCTTGACCTCACGGCTTGCGCCTGCTGCTCGGCGGTCTCCTGAGGCTGAACCGCCTCTGCAATGGCTGCCATAGGCAACGTCGCGCCGACCATGGACGTGCACGCGATCGCGCAGATCAGGTAGTAAAGGAGTCGTTTCATAGCGGAGCCTCTCGGTGAGCAACCAACGGGGTCCGAAGACAGCTCCAGGCCAGCACTCCGCACATATTTTTTGGGGTTTATTTTATGGGAACACCGCTCAACATCAGCGAACTTTCTGGGGAATGTTGGGGAGGGGGAGGAGTAACTGACTGTTGGGGCGTTGGCCATTGGCGGCGTCCCGCCTACGCTTCGTTGGCTATACGCTATGCGGCAGCTTCAACATGAGGCCGCCTTGCGCCTCTTCGAGGCTCGGCACCGAGGCCTTCCAGGTAAAGTCCGAGAGGCTGCTGCTTAGGTCAAGCTCTGCATGGGCGTACTTTTCGATTATGCAGCCAGGGTGATTCTCGTCTGGTAAAAGGCGACATTCGACCGGTCGCGACCCGATGATTCGATACTCCTTCTGATATGCGTACTTGGGCGTTTTGATAACGAGGTTGTGCGGGATGCCCTCAAAGATCTCGCGGATCAGTTTTGGCCTGGGGACGCCATAGGAGATGGGACCGTGCGCGTAGATGCTTCCGTCGTCGGCGATGTGTCTGTCGGCGAGGCGCGCGAAGCTGTCGTACTGCACAATGCCGATCCACCCGTCCGCGCACCCGAACTCTTGGATCATGCGTATCGGGATTTTCACGGTGTTGTCGACATTATTGTTCTCGCGGACCGTGTACATGCAGTAGATGGGCAGGCAAGCATATCTGTAGAGGCATACCCCAGGGGCCATGGACGCCTCGAGCGGATCGCCCCGCTCGCCAGGCAGGCCTTGGTAGTAGCCGGCCGCGTTCATGTAGAGACGACCGTTCAGTAGGTCTTCGATGAACGCCTCTTTGGGCGCGAACTTAAGTAGGTAGACGATGTCGTTGTTGGGCATGGTGTTTCCTTTCTTTGGTAGTGGTGTCCCAGGTCGCTTTGTGCGTCCGGGTTGCTTGCTACCAAGGTAAGGGCGTCTGGTGGGATCCTCGTGCGGGAGTGGTGTGTGGCGTTTGCCTGGACTGTGCTTTTTCGAGATGACTGGGCGGTCAAGAAGTTTAGACCTGCGTCGACTCCATTTGTCATGTCCACAAAACCGTTGGCATTTGGTGCTAGCATCCCTAGTGTTCGCCTTGCTAGGAACGTTGTTAATTGCCATATGTATGGCTATTGCTCTATTAGGGGGATTCCCTTGGCAGATTTAGTCCATGTTTTGCCGTTCAAATCGGTGAGTGTCGAAGCTCAGAAAGCGCTCTCAAAGATTGAGTATCTCGAGGGCGATTCTGTAACCAAAGTGAAAGAGTATGACGACGTTGTGCGGTCACTTTGGGAGGCTAAGCAACTGTATGAACAGTTTCGATGGAACTATGGTGAACTGAGGCGCTTGGTTCCGTGTGATCAGTTTGACTTCTTACCCGACGGCTTTGCCAATGGGGGTTTTGGCGAGAGGACTGTTGTTAACGCTGCTTTTGGAAATTATGTTTCCGCAGCCCGTGGTCTTGTCGATAGAATGCAGGCAGTTATGCGGAAGTATGACCGAGGTTCAAATAAAGAACTGTATAAAGACTATTGGAAACTGCCTTCTTCTTGGTATGACGAAGGTGGCCTCTATGTTTTTATGTATGAGATTCGAAATCCAGTTCAGCATGGTCAAACCGTTGTTTCGCTTGTCAGGGAAAATGATGCGACTAGGGTTAGATTTGATCTTGATCAAATTGTTGATATGCGCGAATACAATACCTCGCCAAAACTTCGCGCCTTTCTAAACAAGACAATTTCGAAAATCAAAGACCATGATTCATCCGATTGTCCGTATCTTTGTTTTCGATATACAAACATGAGGTACAACGAACTTGTTATTGAGTTATTCTGTCATTTCCTGAAATGTGCCGAGCCCAGAATACGCGCCGCTCGTAAGGATATGCAGAGTTTGCTATTGCAGCACAGCAAAGCAGTCGGCAAGCTGGGCGGCTCTTCCTTTGTTGCATATGTTGATGGCGATATGACCCATGTTTATGATGAAGTTGATGTTGACCCAGTTAAGCAATTAAAAGATATGCACCGAAAGGCACAGAAGCATCTAAAGGATGCTCGAAATGCAATTGCGGCTGAGCGCAGATCAATTCGCTAGAGAATAGCTCCAGCATTGCGGTTCTGCTCATGTTTGCGGTCGGACGGGTGCCTCTGCGGTTGCCGGTAGTCTGCGTCCAGAGTTCCATTAGCCTAGGTTTTTTTATCCCAGTAAAATCCAGGATCTGCTTAGCTATCTATGGCTACGCTTCATTAAAAAAAGTCGTTCTTCTTTAGCCGACCGAGATATCGGTCGAGTTCGTATAAAGCGTCAATGTAGACCTGAGCTGAGTTGCGGATATCGCGCATATCTAGACAGCATCTTTCAAAATGTAGCTTGCCAGTTTCTGTTTGAGTGCTACGACAAGTCATGAGTGCGATTTCGTTTTCAGAAACGTTATCAGTCTCTTCTAATCCTTTTGGTGAGATGCGATAGATTACTGCGCCCGGATATGAGTCGAGAAGGCTTTTCCCTCTCACATCAATACAAATTCGCCCCGCTGGACCAAAGCCGTATTCTTCATGCCTCGTCGAATTCAGGGGGTGAGCAATTACGATTGAGCGAACCGCTTCAAGATAATTACGCGCCTCTGTGAGTTCATTCTGTCTCGAGAACTCGAATTTGGTTCTAATTACTTCTTTCAAACAGGTGTAATTAATCTGCCAGTATGCATCTTTAATCCAGGTGGCGAGTGCTACTAGAAATACGGTGTCCTTAATGTTGGGAGAAAATCCGTCTTTGATGGCAGCATTGAAGTCTTGAATGCTGTAGTTGGCCTTAAGAATAAGATCAGACATTAATTCATAGTGATCTAGGTCTTTCCAAGGCCACTTTTTCCAAATGCCGCCTTTGCCTTCACCCAGACCGTCCGTGGACTTTAGATGTTCGATTGATTGCACGTTGTTCCCGTCTACTTGAGTTCCGATCGGGCTCCTCATCGTTGTACGTTGTTAATTATCATAATGGCTCGACGGCAAAGCGAGGGGTTGGGTCACATTTTCGGGTACCGTCAAGATACTTTCGTAAATTGATTTAGCCGTCCTCGGCCTCGTCCTCTTCTAGCCCTCCGCTTTTCCCTTCAGCTCGTCCATCTCCTCCAGTTTGGACATGTCCAGGTACCTCCTCTTGCCCCATTCGTGCTCCGCTATGTACTTCAGTCTCGCTGACACCAGTATGACGACCGAGTTGCCGTCCGGGTAGGTCCCGACGGCCCTCGTCCTCCTCCTGATCTCGCGGTCGATGCGTTCGATCCCGTTGTTCGTCCTGATCCGGCGCCAGTGCTCCGGCGGGAATTCCGTGTAGGCCAGTGTCTCGGCGAACCCGTCGCTCACCGTCCTCGCGGTGGACACCAGCGCCCCCCAGAGGAGCTCGGAGACGTCCTCGATCCTCTTGGTTGAGACGCCCGCCAGGTACATCTCGACGATAGCCTCCTCGACAGAGGTCTCGCGCCTGCGGTAGCGCTCGATGACAGCCGTCCGGAAGGTCGCGCCGCGGAGTTTCGGCACGCCGAGCTCGACTTCCCCGGCCCCGGTGACGAACTTCCTCGCGTAGTGGCCGCTGCGGTAGACCTCCCGGCCCGCCGCCCTCTCGTAGCGTTCGGCCCCGACGGGCTCGGACGACTCGTCGTCGACTGATACGATGTTCGCATATACTGCCCGTGCCCCTTTCCTCGATGGTTTATTGTCTAGTCGCCAGAAATCATATGAATACGCGTGGACCGTGTCCCTCTATGTGTTTGTCAATTTGTGAAAGAAATTATGCGTCACCTCCTTATGCGCAACTACTTTCCCTATGGGTTATTAAGACTGCCCAAGACGGATTGTTGGTCGCCGGAGATTGGTTTGCCCAACTGCGCTTGAGACCCTTGGTGCGGATTTCCCAGTCGCCCTACAACGCTCTTGCAATGAGTGTTGTAGTGGTCATTGCCCAAACGTTCCTCGCGATTTATGCACTGTTTAGGAACATGAACTACTACGACATGAACGCTCCGTTTCTCGAGAACTTCTTCAACACCGTTAAGGGTGCGGCACTGAAGCTGTCCTCGGCGATCTTGGGCGAACACGCGATAGATGTGCTGCGCAAGAAGAAGGGGGAGTGAGGGCGAGATACTCAGAATGTCAGGCCGTTAGGTACTGCAATCCCTCCCCGTTGTTGGCTGTATCAATGTGGGCCTTATATATCATGGACTTGATGTCGGTATGAATAGGGTGAGACAAAGTGGACGAGCTTTCCAAAGAAATTGCATCTCTGCCATCTGATGTATTGAGTAAAGCATATGATGATGCTCTGCATCCTGTGCTCTCATCGGTCGGAGACACTCTGAGTTTAGTTCCCAGAACCGTTGGCGTATTGCTTGGCCCCTGGAAGAAATGGGTGGTTAACGGCGAGAGCAATATTGAGGAGGCGATTCGGCAAATCGAAGAAAAGATGGAAGACGTCCCGGAGGACTGCTTCTGTGAGCCTGCACAGAATGTTGTGGTGCCGGCTATTCAGCAACTGTCATATTCGTACGACAGTCAGGACCTAAGGGGGCTGTACGTTAATTTACTCGCGTCCTCTATGGATAAAAGGGTTTCCCCTCTCGTCCATCCGAGTTTTGTTAGCATAATCGGACAACTGACTCCCGATGAAGCCAAAATGATGTCGTGGCTTTCTGAAGGGCTTGGTAAAGATCATATTCCGGTTATTGACTTACGCGTTGTCGAAGACGATGACATGCCAATTAAAGCTCGGTGGCGAGTGCTTTGCGAAAATTATACGAACGTATTCGATGCTATCGTTCAATGTCCTGAGAATGTGTCTTTGTATTTGAATAACTTGGAGCGACTGAAACTTTTAAGCGAAGAAACGTACTGTTACGAGGGAGAAGACGATTATCTTGGGATTGAGGATTCTGACAGGATCCGAAATATAAAGAAGGATAATACGCCTTCTGATGGATGGCGGTTTGATTGCGTACATCATGTTTTTAGGCTAACACCGTTCGGGAAGCTTTTTATTAAGTGCTGTGTTTAGTCTTCTCGGCAGTGCTGGTACGATTCGATTCTTGGCGGTTTGCTAATGGGTGAATGCGTTGGTCAGATTTGATGGGAATACCTTCTATTTCTTGTCAATTAGTCTTTTAAAGCTTCCGACCGTCGTCCTGGCGGTTTTTCTTTGTCCCTGCAATGATGGACAATTTCCTTAAACGATTTTGGTCCGTGATAGTTTCTCACGGTTCATTTTCGCTTCATTTTACGGTGATGGTGCCAAATGGTAAGAGGTGCATATGAACGAAGCGGTTTTAAGGGTTTTAGCCAGGCTGGGGCTCGACGCTAAACCATTCAAGCAGGAGAAAGTGATCGAGCTGGTCAAGAACCCCCTTTCCGGAGCATGGGTTACCGTCTATTCGCACCATGACGCTGCTGATGGAAGGCCTTCCGTTTTTGCCTGTTTTGCCGACCTTGCACGGAAGCAGGAGATTCTTGCAGGTGATGATTGGTTGAAGCATGCTTCCAGTTTCTCGCCAGGCTTCTGCGTATGTGCAGATGACGTCACTTATCATGACGGGCGCGATGAGGGCTATGACTTTATTGTTGCCGAGCAGTATTTCTATCCGCTCGACCAAGCGCAGATTCTGGTCAACCAGGAATTTGTCATGCTGTTTGAACTCTACCGCGGCGAAGACGGTTGCTACTATAGCGTCGACAAGTGCGGCGAGAGAGAAAAAGTCGTTGACTTTGCTGGAGACGAGGTGCGTGTCAGGACCAAATATATACTGCGCTTCATTGCAGCTAAGCAATGCTTCTTCGTCTACTTTGTTGACGCTCGGCTGGCATCTTCGTCCAACTATCCTTTGGGGAGCACTGAGTGCATTTCAGAGAGTGATGAAGTTGGAGGGAACTACCATATCGGACAGTGGTACACGAGCGATATTGATGAAGGCTATCTGCTGTCCATGCTCTACGCTCGAAGCTTTATCGAGCCCGACGACGTCGAGACTTGTGGCGTATGGCCGTTCGATGAGAAAAATGAACGGTACCCCGAGTTCGTCATCGGCGAACGGCCTGACGGCTCGCTCGTTCGATACACATGTGACCCGAATAAGCTTGGCACCTACTTTGATAAGGAGCCTCGCGCCCCACATTACTTAACCCCCGTTTTCTTTAAGCCCGCTGTACTTGATAAGTACAGGAGTAGCCCTCACTTCGATGTCAGCGAGCGTCACATTTCATGTGGGAGCCAGTGGAGGTGCGAGATTGACAATGTTGACCCGGACAGAGTTATGGTTTATCTCGGCGATTTGGGACGCGATCTTCCCGAGAGTGAGCGCACTCATTTCCTTTCCTTCGAGATGTCTCCCGTTGACCAGCGCATTTCTGATGAGGTATTCAAGACAGATTTGCTCAATATGTGGGTTAAAGATCCGTCGGGCCCTGTTTCCATGCTTATGCGAGCGCGAATGGAACTTGATAAAGCATGGAGGAAACGGTTTGGCTTGGCGCTGTATAGGCCTTTCCACCGTGCAGACGAGGGCATTCTTGAACAAATCCACATTCCATCTGGCAACGGCGAGTCTGAATTTGAGTTCGTGACTATGGCCCTCACGAGAGCCCTCGTCGACTACATTGATGAAAGTGCTCTAAAGGACGCTGATGCGAAGGGTAGTATTAACAAGTTGGAGGCCTTTCTTAGCGGGAATGACATCGTGATCGACCTAAAGCCTCTCCGTGATCTTCAGAACCTTCGGTCGGCGGGGGCAGCGCACGGTAAGGGCTCAAAATACGATAGGCTTTACGGCGATGTGGTCACCGAAGACCATAGAGAAGATGCGAAAAGACTTATTGCTCGGCTCACGACCATGCTGAACGAGTTGACTGAGGCCTTAAAACCTGCCGACGATCGGAAAGAGTAATTGCAGGGTGATGGGCTGTCATGCGCTAGGGAAACAAGGCTGTTGCAGTTGGCGGATTTAGATATTCTTGCATCAAGACCTTCCGATTTCCTATAGATAGAGACAGGTCCAATTAACTTTCAATGTGTATCCTCCTTATTTTCTGAGTTTATGTAGCACTAGCTGCGTTTATAGGAATGGGCTATGCGCGATACGGCGGTTTCAGCATGAGGCCGGCTTGTACTTCTTCGAGATTCCATATACTGACACCTTTCAGGTCCGGCTTATGTCCGCGCCAGTATTTATGCTTTAAGCAAAGCGGCACGAGTGAACTTGCTGCGAGCCTCATGCTGTGAGCACGTTAATCAATCGGTCGTGAAGGCGAGGTGAGTATGAAAGGTAGAAACCAGCACGTTACGAAGCGGGCGGATGGCAATTGGCAGGTTAAGGGCGAGGGGGCGCGTCGCGCTTCCTTTGTTACGACGACCCAGGGCGAAGCTATAAAGCGCGGTCGTCAAATTAGTTCTAATCAGCACTCTGAGCTAATCACCCATCGTCCTGATGGCAGGATCCGCGCAAAGGATTCCCATGGGCACGATCCCTTCCCGCCGAGAGGATAGGGACTTGACGCCATTGCGGCTGCGGGCATGGATTAGCGTGTCCGCAGCCGCAAACGCCTGCCGGAAGTATGCGGCAAATTCTGGAACCCCCGAGCACAACAGCTTTTCCACATAAAGGATCCGCAGGCAGAAGCATTACGGCATTCCGGAGCGCTCGGCACGCTAGGGATTTGCCGCATACTTCCGAGTTTTGGCCTTGTACCCTTTGCTCCAGATGCTGCAAACACTTGATTGATGCTATTTAAGGTCTATAATCAAATAAAAACTCTGAAATATCTTTTCAAAACAATGAAAGGAATGTTGAGGACGATGCTTTGCCAGTTCACCTTCAGGAACTATAGATCCTATCGCGATGAGGCGGAGCTTTCCATGCAGGCGACGCCGATGAAGGAGTTCGAGCGCTCCCTCATAGTGTGCCCTGACGGGCAGGGCTTTCTACCAGTGGCCGCGGTGTACGGACCCAACGCTGGCGGTAAGTCAAACCTGCTCGAGGCTCTCGATTACGTTCGCTCGGCGGTAGCCAGACCGATTAGGCTGCTGTCTGCCAGTGCTGATGCACCAGGGGGTGATCGCCCTTCGATACCCCGTTGCTCTGCGTTCGAGTTCGATGACATGTCGGCTGCTAAGCCCACCGAGTTCGAGCTCTACTATCGCGCTGGTGAGCATGAGTACCGCTATGCCCTGTCCGTGCATGCGGACGAGATCGTGTCCGAAGGACTGTGGCGGCGCAAATTGGGGGCGTCACGCACGGCGATGCTTTTCGAGCGCGAGGGCACGGGGGTTGAGCTTGGTCCCACGCTGCGTAAGCTCGTGACGGCCGCGAGATTCAACCCGAGCCTGCCATACCTGTCGTTTCTCTGCATCAACTTTGACGCGCCGGTGATCAAGGAGGCTGCCAGTTGGTTTCTTGATGGGGTGTTCCTGAACTACAACAGCTCCTATCTGGAGCAGATGCTCGAACAGTTGCTCGATGAGGATGACTCACCCGAGATCACGCGTTTTCTGCGTGCCGTTGACGTGCGTATCGATGGCTTTAGGGTTGAGAAAGCTCCGGAATGGCGGGGCCAGCGCGTCTTCGTAAAGCATGAGGTGGACGGTAAGGGCTATGAGCTGCGCCTGTCCGAGGAGTCGGCCGGTACTCAGAAGCTCATGGGGCTGGCGGCGTTTCTGCTGGCGGCGCTCGAACGCGGCGGTACCGTCGTTGTCGATGAACTCGACGCCAAGTTGCATCCGAAGCTCCTGCGCTACGTGATCCTGCTGTTCAAAGATCCCGAAGTCAACAAGAGCGGCGCGCAGCTCATCTTCTCGTCTCAGGACGTGTCCACTATGCGAAACGATGTTTTTCGCCGCGACGAGATATGGTTTGCCGCACGCGGCGAGGGGGAGGCGAGCCAGCTATGGTCGCTCGCCGACATCCACGAGTCAAATGGCAACCTGGTCAGCAAGAACGCGGCATTCGACAAGCAGTACCTGTCTGGCCGCTATGGTGCCGACCCGTATCTCACGCGCATTGAGGAGTGGGATTAGTATGGCCGCGAAAAAGTCGAGGGACTGGCGCAGCGGCAAGCGCGAGGGACGCTCTCGCATGGTACAGATGACGCGCCATCTCGTGGTGACCGAGGGCAAGGAGACTGAGCCTCGCTACTTCGAGGGCGTGCGCGCCGCGTTGGGCGCAGCAAACGAGCGGAAGGTTGCCGTAGTCGTTAAGGGGACTGGCAAACATACTCTCGACCTGCTCGACTTCGCCGTCGAACACTGCCTCTATGCGCCCGAGACGTTCGACCACGTGTGGCTCGTGTATGACAAGGATGACTTCCCTGCGTCCGACTTCGACGCGATGGAACGTAAGTGCAACGAGCTCTCTGATGGTTCGAGGACCTTCCACGCGTTGTGGTCCAATCCCTGTTTCGAGCTGTGGCCGCTTTTGCACTTTCGCTACACGACCGCGCATATGTCCGCGTCCGACTGCCAGCATGCCCTCGCGCAGGAGATGTCGAAGAATTTGGGCATCGAGTACCGCAAGAACCTTGACGGGATGTTTGGGGCAGTGGATGATAGGCGAGGCGAAGCATTGCAGCGTGCTGGGCGCCTCGTCGCGTACCATAGGGAACTGGGTAACATTAAGCCATCTGCGCAAAACCCTTCAACTAAGGTTGGCGAGATATTTGATGTGATTGGGCCGTATCTGGTTTGACGGTCAAGTTCGATCGGGCTTGATGGGACTGGAGATTCATGAAAGATGTTGTTTCGGGCTGCCTGCCGTCTTTAACTGGATTGACCTTTTGGGACCCGATAGGATACTAGGCCGAATCTAGCGGTATTGACGCAGTCAACCTACGGGCCTGCGTCCTGCGGGGGCGGCTTTTCTTTTGAATTACCGCCCCTTTTCATCATTTGTATGGATGTAAGATTCGGCCTGTCAAAATTTACATCTCAATAAAGAAAAGGCGAAATTGCGTGCGATTTTCTGCTCGTATGTAACTTTGCTGACGTGTTGTTGCTCAGTCTCCATTCGCTGTGGTTGCCGGTAAGGGATTGACCGGAATTGGGCTTTTCCTTACAGATCCAATTGTGATGAGGCCTTGCGACGGTATGTCCGGCTTGGTCCGTGGAAATCGCCGAACATAACCAGATTTTTCCCAACAAAACCGCTGGTAGAAGCGTTGTCGCTGTCCAGTGTGGTCTGCATGTCTAGATTTTGCCGCATGCTTCAGATTTGAGCGGCTCTCGCAGTAGGTTTTCACGGTTCGGATGGGCTCTGGTTACATGACGTTTCCCGTAGTGAAATAATTGATGCAGGTCTCCTATCTCTTGCCGTAATATAATTACGGCAAGAGATAGGAGACTCTCATGCTTAAGCGTTTTACTGTTGATGGCTATAGGAATTTTTCGGCTCCGGTTTCATTTAATTTTGCAGCTTCTCGTGATTACCAGTTTGCAGAAAATAACGTTAAAAACGGAACCGTGAAAACCGCACTTTTGATCGGCAGAAATGCGTCTGGTAAATCGAATTTCGGTTCAGCTTTATTCGACATTACGCTCGGCTTTCCAGAGGCATTCGATTATTCTGACCAGGATGATCGTCTGTTTTTGAATGCTGATTGCGGGCGAGGCACGGCACAGTTCACTTATGTCTTTGAATTTGACGGTCGCGAAATCAATTACAGCTATGAGAAGACTTCTCCGACTACTTGGCTTCATGAGAGCCTATCGATTGATGAGAGTCTCATTTTCGATTTCAATAACGCACGCGGCGTTTTCGAAGAGAACCATCTTGAACGAATCGGTGCTGCTGGGATCAATTTTGAATTCTCCGATACTTCGTTGAGCCTTCTTTCATATATAACGAGCAGTCTTCCAACTAATGTTTTAGGTGCCTTGGCTGAATTACGCCGATTTGCCTCGCGCATGAGGCTGATTCGCACGGACAACTTTCGATTAAAAGGGGTTGAAACAAAAAAGGTAATCAACAAAATCATACGCGAGAACAAAGTTGCGGAATTTGAATCATTTATTCGCAATTTTGGAGTCGATGAGTCCCTGATCGTTATTAAAGAGTCCGACGGCTCGCCTGTTCTATATTTCAATCATCCCATGCGATGCATCCCGTTTGTCGAGGCGTGTTCTAGCGGTACAAGAACCCTGGTTATGTTGTTCTCTGAGCTTGAGCTAAACGAGTCTGCCAGCTTTTTGTTTATAGACGAGTTTGACGCTTTTTGCCATTTTGAGATGGCTGAGAGCCTTTTGAAGCTCTTTGCTTCCAAGACATCTTGTCAGATATTGTGCTCCACCCACAACACTTCGCTTGTTAAGAATGGCGTAATGAGGCCCGACTGCGTTTATCAAATTTCTGCAAAAGAGGGTATTCGAACCTTGGCCGATTCCACCGATCGTGAGTTGAGGCTCGGCAACAATATCGAGAAGCTCCTCCGAGCCGGAGAGTTTGAGTAGCCATGAACGGTGCGTCTGAAAAGAACGTCCTGCTCATTGTTGAAGGCGCTAAACGCGAGCCTCAGCTGATGGGGCGTTTATTTGAATCTTTTAGCCTCGCAGATGATCATCAAATTGTTCCTGTCGAGATCAATGTTCATGACTTTCTAGACAAGCTCTTTCAAGAATACGGGTGCGATTTTGAGGCCGTTGACCTTAGGTCCTTTGTTGCCGAGCTTCTTTCTGATAAAGATGATGCGACTGAGCTTCTCGAATCCAGTTTTACTGACACCTTGCTCATATTTGACTTAGATCCTCAGGACAATCGGCTCGATTTTAAGCGGCTCGAGCTAATGCAAGACTATTACTGCGATAGCACTGATATGGGTCAGCTATATCTAAGCTATCCATCGGTTGAAGCATATCGTGATTTTGATCCCTTGAAGTATTTCTCTCTGGATGATGCCCTTGTTCCTTCAGCTGTGATTTTTGGTCAGCGATCTTACAAGGACTGGGTTGCCAGGAGGGGAGATTCGCTTGCGGATATTGGGCGAATTGATGGCTATGCATTTGCTTGCATTATTGCCGTCCATGCCCTGAGGTCGCTTTGGCTAACTAATGAGCAGGTGACGCAAAATGCAAACGAGTGGATGGCTGACTTAGCTGCGTCTGTGGCGGACATCAATCATTCTGAACTTTTGCTCAATGAGATTGATCGTCTGAGCAATGATTCATTTTGCGCATGCTGCACCTGTTTATTCTTTATTGCGAATTGGCCTAAGCGACTTAACGACGTTTTGAATAAGGCGATTAAGAGGGGCTTGGGTATTCGTTTGTTCTAAATCTATAACGGCAGCGACAAGGTGATTAAGCTTGAGCGCAAAAAGAAGTACGGCAGCTGGATCTACAAGGAGGACGCGCCACTTACGCGCGGCGAGTTTGAGCAGATTCTGGCTGGCGACTATGACTTTTTGCTGTGGAGCCCCTATCCGCTCTGTCGCGAGTTCTACATCGATTGCATCTGCAACATGATGCGCCCGTGGGCCATCGTGGACTATGAGCGTGAGACGTGGGTGATGGACGAAGGTACCGTGCGCATTACGTTTGACATGAACATGCACGCGGCGGTGGGAAGCTTTGACATTTTTGGTGCAACGCTGTCCGCATTGCCCGTACTGGAGCCCGGCAAACTGGTGATGGAGGTCAAGTTTACCGAGTTTTGCCCACAGCTGGTGCGTGATACGGTGTCGCCGAGTGTGGGTTTGGTCAGGTCGACCCTGCCAAGATTGGTCTGTCGATGTTCGTGGCGCTCGCCATGGGCATCCTGATCTACTGTGTGTACAAGCGCTTCTTTATCGGCGTCGTGTACTCGCGCAGTTTTGCCGTGACGCTTGTGGGCATGTGCGTGCTTACCTGCATGGTCACGCTCGCGATCTCGACCAACGTGGTCATCTCGCTCGGTATGGTCGGTGCTCTGTCCATCGTCCGCTATCGTACGGCGGTCAAGGACCCGCTTGACCTGCTGTATCTGTTTTGGGCCATTACCACGGGCATTACGGCGGGTGCCGGCATGTATGCGCTCGTGGGGCTCACGGCGGTGGTGATCGTGGCGATGATTGCCGGCTTTGCGAGCCACCAGGACAAGGCGCGCGTGTACATGATGGTCATCCACTACACGGGCCAGACCACGAGTGACGACATTGTGCGTGCCTTTGGCCGCACCAAGTTCACCGTCAAGTCCAAGACCATGCGCGGTGACAAGGTCGAGACGGCCGTCGAGGTGTTCTCGGACGGTGTGGATATGCCCTATGCCGACGCCATCCGCGCGCTCGATGGCGTTTGCTCGACCTGAGTGGGCCGATTTGGTTCGCATGCCGTCTTCACGGGTATCATGGTGAAAGCGATTTCAATGACAGGGGTTCTCGTGGTAAAGATGAAAGATGTGGCCGAGTTGGCGGGCGTTTCGAGCGCCGCCGTCTCGCGCTACCTCAACGGTGGATACATCTCGGCGGATAAGGCCGATCGCATTAAGCAGGCGATTGAGCTGACCGGATACGTGCGGTCCAGCCAGGCTCGCGCGCTGCGCACCGGTTCCACCAAGCTCATCGGCGTCATCGTGCCTAAGATTAACTCGGAGTCCGTGAGCCGCATTACCGCCGGCATAGGCCAGGTGCTCGGTCACCGTGGCTACCAGATGCTGCTTGCCAATACCGACAACGCGGCCGATCGCGAGCTCGAATACCTCGATTTGTTCCAAAACCACCCAGTTGATGGCATTGTGCTGGTGGCAACCATGATCACCGACGAGCACCATCGGGCGATTGAGTCGTGCCGCGTGCCCATCGTTCTGATCGGCCAGAATGTCGAGGGCGCGGCGTGCGTCTATCACGACGATTACGAGGCCGCCTTTGAGCTGGGCCATGCACTTGCGGGTCGCGTGGACGGCAAGATCGCCTACATTGGAGTTACCGAAGAGGACCGCGCGGCCGGTTATGACCGCCGTCGCGGTTTTGAGGCCGGCTTGCGCGCCGCGGGCGTTGCGCTTGATCCGAGCCTGATTCGCCAAGGGTCCTTTACGCTCAACTCGGGCTATGGTGCGGCGCGTGAGCTGCTTTCCGTCGCTCCCGATGTTTCGTTTATCGCTTGCGCGACCGACACCATGGCGGCGGGCGCGCTGCGTGCCATTGATGAGGTTCGCGGCATGGGCGAGGGTATACACCGCGTGAGCGGTTTTGGCGACAACGCGTTTTTGCGCGCGCTGACGGGCGGCATTCCCACCGTGCACTATGGCTACCTGACCAGTGGCGTCGAGGCGACCAATATGTTGCTCAACACGCTCGATGGCGTTGAGGGGGAGAGCGGTCTCAAGACGCTCAAGCTCGGCCATCAGCTTATGAATGTCTAGGCTTTGGGCACGTCTGCCTGCCTCTGAGCCCTTATGTTTGTCTCAAAACTACCATTCGCCGGCTTTTTCCTACCGTTCACCGTTATATGAAAACGATTGCAGTCATATGAAACTGAAAACGATTACAGTTTAAGTGTCAAAGATGGCCGGGTGCACATGCGCCCGTTGGAGGAAAGGGAAGTCATGGACTACCGCAAATCAGCCCAAGAGGTGCTCGACAACATCGGTGGCGCTGACAACGTTGTTTCGGCCGCACACTGCGCCACGCGTCTGCGCCTGGTGATTGCCGATAACGCCAAGGTTGACAAGGAGGCCCTCGAGAATATCGACGGCGCTAAGGGCGTCTTTGAGGCCCAGGGCCAGCTGCAGATTATTTTTGGCACCGGCACCGTCAACAAGGTCTACGAGGAGTTCATCGCGCTCAGTGGCGTCGAGGCTGCCACCAAGGCCGAGGTCAAGGAGGCCGCGGCGCAGCAGCAGAACATCTTTATGCGTGCCATTAAGGTGCTCGGCGACGTCTTTGTCCCCATCATCCCTGCCATCGTGGCTTCGGGCCTGCTGCTGGGCATTATGAGCGCCCTCAACTTTATGGTCTCCAACGGCTTTATCGCGCTCGACACCAATAACTTTATCTATAAGATCGCCGACCTGGTCTCGGGAACGTCCTTTGGCATTCTGCAGATCCTGATCGGCTACTCCGCCGCCAAGGCCTTTGGCGCCAACCCGTACCTGGGTGCCGTCGTCGGCGGTGCGTTCATCAACTCCTCGCTGCAGAGCGCCTACACGGTTGCCTCCGAGGGCGTTCAGACCATGGTCACCGTCATCCCCGGCGTGTACAGCTTTGAGTGGGTCGGCTATCAGGGCCACGTGATCCCCATCGTTATCGCCTGCGCCATTCTGGCCTTCCTCGAGAAGCGCCTGCACAAGGTCGTTCCCGAGATGTTCGACCTCTTTGTGACCCCGCTCGTCTCGGTGTTCGTGACCGTGCTCGTGACGCTCGTTGCCGTCGGCCCCATCTTCGTGTGGGCCGAGAACGCCATCCTCGGTCTGATCCAGGCCCTGCTGACCCTGCCCTTCGGCATCGGTTCCTTTATCGTCGGCCTGTTCTATGCCCCCACGGTCGTTACCGGTATCCACCAGATGTACACCGCCATCGACCTGGGCCAGCTCGCTCAGTACGGCGTGACCTATTGGCTGCCCATCGCCAGTGCCGCCAACATCGCCCAGGGTGGCGCCGCGCTCGCCGTTGCCTTTAAGACCCGCGATGCCAAGATCAAGGGTCTGGCGCTTCCTTCGGCCCTGTCCGCCTTCATGGGCATTACCGAGCCTGCTATCTTTGGTGTGAACCTGCGCTTCTTTAAGCCCTTCATCGCCGGTTGCATCGGCGGTGGCTGCGGCGCCCTGGTCTGCGCGCTCACTTCGCTGGCTGCCTCCGGTACGGGCGTTACCGGTATCTTCGGTATCCTGCTGTGCCTGGCCCAGCCCGTGCAGTACGCGATCATGTTTGCGGTCGCCGCGCTTGTTTCCTTTGCCGTTTCATTTGTCCTGTACAAGGACGAGCCCAAGGATTCCGAGCAGGCCTAAGAGCTTTTGATTGAGGGGATGCCCGCGGGTTGTATGCTCGCGGGCGTTTCCCGTATCTGGTGTCGATCTCTGGCGCCTTGTAACTTTCGATCCGTTAGGACTTTGATATGTCTAATGCACTTGGTCGCGATCTTGCAAAGCTGGTTGCCGCTGTTGACGCTGCCGCCTCTGAGTGCGGTCATGGCGCGTATGGCCAGCACTTCCATATTATGCCGCCGGCGGGCTGGCTCAACGACCCCAACGGTCTTTGCCAAGCGGGCGGCGTGTTCCACGCTTATTTTCAATATGCGCCCTTTGATGTCGAGGGTGGCGTTAAGGTCTGGGGCCATGCGACGAGTCGCGATCTTATGACGTGGGACTACGTTGGCGCCCCACTGTTGCCCGACGAGCCGTTCGATTGCCATGGCGTGTATTCGGGCTCCGCGCTTGCCGAGGACGGTCGCATTCGCGTACTGTACACAGGCAACGTTAAGCTTTCCGATGCAGACGGCACGTACGACTACGTCAATACCGGCCGCCGCGCCGATACCGTCTATGTGGAGAGTGCCGACGGTCAGGCGTTTGGCGCCAAGCGTGTGGTGCTGGCGTCCGAGGATTATCCCGAGGATTTGACCTGCCACGTGCGCGATCCCAAGGTGTGGCGTGACGCGGACGGGCGTTATCACATGGTGCTGGGCGCGCGTCGTCGCGTGGATGGTCCGCATGTCGATAGTCGATTTTGCGCCATGCACGGTGAGGGTGCCGGGCGCGATGTGGGCGAGATCCTGGTGTATGGCTCGGCCGACATGCTGAGCTGGGAGCTCGAGAACCGTGTGTCTACGCCCGAGCGTTTTGGCTTTATGTGGGAGTGCCCCGGCTATATTGAGCTCGATGCGAATGGCGATACCGCTGCATTTTTGTCGTTCTCGCCCCAGGGCCTTGAGGGCGGTCGTTGGGACCGCGGGAACGTATACGCTGCTGGCTACATGCCTGTAACGGGCGACATTACGGGTGGCAAGGACGCTTATGAGCTGGGCGATTTCCGCCTGTGGGACGCCGGTTTTGACTTCTATGCTCCGCAGGAGTTCACGACCGAGGACGGTCGCCACATTCTGATCGGCTGGATGGGCATGCCCGATGAGCCGACCTATGGCAACGCACCCACCGTGGTGTGCGGCTGGCAGCACTGCATGACGGTGCCGCGCGAGCTTACGGCCGGTGACGGCGGCGTGGTACTGCAGCAGCCGGCGCGCGAGATTGAGCACCATTATGCCTCGGTGCGTGTAGGGGAGGGCTCGTTGGAGGTTGCCGGCGATACCTGCTTTGACGTTGTTGTCGACGGTGTTGACGGTGCGTTCACCGCGACCGTTGATGGCGAGCTGAAGCTGGCGTTTGTGCCCGCCGAGGGCGAACTGTCCGCGCGCTTTGAGATGCGATTTGCCGATGAGGGCCGCGCTTCTGCCGGCTGCGGTCGTACCGTGCGCTGGGAGCCCGTCGACGAGGTCCGTAACGTGCGCATTGTCGGCGATGTCTCGTCGGTCGAGGTGTTTGTGAATGATGGCGCGCTCGTGTTTTCGACGCGCATCTATCCCGAGGCCTATGGCGTGACCGTTGACGCTCCGGGTGCGAGCGTGAAATATCACACGCTCAACATCTAGGCGATTCTTCGCATATCGGCGCTATACTGCAGCCGTTGCCCACGATGCGGGGAACACCCGCATCGTGGGTTTTTGTTTTGAAGGGACGGCGCCGTATGGGCGTGCAGCAACTAGAAGAGACCTGGGCTTTGAGGGCCGGCGCGCGTGAGGCGCGGTTGCTCGCGGCCCCGCATGTTCCGGCGGCACTGTCGCAGCTGGGGATTGTGCGTCCCGGTGACCGCCTGGTTGCGTTTGCCGATGACTTTGCCGATGCGTTTGTGCACGGCTTTGATTGCTGCGATGCCGCGCTGGTGGGTTCGCCGTCCGTCGAGGCGTTTGCCGCCGCGTCCGAGAACTTTGATGCTTCGTTTGATGCCGAGGGGCCGCATCTGTGGTGGTTCGTCAACTCTATCGGCGGGTTTGGTCTGCGTGTGCCCGATCTTCGCGCTCTGGGTCGCGCGGCTCGCGATGCCCGCGCGCTGCTCGTGGTAGATAACACGGTGGCGTCGGCTTTTGGCTGCGATCCGCTGCGGCTTGGTTCTGCGCTGTCGCTCGAGGCGCTCGATCGCGTGTGCGCCGGTATGGCTCCGCGCAATCTCGTTGCCGCTTCGGTCGCGCGCTCGCAGCTCAAGCGCCATCGTGTGGATGCCGCTGCCGAGTGCGCGCATGTCTTGTTTGAGGGCTGCGGTTCTTTGGCACTCGACCTTTCTACCGAGGAGGCCGATGTGCTGGAGTGCGGGCTTTCCTCGCTCGACGCCCGCATGCAGGCACACTTCGACCGCGCCCGCGCGCTGGCCGAGTATCTGGCCGCCAACGAGATGGTGCGCAACGTGCGCTATCCCGGGCTGAGCTCGCATCCTGACCATGCTGTTGCAACGGGAATCCTCGAGCATGGTTTTGGCCCGGCAGTTGAGTTTGACCTTATCGAGCTTAGCGCAGGAGAGCTGTTCGACGCTTTGCCGGGGGAGTTTCGCACATCGCCTGCCGGCGGCGCAACGACGCGTCTTTCGGCCCCACGCGGCAAGCAGGGGAGCACCATCCGCCTCTTCGCCGGCACCGACAACCCACTGGTTGTAGCGTCAACCCTTGACAACGCCCTTCGCAACTAGCTAAATCATCCTCAACTCCATAAGTTGCGGTGAAATATGGATTGATTTACGGCTTTAACCGCATAAACAGTCCCTATTTCACCGCAACTTATGAGAAGGGGTTGTGCAGCTAAAAAAGCCCCGTCCCAAATTAGCTACTTTTTGATGCTGGCGATGAGGTCGTTGGCTTTGGTGGCGATGACGTTGTTGATCTCGCTCTGCAACGTCTCGTAGACTTCGATGGCTCGCTCGCCGGCGGGGGTGAGCGTGGATCCGCGGGCGCCGTCGCGCTCGATGAGCTTGCAGTCCAGCTGGCCTTCGGCTTCGTTCACAATGCGCCAGGCCTTGGAATACGCCATGCCCATGCTCTTGGCGGCACGGTTGAGCGAGTGCTCGCGGGCGATACCTTGCAGCAGCAAGACGCAGCCGTGGCCGAAGACGCCCGGCAGATCCTTGTCGCACGCTTGAATGACCAGCTTTGCCGTCGTCTTGTACTCCATCTGCTCCACATCTCCCCGCTAAAGTGTTTGCTGGGCAAACGCAATGCCAGCGTCAAACCCTCGTGTGCTCTTCTTAAATCATGCATTGTAGCAGTCAAAGTGCGTTAAGATACTTCCCCAGTATTGGGCGCCCAAGGTTGGGCTGGGTCCTACGAGGCCTGCAGCCGACCGGTCGCATGGAAAAAGGAGAAACATGGCTACGTTCTTTCCCGGTGAGTCCCACACGTTTTCGGAGTATCTGCTGGTCCCTGGTTACTCGTCCTCGCAGTGCATCCCCAACAACGTCTCTCTTAAGACGCCGCTAACCCGCTTTAAGCGCGGTGAGAAGCCGGCAATCACCCTGAACATCCCCATGGTTTCCGCCATCATGCAGTCTGTCTCGGGCGTCGACATGGGTGTCGCGCTCGCTACCGAGGGTGGCCTGTCCTTCATTTACGGTTCCCAGAGCGCCGAGTCCGAGGCCGCTATGGTCAAGGCCGTCAAGGATCACAAGGCTGGCTTCGTTCAGTCCGATTCCACGCTGACCCCCGACATGACCATGGAGCAGGTCATCGAGCTCAAGGAGAAGACCGGTCATTCCACCATGCCGGTTACCGATGACGGTACTCCCAAGGGTAAGCTCCTGGGCATCGTCACCAGCCGTGACTATCGTCCCAGCCGCGATGACCACCAGACGAAGGTCTCCGAGTTCATGACTCCGCGTGAGCAGCTCATCGTGGGCGACAAGAACATCAGCCTCAAGGTTGCCAACGACGTCATCTGGGACAACAAGCTCAACGCTCTGCCCATCGTCGACGACAACGATCACCTTATGGGCATCGTCTTCCGCAAGGACTACGACAGCCACAAGACCAACCCCAACGAGCTGCTCGATAACGACAAGCGCTACATGGTCGGCGCCGGCATCAACACCCGCGACTATGCCGAGCGCGTGCCGCTGCTCATCGAGGCCGGTGCCGATGTCCTGTGCATCGACTCTTCCGAGGGCTTCAGCGAGTGGCAGAAGCGCACCATCGAGTGGATCCGCGCTAACTACGGCGAGGACGTCAAGGTCGGTGCCGGTAACGTCGTCGACGCCGAGGGCTTCCGCTTTTTGGCCGACTGCGGTGCCGACTTCATCAAGGTCGGTATCGGCGGCGGTTCCATCTGCATTACCCGCGAGACCAAGGGTATCGGCCGTGGCCAGGCCACCGCACTGATCGACGTCTGCCGCGCTCGCGATGAGTATTACGAGGAGACCGGCGTCTACGTGCCCGTGTGCTCCGACGGCGGCATCGTCTACGACTACCACATGACGCTCGCCCTTGCCATGGGCGCCGACTTTATGATGCTGGGCCGCTACTTCGCCCGCTTTGACGAGAGCCCGACCGAGCGCGTCAATGTGAACGGTCAGTACATGAAGGAGTACTGGGGCGAGGGTTCTGCGCGTGCCCGCAACTGGCAGCGCTACGACCTGGGCGGCGCCGCGAAGCTCAGCTTCGTCGAGGGCGTCGACTCCTACGTTCCCTATGCCGGCTCCCTCAAGGACGGCGTGGGCGGCACGCTCTACAAGGTCAAGTCCACGATGTGCAACTGCGGTGCCCTCTCGATCCCCGAGCTCCAGGAAAAGGCACGCCTAACGCTGGTCAGCTCCACCTCCATCGTCGAAGGCGGCGCCCACGACGTTGTCGTGAAGGATTCTCAGCAGAGCGTTTCCTATCGATAAGCGGCTTTCCCAAGCACCGCACCTTGCCGTTCAAACCGTCGCTCGCGTACCAAAGTACGCGTCGCTCCTCTTTCACGGCAATCTGCGGCACTTGGAAAACCCGACCATATTTGGGCGGGTAACAATTAGCGGTTGATTCACAACCACGTTATTTAGATAAAGCGAGATGCCTGCAAGTCGCAGGCATCTCGCTTGTCGTATTTGCTATCATCAGTCAAGTTAACCTTAGGGTCGGGCGGCTTGGCTTTGTTCGCTACAAGTTCCGCACGCAAAGAAGAGCACTTAATGTGCTCTTCGTCTTGCGCAGGACTGTTCGCAGTAGCGAATAAAGCCAAGCCGCCCGACCCCAGCTAAGATTAAAGGAGCTGATATGTGCGATTGCACAGATCATAAGGACGAGATCCCTGCCTACGACGCGCAGGCCATTGAGTCCAAGTGGATGAAGGCCTGGGAGGACTCCAACCTCTTTGCTGTCGACACCGACGACAGCAAGCCCAAGAAGTATGTGCTCGAGATGTTCCCGTATCCGTCGGGCGACCTGCACATGGGCCACGCGCGCAACTATACCATCGGCGATGCCATGGCCCGTCAGGCCCGCATGCGCGGCTACGACGTGCTGCACCCCATCGGCTTTGACGCCTTTGGCCTGCCCGCCGAGAACGCCGCCATCAAGCACAACACGCAGGCTGCCGCCTGGACGTATAAGAATATGGACCAGGCGCTCGCCACGATGAAGCGCATGGGCTTCTCCTACGATCTGGATCGCATGGTCAAGACCTGCAGCCCCGACTACTACCGCTGGGGCCAGTGGATCTTTGAGAAGATGTGGGAAAAGGGCCTGGTCTACCGCAAGGAGAATCCGGTCAACTGGTGCCCCACCTGCAAGACCGTTCTGGCCAACGAGCAGGTCACTGAGGGCAAGTGCTGGCGCTGCGGCACCGAGCCCGAGAAGCGCGACCTTGAGCAGTGGTATTTCAAGATCACCGAGTACTCCCAGGAGCTGCTCGACGACCTGGAGAAGCTCCCCGGCTGGCCCGAGCGCGTCAAGCAGATGCAGGCCAACTGGATCGGCCGCTCCGAGGGCGCCGAGGTCGACTTTACCCTGTGCGACCAGGATGGCGAGCCCATCGAGGGCGACGAGGGCAAGATCACCGTCTTCACCACGCGTGCCGACACCCTCTTTGGCGTCTCCTTCTTTGTCCTGGCTCCCGAGTACGCTCGTCTTCACGAGCTCGTTGAGGGCACGGAGTACGAGGAGGCCGTCACCAAGATCGTCGAGGACTCCAAGCATATCTCTGCCGTCGAGCGTGCCCAGGGCACCCTCGAGAAGCACGGTGCCTTTACCGGCCGCTACGTGGTGAATCCCGTCAACGGCGAGAAGGTCCCCGTGTGGGTTGCCGACTATGTCGTGGCCGACTACGGTACCGGCGCCGTCATGGCCGTTCCCTGCGGCGACCAGCGCGACTTTGAGTTTGCCCGCAAGTACGACCTGCCGATCGTGCCGATTATTCTGGACGACGACGACCGTGCTGCCGTCGAGGCCAGCGGTGAGACCATCGATACCTTCCATGCCGAGACCGTCGACTGGGATTGCGCTCACGCTGCCGAGGGCACGCTCGTCCAGTCCGGCAAGTACACCGGCATGCGCGGCGGCAAGCACTCCGAGGGCGAGGCTGCCATCGTGGC
The DNA here is from genome assembly GCA_900542335.1 of uncultured Collinsella sp. GTDB lineage: Bacteria > Actinomycetota > Coriobacteriia > Coriobacteriales > Coriobacteriaceae > Collinsella. The sequence continues at coordinate 26,854 of UQNG01000019.1, forward strand.
TGACCTCGAGGCCATGGGCTGCGGCCGTCGTAAGGTCGAGTTCCGCCTGCGTGACTGGCTCATCAGCCGTCAGCGCTATTGGGGCAACCCCATCCCGGCCATCCACTGCGAGCACTGCGGCATCGTGCCCGTGCCCGAGGATCAGCTCCCGGTGACGCTGCCCGAGAACCTGGACCTGGGCGCCGGCGAGACCCTCGCCGAGTGCAAGGACTTCTACGAGACCACCTGCCCGGTCTGCGGCCGCCCGGCCAAGCGCGAGACCGATACCATGGACACCTTCACCTGCTCCAGCTGGTATTACCTGCGCTATACCGATCCGCACAACACCGAGCTGCCCTTCTCCCGCGAGGCAGCCGACCGTTGGATGCCCGTCGATAACTACATCGGCGGCATCGAGCACGCCATTTTGCACCTGCTCTACAGCCGCTTCTTTACCAAGGCGCTGCGTGACCTGGGACTGCTGAGCGTGGACGAGCCCTTCACCAACCTGCTGTGCCAGGGCATGGTCAAGGACGAGAACGGCGACACCATGTCCAAGTCCAAGGGCAACGTCGTGCCCCCGAGCTCGGTTATCGAGCCCTACGGCGCCGACACCATGCGTCTGGCGATTCTGTTTATCGCCCCGCCCGAGAAGGACTTCGACTGGGATCCCAAGGCCGTCGAGGGCGCCAACCGCTTTATCAAGCGCGCCTGGCGTATCGTGTGGCAGCTCGTCCAGTCCGGCGACGCCAACGTGGCCTTCGACAAGTCCGTGCTCGACGAGACCGCGATGAAGCTCTACCGCGAGCGTCACCGCACCATCGCCAAGTGCACCGAGGACTTCGATCGCGGCCAGTTCAACACCGCGATCTCGGCCGTCATGGAGCTCGTCAACGCGGCGAGCGCCTACCTCAACGCCACCGAGGGTGCTGACCGCGACAAGGCCCTGTGCTACGGCGTGGCCAAGGATATCGTGAGCGTCCTTGCGCCCATCTGCCCGTTCTGGGCCGACGAGCTGTGGCACGAGGCACTCGGCTGCGAGGGCAACGCCTACACCGCCACCTGGCCCGAGTTCGACCTGGCCGAGTCCATCGAGGACACGGTGCAGATCGTCGTCCAGGTACTCGGCAAGGTCCGTGGCCGCATCGACGTGGCCCGCGATGCCTCCAACGAGGAAATGCAGGCTGCCGCCGAGGCTGCTGTCGCCAAGTGGACCGAGGGCAAGACGGTCGTCAAGGCCATCTGCGTGCCCGGCAAGCTGGTCAACCTGGTGGTCAAGTAAACGCCACGCGCATAGTTGACGCATTAAAGACGAGGGACGATCCAGCTGGGTCGTCCCTCGTCTTGCACTGTGTACCCCGTTTGGCTGGCGCCTAGCGCCACCCTCTACGGAATGTGTACCAGGTCCCTAAAGTAGACATTGCCCGTCTGCTCCTCGAACATCCAGATATTGAGGTAGATGTCGTTGAGGTCGCTGTTCACGTCAAAGTCCGGGTCGTCGAAGGTGCCTACAAAGGTGAGCATCGCGGTCGCTTCTTCGCCTGCGGCGACGGGCTTGCGCATGCGCACGTCGCGAACGACACCGTTGACGTAGGCATAAGCATCGACATCGCCAAACATCATGTCCATATCGGTGTTGTTTGTCACCGCAAAGACCAACACGGCGTCGCCGTACCCATCCGTGTCCTTGCCCACGCAGGTAACATGGACATTCTCGTCTGCCTCAAGGTCGATGGGGAACTGTTCTTGAGGGTCGGGACCTAAGCCCTGGGGGTCGACTATATCTTCGTCTATTTTGTCGAAGCGCTCCGAAGGTGTCGTTTTCTTGATTGCTTTGGAGCTGCCGAGATCCGGCTCGCTTGGTCTGGTTTTACCATCGATGTTGCTGCAGCCCGCCAGAGCGAACGAGCAGGCAGCGACGACGAGCGCTGTCGCGCAGAGGGTGCCTAGGCGTTCCATTGATCCTCCTTGCCGTAGAGATTCTGGAAGGTTGTGCGGTCAATGTGTGAGTACGGCTTATCTGTTCCAGAATGTCCCTTACGAGCAGTCTGACCGATGTGCGCCCAGGGATGGAATGCCCGTAGGGCCCGATTCGGTCGGCGCGCTGGGACGCATGGCCCGTTTTGGGGCTTTTGGGGAGCACCGCACAGGAGTCCTCGCCTAATTGTCCTATTCTTGTGGAGAAGCTGTGGGCGCGCTGACCTGCGAATTTCTTTGACGCTTGCACGTTTTCGCAGGTATTGGTATAGTTTGCTTGCAAATGAAGTAGTAATTGAAAGAAGTGGGGTTTCGGCCCCGCTTCTTTTTTGTATGGATGGAGGTGCCGCAATGGTCAAGACCAAGACCGAGCAGGCGATCATCGACGCGCTCGAGGCCGTCGCTCCCCAGCACGATGTCGACATTGTCGACGTTGAGCTCGTGGGCGCCACCAAGGCCCCCTGCGTGCGTGTGCGTATCGAGGGTGCCGAGGGTCAGAGCCTGTCGCTCAACGACGTCACGGCCAATACCAAGTGGGTCGGCGACGTGATCGAGGAGCTCGACCCCATTTCTTCGAGCTATACGCTCGAGGTGTCGAGCCCGGGTATGGCGCGCCCGCTGCGCCGCCCGCGCGACTTTGCCCGCTTTGTGGGCGAGGACTGTGAGCTCACCTCCACTGCCACCGAGGGCCGTCGCAAGTACTCCGGCAAGATTGCCGCCGCGACCGAGACGAACGTGACCCTCGAGCTCGAGGACGGCGAGTCCGTCACCCTCGATTTCTGTGATGTTAAAAAGTGCAAGTTGAAGCCCACCTATGACTTCAAGCCCGCGAAGGAAGGAAACTAACATGGCAGCATCCGACATGATGTCCGCCCTGATGGAGCTTTGCCAGGAGAGGCACATCGACCAGCTCTACCTGATCGACCGCCTGGAGCAGTCGCTCGCCAAGAGCTATGCCGAGATCCTGCATCTTGAGTGGGGCGCCAAGGTGACCATCGACCGCACCACCGGCAAGATTTACGTCTACCGCCTGGAGCCGATCGACGATTCCATGGACGAGGAGGGCAACTTCACCGAGTTCGAGGAGATCGACGTCACCCCCAAGAACACGAGCCGCATCGCCGCCCAGCACGCCAAGGCCGAGATCAACGCCATCGTGCGCAACTCCGCTCGTGAGCAGATCTACGAGGAGTTCTCCGGCCGTATCGGTGACCTCATCAGCGGTACCGTGCTGCAGTCCACGCCCGACTTCACCATCGTCAAGATCCGCGATGGCGTCGAGGCCGAGCTGCCGCATTTTGACCAGCGCCGTTACGAGAACGAGCGTAACGAGCGTCCGATGGGCGAGCGCTACCTGCACAACCAGCACATCAAAGCCGTGATCATCGACGTCCGCGATCCCAACTCCAACCTGCAGCCGGTTCGCGGCGAGCACAGCCGTCCGCCGATTGTCATCTCCCGTACCCACCCCGAGCTCATGCGTCGTCTGTTTGAGCAGGAGGTGCCCGAGATCTATGAGGGCACCGTCCAGATCAAGTCGATCGCCCGCGAGCCCGGCCAGCGCTCCAAGGTCGCCGTCCACTCGCTCGACGACCGCCTGGATCCCGTGGGCGCCTGTGTCGGCCCCAAGGGCAGCCGTGTCCGCGCTGTCGTAGGCGAGCTTCGCGGCGAGCGCGTCGACGTCATCCTGTGGGATGCCGATCCGGCCGTCTACGTCGCCAACGCCCTGTCGCCCGCCAAGGTCACCCGCGTCCTCATCGACGAGGAGAAGGCCTATGCCGGCGTCATCGTGCCCGACGACCAGCTTTCGCTCGCCATCGGCAAGGAGGGCCAGAACGCCCGCCTCGCCGCTCGCCTGACCGGCTGGCACATCGACATCAAGTCCGAGACCCTTGCCGCCGACATCCTCAAGAACGTCCCCGTTCACGAGGAACCCGCCGCCGACCTGATCGGTGACGAGGAGGACGACGACGTCCGTCGCTGCGAGTACGTGTCCGAGGACGGCGTCCAGTGCCGCAACCAGGCCCGCCCCGGCTCCCGTTTCTGCGGTGTCCACGACACCGACGCCTTCGATGATGCGGAGGACCTGATCTAGCGCGCGGTCGCGCCGGGCGGGTCCCGGCGCATCTCCCACGCTCGTTCAGTCTCTAGGCACCCAAGGTGCCAGAAAGGGTAGGTGAAGTCATATGGCAAAAGTCCGTGTGTCCACCCTGGCCAAAGAGTTCGGCATGACCTCCAAGGAACTGATGGGTCATCTCGCCGAAATGAAGATTCCCGCTAAGTCCGCTTCCTCCGCCCTGGAGGACGCCTACGTCGCCATGGTCCGCAAGCAGCTCGCCTCGGTGATCGAGGCCCGCGCCAAGGAAGTCGAGGCTGCCAAGCAGGCCGAGGAGGAGGCAGCCGCCGCCGAGGAGGCAGCTCGCGCTGCCGAGGCCGAGCGCGAGCGCATCGCCGCCGAGAAGGCACGCGAGGAGGAGCGCCGCCAGTTCGCCGCCCCCCAGGCTCGCGAGGAGACCGCGACGG
>UQNG01000020.1:0-31190 GCA_900542335.1 uncultured Collinsella sp.
GGCCGCCTCGGAGCTCGTGGCGGCCAGGCGCGCGGCGAGGGTCAGCCAGGTGCGGGCGGCCTCGATACTCGGCACCAGCGAGAAGTACATCTCGATGCTGGAGAGGGGCCAAAGGGACCTGAAGCCAATAAGGAGGGCCTACGAGGCGTGGGTCGAGGCGGGGCTCCCGCTCGATTGGGACAGGCAGGCATTCGAGGCCGAGCGCAAATTGGATTCTAAAAAACACCTTGCCAAATAGGAGCGTCAGGACGCAAAGAGGCTCCGCAGCGCGAAGCGCGATGCGGAGCCTCTTTGCATGTCCGAGGACGTTCCGGAGAGAAACCCCGTCACGCCCCCGGATTCCCGGTGGGAGTTCTAGACCTTGTCGGCCTTAGTACATACCGCCGCCCTGCTGACCAGCGGTGGCAGCAGCGATAGCGTCCTCAAGCTGAGTGTTCTTGGGCACATCGGAGACGGTAGCCTCGGTGATGAGGATCAGGCTGGCGACGGAAGCAGCGTTCTGCAGGGTGACGCGGCTGACCTTGACGGGGTCGAGGACGCCCATCTCGATCATGTCGCCCCACTCGCCGTTGGCAGAGTTGAGACCCTGGCCGGCGGGCAGCTCGGCAACCTTGTCGACCACGACAGCGCCCTCAAAGCCAGCGTTCTTGGCGATGGTAGCGACCGGAGCGGTCAGAGCCTTCTTGACGATGTCGACGCCGATCTTCTCCTCGGGGTCATCGATCTCGACAGCGTCGAGCGCAGGAGCAGCGTCCATGAAGGCGACGCCGCCACCGGCGACAATGCCCTCCTCGACAGCAGCGCGGGTAGCCTGCAGGGCGTCCTCGACGCGATGCTTGATCTCCTTGAGCTCGGACTCGGTAGCAGCGCCGACCTTGATGACGGCAACGCCACCGGAGAGCTTGGCCAGGCGCTCCTGGAGCTTCTCGCGATCGAAGTCAGAGGTGGTGTTCTCCATTTCGCCCTTGATCTGAGCGATGCGGGCGTCGATGGCCTCCTTGGAGCCAGCGCCGCCAACGACGACGGTGTTGTCCTTGGAGATGGTGACGGACTTAGCGGTACCGAGCATATCGGCGGTGATGTCAGCGACCTTCACGCCCAGCTCGTCCAGAGCGGCCTGGCCACCGGTAAGGACGGCGATGTCCTCGAGGATGCGCTTGCGGCGATCGCCGTAGCCCGGAGCCTTGACGGCGCAGACGTTGAGAGCGCCACGGATCTTGTTGAGGACCAGGGTGGGCAGGGCCTCGCCGTCGATGTCCTCAGCGATGATGAGCAGGCCACGGCCGGCGCGCTGGACAGCCTCGAGAACAGGCATGATGTCCTGAACGCTGGAGATCTTCTGGTCGGTGATGAGGATGTACGGATCCTTCATCACGGCCTCCATGCGGTCGTTATCCGTGACGAAGTAAGCGGAGACATAGCCCTTGTCGAACTGCATGCCCTCGACGGTGTCGATGGTGATGTCGAACGTCTGGGAATCCTCGACGGTGATGACGCCGTCCTTGCCCACGACCTCCATGGCCTCGGCGATCTTCTCGCCGACCTCGGGGTCACCGGCGGAGATGGTACCGACGGAAGCAATCTGCTCCTTGGTCTCGACCGGCTTGGCCTGCTTCTTCATCTCGGCGACGGCGGCGTTGACGGCCTTGTCGATGCCGCGACGGATGGCCAGCGGGTTGGCGCCAGCGGCGACGTTGCGCAGACCGTCGTTGACGATGGCCTGAGCGAGCAGGGTTGCGGTGGTGGTGCCGTCACCCACGGTGTCGTTGGTCTTGGTGGCGACCTCCTTCACCAGCTGGGCGCCCATGTTCTCGATGTTGTCCTCGAGCTCGATCTCCTTAGCGACGGAAACGCCGTCGTTGGTGATGGTCGGGGCACCGAACGTGCGCTGCAGCGCAACGTAGCGGCCCTTGGGGCCCATGGTGACGGTAACGGCGTCGGCCAGGGTGTTGACGCCCTTGGCGAGCTTAGCGCGGGCATCGGTGTTGAACGTAATGTTCTTTGCCATAGTGGGTAATCCTCCAAAAGAAATGTGACTCGCGTCGCCGCTTCCGAGTCCTATGCGACGAGCGCGTTCAAAGACGAATCAGAGATTCTGACGAGACTAGGCCTCGACGACAGCGTAGATGTCATCGGCGCGCATGAGCAGATACTTCTCGCCGTCGACCTTAACCTCGTTGCCACCGAACTTACCGTAGATGACAACGTCACCGACCTTGACGTCCATGGGAATGCGCTCACCCTTGTCGTTGACCTTGCCGGCACCAACGGCAACAATGGTGCCGCGCTGCGGCTTCTCCTGAGCGTTGCTGGCGATATACAGACCAGAAGCGGTCTTCTGCTCGGCCTCGTCGGGCTTGACCAGAACACGATCTGCAAGCGGCTTCAAAGACGACATGCTTGTCTCCTCCTTTTTGGGCCGCGCGGTTATACCACGCGAATTAACCCTTTTTGTTTGCGTACGCGTTAAATGGTACCCACGAATGGCGGGTTATACAACACGGAGTCAAAAAATCTTATTTTTTGGCACTTAGATTTTCTGAATGCCGGGGGATAACTTAGCGGTGGCTCCCGGGGCGGACCGGAGGGCATGAAGTTTGCTGCTCTACAGTCCTGCGCAAGACGGAAAGCACATTAAGTGCTTTCCTTTGCGTGCGGAACTCGCGACAAACTTCATGCCCTCCGGTCCGCCCTGGGAGCCAGGTTGACTAACTAGGGCCCGGCATTCAGAAAAGTCAGTGCAGCAAAATGGCGATGCGGATGGAATGCACAAGATAGGGGGCACGTTGTTGGGACGCGCTCTTTTAAGTTGCGGTGGAATAGTTCCTGTTTTTGGGCTTGAAGGCCGATTTTAGGGACTATTTCACCGCAACTGAGGGGTGGGATGTGGGGTTAGCGCTCGTAAATCAAGTTGCCTGCCAGGTAGGTGGCTTGGACTTTGGTGGCTTGAAGTTCTTGGGGGTCGATGGTGAGCGGGTTTTGGTCCAGAACTACCAGGTCGGCATACTTGCCGGGCTCCAAGCTGCCGAGGTTTTGCTCGTCGCCCGCTGCATAGGCGCTGCCCAGGGTGTAGTTGCGCAAGGCTGTTGCCGCATCGATGCGCTCGCTCGGCAACCAGCCGCCCTCGGGCCAGTGGCTTTTGGGGTCTTGGCGCGTGATAGCCGTGTAGAGCACGTTCATGCTGGTAACGGCTGTGATGGGGCTATCGGTGCCGAAGGCTTGGCGGATGCCGCGCTGCTTATAGGTCGCAAACGGCCACATGATGCGGCTGCGCTCCAAGCCCAGATCGCGCTCCGGACCACCCGGGTCGAGCGTGATATGGCAGGGCTGGCTCGAAGCAACCACGTTGAGCTTGCGCAGGCGGTCGATGTCCTCGGGCAGAAGGTTCTCCAGGTGCTCGAGCGTGTTATGGCCGTGCTGGGGCAGGCCGTACAGATCGGCCGCCTCCTCGAAGATATCCAGCGCGGCATGAATCGCACCGTCACCAATGACGTGGATGCGCACGGTGTGACCGCGCTCCGCGGCCGCCAGAACCAGTTTGCGCATGCGCTCAGCCGGGACCGTCAGACGGCCCTGGTCGCCCGGGAAGCGCGGATTGGTATAGGGCTCAGTGAGATATGCCGTGTGTTCACTCGACACGCCGTCGAAGAACTGCTTAAAACCCGGCGCCGAAAGCAGCGCGTTGTTCGCGTAACGTACCTGCAGCTCTTCCAGACGCGACTGGTCATCCAGCAGCGTGGGAAACAGATGGGCACGAATGCCCAGCCTACCGGCCGTCTGCAATTTGTCGTAGACATCGTCGCGGATAAAATCGCAGCCCGGCATGGGCATGAGCGACATATCGCAGATCGAAGTAATACCCTGCTCGGCCATGCGCCTCATTTGATCGGCGTAAGCGCTTGCGATGCGACCTTCGCCCAGCCACTCAAGGCAGCGCGGCAGCAGCTGCATGGCAGCCGCTTCGTGCGCAATGCCCGTGAACTCGCCGCTTGCGTCCTTGTCGTAACTGCCGCCCGCTGGCGGCTCGCTGTCGCGCGTGACGCCGAGCGCCTCGAGTGCGCGGCTGTTGAGCCAAAGCGTGTGCCCGTCGCCCGAATACATAACGCAGGGACGATCGGGGAATGCCGCATCGAGCGACGCCTTGGTAGGATGCTCGGGCGGGTCCCAACGGTAGTCGCGCCAGCCCTGCGTCACAACCCAGGCGTCGTCGGGCAGGTCCTGGGAAAACTCGAGCGCGTGCTGCACCAGTGCCGCCTCGGACGTGCCCATATCCATGAGCATGTACGGCGAGGAACCGACCGAGGTATGGAAGAAGTGCAGATGAGCGTCATGGAAACCGGGGCAGACAAACTGCTCGCCGTAGTCGAGAACCGGCGTGGCGGCAGGCGCGGCGGCGATCACGTCATCGGGCGCACCGACTGCGACGATACGGTCACCTGCGATGGCAATCGCCAGCTCGCGGGCGGTATCGATGCCGTCTTGCGCGGTAAAGACGTTCTTGGAGCGGATAATCCGATCGATATGTTGCATGGACATCCCCATCTCTGGCAGAAAATTCAACACCCCCGAGTGTACTCCCCCGCCTCGGTTACAAAATGCCAAGCGGCAAACGGCAGCTTTGCCAGGCCAAGTGGCAGGTGGCATACTGGAAAGAGCCTGTACGATTTTGCGATAAACCAGTAAGGAGCAAATCGACCATGACGAAGACCAAGGCACAGCAGATTATGGCGGCGACCGAGGCTCGCGCGGCTGACGACGTCACCGCAGCCATCCAAGATATCGCCGCCGAGTTTGAACCCTACATCATTAAGCAGCGTCGGCACTTCCATAAGCACCCGGAGCTGAGCCTCGCCGAAGAGCGCACGACTTCTGACATCGCCAACCAGCTCGACGCCATGAATATCCCCTACGAGCGTCCCCTTAAGACGGGCCTGGTGGCGACCCTTCGCGGCACCGCGCCCGACGCCTATCGCGAGGACGGCACGCCGCGCCGCCGCATCCTGCTGCGTGCGGATATCGACGCCCTGCCCGTCACCGAGCAGACCGGCGAGGATTTCTCCAGCGTCAACGAGGGCTGCATGCACGCCTGCGGCCACGACTGCCACATCGCCATGATGCTCGGCACGCTGCAGATTCTGCGCCATATGACAGACGACATCCACGGCGAGGTCCGCATCGTCTTCCAGCCCAGTGAGGAAAACGGCCAAGGCGCCAAACTCATGATCGGCACGGGCGTGCTCGACGGCGTCGATGGTGCCTACGCCGCGCACATCTGGAGCGAGGTCGACGCCGGCACCGTAAGCTGCGAGCCCGGCCCGCGCATGGCCAATACCGACTGGTTCCGCATCGATGTCCGCGGTACCTCGTGCCACGGCGCCATGCCCCAGCGCGGCCACGACGCCGTTATGGTTGCCGCCGAGATTGTCAACGCCCTGCAGACCATCGTCTCGCGCGAGATAAGCCCCTACGAGCCGGCCGTCATCACCGTCGGCGAGCTGCATGGCGGCACCGCGCGCAACGTTATCGCCGGCACGGCCTACCTCGCCGGCACGGTGCGCACCTACGGAGATTCAACCCACGAGGAAATGCCGGAACTTATGCGCCGCATCGTGGAGCATACCGCGGCCGCCTTGGGCGCCGAGGCAGAGCTCACCGACTACACCATCGCCAACTACAAGGTCGAAAACGACGCGGGCTCGAGCGAGCGCTGCCGTCAGGCTGTAATTAAGTGTCTGGGTCCCGCCGGTCAAGGCCATTATCGCGGCACGCTTTCGGGCGAGGATTTTTCGGAGTACCTGCGCCGCGTACCGGGCGTGCTCGCCTTTGTAGGTACGCGCAACCCCAAGATTGGCGCCACGTACGCCCAACATTCCTGCTTTTACAAGATCGACGAGAGCGTGCTGGCCAAGGGCTCCATGGTGGCAGCCCAGTATGCTATCGACTTTTTGGCCGAGCCCACGCAAGAGGAGCTCGACGGTCCCGCGATCACCGCGGTCGCCGAAACCAACCCCGATCTGGCCGCCAAGTTACGCTCTGCCAAGGCGACGACCGCCGAGGCTCGCGACGCCATCCATGATGCCCGCACGGCTCGCCATGCCGCAATCAAGGGCATCCACGAAGCCCGCGCCGCCGCTCGTCACGAGGATAAGCACGACGAGTAGTCGTCACACCCATCCATAACAACCTGGCTAAAGCAAAGCGGGGGCGGACGTGTCGAAACGTCCGCCCCGCTCATTTGTCAAGCGCTATTTCTACCCCGTCCCCAAATGGCAGGCGGCATGGCTACTCGTCCTGAGGGTCCTCGTCGGAACTTGGCTCAGGCTCAGGCTCAGGCTCGGGCGCGGGCGCCGGCTCAGGTGCAGGTGTCGGCTCCGGCTCAGGCACAGGCGCCGGCTCAGGCTCGGGCTCGGGCTCGGGCGCAGACGCGGTCTCGGGTGCAGGTGCCGACTCAGGCTTGGGCTCGGGCTCAGGCGCGACATCCGGAGCGCTGTAACCCGAGGGAGCGGACTTCTTCTCGAAGGGCAATACAAAAGTCAGGACGTCGTCCTTGTCCTCGTCGGCCCACTCGCTTGCATAACGTGCAACCCAATAGCCAACGGCACGGTGCTTGAGCATCTTGCCAAAGACCGTAAGAAATACGGTGACGAACGCGATCAGCACCAGGAACAGTACAAGCGTGATGCCACCGCCGGTAACAATCGCCTCAATACCCGTAGGACGATAGTAGTAGCTATACATACCGACAGAGGCAATGGCGCCAAAGACAACCGTCAAGATCCATGTGACAACGTTGGCGACCAAGCCCGTCAAAAACTCGGGGAGGAACGAAGCGCAGAACAGCTTGGTCTTGTTGTTCTTAAAGGCCGCCCAAACCTTATCGAGCGAAAACGCGCTCTCGACGCGACCGGTCACCGCAAAGTGCATCACGGCAATGTCGGCGAACATCTTAAAGAAGACCCCCAGGACCGCCGTGGCAATCATAGCCAGAACGAGCAAGCCAAGCGAGCCAAACAGCGCAGCCTCGAGCGCATAAGAGCCGTAATACGAATACGAGCCCGCCGCGCCAATTACCACGCCCTCCACCAGCGAAAGCACTACACCGATAATGGGAATGGCAGCGATAAACTCGAGTACGACCGAAATAACGCTCGAAAAGATTCCGAGACCAAACGACGTGGAACGCATCAACGGACGATCCATGCCGTCATCGATCTTAAGCGACAGATCGCGACCCCACTCGATGCCAAAGCCCGAACCGCATACGCTCGCCACGTAGGCAGCCAAAAAGCCGATGGCAGCCGCAATACCGCCGATAACGGGGATGAACAGCACGAGCACCGACACGACACAGATAAGCGCCGGCAAAAAAGCGATCTGGCACACGCGCTGCAGCACGCCCGGAGTCTTGGTCATATCCTCAAACGCCTGAGCCACACAGCCCTTGGACGCGCTCATGGGAGGCTGAGGGACATATTGCTGAGGCTGACCCTGAGGGGTGGAAGCTACAGCACCAGCATTAGGAGCACCGCACACGCCGCAGAACTTGTCGTTATCGCCCATAGGAGCGCCACACTGCGAACAGAACATCGAAATCATCCCTTCGTATCTAGAGCGAATCACCTGGATCGCAAACGATGTCTTTGGCATCATTGTCACCCAATGTGAGGACAAATACTCTTAGATGACGCATTTGCAACGCGCGAGGCGCTTTTCGATTGTTTGATGAGTGTGTCCGCGCTAGTTCGTGCCGCGGAAACCCTTGCCGACGATCTCGGAACTGTCGACGATCGTGATAAAGGCACCCGGATCGACTTCGCGCGCATAGCGGCGCAGTTGCACGGCCTCGCGACGGCTCAGCACGCTCATGATCACCGTCACGCACTTGCCCGAGAAGGCACCGTAGCCGCGGCTGATGGTCGCCGTGCGGTTGAGATGCTTGACGATAAACTCCTCGACCTTAAGGGGCTCGGAACAAATGACCGTGCAGACTTTGCGCAGGTGAATGCTCTCAATGGCTTTGTCGACCACGAGTGTCTTGGCAAACAGGCCGAGCACGCAATACAGACCGACACGCGGGCCATACAAAAAGGCCGCGATGGTCACGATGCCGATATCGACCAGCAGCAGGGCACGGCCAATCTCGAGCGTCGTGCGGCGCTTGAGGATCATAGCGAGAATGTCCGTGCCACCCGTCGAGGCGCCGATGTCAAAGACAATAGCGCTGCCGAGCGCCGGCAAGATGACGGCAAAGCACAGGTCGAGCCACATATCACCCGTCAGAGAGACATCGGTCGGGATAAAGAGCTCAAACAGCGAAACATAGGCAGACAGCGCAAACGAGGCGAAGACGCTCCACAGAATTGCCTTGCGCTCCAAAAAGATAAAGCCCAAGACGACGAGAACCGCGTTGATAATCCACATAAAGACGCCTACGGGCAGGGTCGGGAACAGCGTGGACAGAATGACCGACATGCCCGAGGTGCCGCCAAAAGCAAAGTGATTAGGGGTTTTAAACGCAACGATGGCAAAGGCCGTAAGAATCAGACCCAGATTGAGCTCGGCGAAAAAGCGCGGGAAGCCTGGCTCCTGGCTGCGCTTTTGGCCGGCACGCTCGCCGTGCTCGATATCGGTGCGATCGACCACGCGCTCCATCGGCACCACGGGAGGACGATGTAGCTCCTCGGCAGCTCGCGATGCCGCCTCTGCCGCGGCGGCCTCAATCGCCCATGCCTTGCTTTCTGTTTCGCGCTCGTCAGCCATTACGGCAACCCCTCGTTAACAATTTGGAAACAATGCGCCCATTAGGGTAACGCGGAACGCGACGATTGCAACCCTTAGTTAGACGAGCGGTATGACTACATCGGGAGCGTACAGAAACGACCGGCCACGCTTTTGCTTGCGCGGTCGGCCGTTTAACGTTTTCGCAGATAAAACCTGCCAAAACAAACCTGTCCCTTTTTGGTAGGTTACTCGTGCTGGTTGGTGCGGTGCTCATACTCCTCGGGGGTGATGACATCCTCGATGCGCAGATTGACGCCTGCCACCTCAAGGCCGGTCATCGCAGCCAGACGCTCGGTCACGCGCGCCTTAACGTCGTCGAAAATCGCGGGCGCATAGGCGCCGTACTCGATAATGACGGAAATGTTGACGACCACGCGGTTGTCATCGGTGACCTCGACCGTCACGCCCTTGGTCAGATTCTCGGCACCGAACTGCTCCTGCACAAAGTGCATGAGGTTGCCCTTCATGCCCAGGACGTGCGGTACCTCGCGGGTGGCCATGGCGACGATCTTCTCGATCACACCGTTGGAATAGGTCAGCGAGTCCTCGGACTCGTCCGCTTCCCCATCATCCCCATCCGCATCGTCGGCGGGTTCGGCCTCGACGAGCGCCTCGTCCTCGAGCGTTACGTCCTCGGCCTCGGCGGTGACGGTCTCGTCTACCTCGAGCTCGGTATCGGCCACATCGACCTTCGTGTTAAAAGCCATGGTTCCTCCTTATGCCCACCGCACACGCGGCGGTCGAATACATGCTAGCGGCCGCTAAACAGACGGCCGAAGAAGTTGACGATTCCGTTCTCGCCGTCGCGGATCTGGCCAATCACGGCGCCGATCAGCACAAAGAAAGCGATGACGAGCGTATCCCACAGGCCGAGCGTGAGCACCAGCACGGCGAGCACAAAACCAGCGACGGCTCCAAGCGTGGTGTTGGGATGACGGACGGCATAGCTCCAGATGGCTGCCCCCGTACCCTTGATGAGACCCATGGCCTCATCAAAATCATCGGCGACCGCGTCATGTGACTCGGTACCCTCCACCTTGGGATCGACGACCTCGCCTGCCGGCGCGGCGCTCTGATCGATAGTCAGGCGCGGGGTGCGGACGGTCTTGTCTTGATTGGTATCACTCACCGGAAACCTCCACGGTCTGGACGGTAGTCTTGGACGGCAAAAAACGAACGCGTGCGGTCGTGCCCGGCGTGCCGAGCATGGTGTCGCAGGCCTCCTCGATACGTTGCCGCATCGCGGCTGCAAGGGAGGCCACGTCCCGGTCGTCGAGCGCGATGGCGTCGACCTTAAAACGGACGTGCGATTCGTCGGAGCCCTGCACGCGCGCCTCGACATGCTCGATCATCACGCGGTCGTCGCGCTCTGCCGCGGTGCGAGCACACGAGGAGAGGGCGGCGAGCGTGACCTCGATATTGCGCTCCCCCGCCGGATGCACGCAGGACGGCTCGCGACGAGCAAACATCAGGCGGAAGAAACCCACGAGCACGCCGAGCGCCACGACACCGCCGCACGCCGTAACAACAATGCGAGGCAGCGGATCGCGCATCAGCAGCATAAAGCGATAGGTATATGGCCCCCAAAACTGGCAGACTAACGTACCCAGCGCCACGACGGCGGCGGCAAAATACACGATCGCCAGGGCTCGTTTGAGCACGCGCATGCAGCGCTCCCTTCAAATCTCGATCCACAGAATGCAAAACGATTCGCATCATTATAAAAGAGCCGGGTCCGGTGCCTCATGCACGCGGATCCGGCTCATCTATTCCACGAGGCTTGCATGCTCGCTTCATTATGCCCAGATATGCACGGCTCAATCCGTGCGGGCGCTACTCCTCCTCGAGGGCAGCGATGACCTCGTCGGTCATGTCCATGGTGCTGTAGACGTCCTGGACGTCGTCGAGCTCCTCAAGACGGTCGATGAGGCGCTGAACCTTCTTGGCGTCGGCGCCGGAGACCTCGGTCGGGGTGGTCGGGACCATGGTGGTCTCGGAGCCCTTGACCTGGACGCCCTGCTCCTCGAGCGCCTTGGAGACAGCCATGACGTCGTTAGCAGCGGTCCAGACGATCCACTCCTCGCCGGCGTCCTCGTAGTCCTCGCCACCGGCCTCGGCGATGGCCATCATGAACTCATCCTCGTCACCGGCAGGACCGTTGGCGATCATGGTCTCCTTCTTGGCGTTCTCGTCCAGGATCTCCTTGGCGACGACGATCTGGCCCTTGCGCTCAAACTGGAAGGCGACGGAGCCCGAGGTGCCCAGGTTACCACCAGCGTGGGAGAAGGCGGAACGGACATCGGCGGCAGTGCGGTTGCGGTTGTCGGTCAGGCAGTCGACGTAGACGGCGACACCGGCGGGACCGTAGCCCTCGTACACGATGTTCTCGTAGACGGCGGCGTCGGCACCCGAACCAAAGGCCTTATCGATAGCGGACTTGATCTTGTCCTTAGGCATGGACTGAGCCTTAGCCTTGGCAACGGCAGCGGCGAGGCTGGCGTTGTTCTCGGGCAGCGGGTCGCCGCCGAGACGGGCAGCAACGGTGATGTTGCGGCTGAGCTTGGAGAAGAGGGCGGAACGCTTGGCGTCCTGCGCGCCCTTACGATGCTTGGTTGTGGCCCACTTAGAGTGTCCGGACATACGTGTCTCCTATCGGTTTCGACCTAAAGCCCAGCGCGAATGCTCGGGCAATATAAACAAACGTCGTTATGATATACCTACCGGCCTGCAAGATAAACCCCAAAATGAAGGCGTCGTGATGATGCAGCCCCTTGGCACAAAGCAGCCTGACCCCAATGCGCCAATCTTTGGTTAGGTCCACAGGCGGTCGCTGCGGGTGATCGTGGCGCCGATGGCGAAAGGCATGCATGCAATGACCGGGTACAGGTAGCGCATGTAGGTCGACCCGTTACATGGACCAATCAGGCACACAGCGAGCACACCCAGTAGCGGTATCCAGATGGCCAGCGCGCGCCACGAATGGCGGCGCAACAGGTAGACCACCACGACGATCATGATCCACACGTAGGTGGCCGAGCTCATGGTGAGCGAGATAAACGGAATGCGCTGCACCGCCACGCGGTACAGGTTAATCAGGTGGTCGCACCAGCGCACGGCTTTGCTGTCGACCGGATGGAAGTCAAAGTACTTGAGGTTATCGGGCTTCGCCATGATCTCGGCACTGCGCGCCGTGCTGTAGACCCACGCATCGCGAGCGCTCGGATAGAAGTACCCGTAGTAGTTATTGACGAGCGCCGAGATATAGCACTCGGGGTCCTTTTTGAACATCTGGGCCCACACCTTAAAATAGGCCTTGATGTTCTCCTGCGAGGCGTACTCATTGAAGCAGTTTTTGACGGCATCCGATTTGTCGGGGTTGTAGCGACGGCCCAGGTTCTCGTACTTAAGCACGCGATCGATCACAGCGCGCTCCTCATCGGTCACCAAGCCGTCGCAGGGAGCCTCCACGATGGTGCCGTCCTCCTTAACCGTGGGTTTGACACCCGAGTTGAGGCCGTCGTGCTTTTGGACGAAACGAGCCGTCTGCTGGAACGGAATCGAGAGGATTTCGCGCTTGGAACCAGGCGTGATGTCGTGCGCCGGCATAAAGACCTTGGTGAAATACATGTTGGAGACAAGGCAGAGCGCAAGCACTGCGAGCACGCCGACCCAGCGGAAGCGTGGCGTGGCGTACGAGGGCGTGACGACAGACTGTTTGGCCACGCGACGGGCCACATGCGCGTCCCAGGCGCAAAACGCCGCCGCAATCACGCAAGCCGCCAACGGAAAGACCAGGCCGCCATTGCGCAAAAACGTGGAACCCATGGCGCCCAGAGCGAGCAGCAGCCAGTCATGGCGTGCAAAGAGCACAGGCGCCTGTTCGCCCGCGCGCTTGGCATTGGCATCGCGACGGGGCAGGCCACATGCCACGAGCTTGACGGTCTGAACGAGCAGCACCAAAAACGCATCGGCAAACAGTACGTCTTTGGTCAGCAGCGCCGCATAGTTGGAGAACATCGGCATAAACGCAAAGAACAGCAAGGTGACGCCACGGACCGGCAGGCTCACGCCCAGCTTGCGCAGCGAAGATATGGAATAGGCCATGCAGGCGGCCGTGATGACAAATTGGGCACAGGTGTAGATGGCAAGGCCCGCATTGGCGCTGCTGAATAGCGAAAGCCCCAGTTGCACACATGAGCCGATGATGGCCGTGTGCACCACCGGATGATGGCCGTTGAGCAGCACGTTGGGGTTAAGCAGGCGCAGGTAGTCGCTCGTGCCGTTGGGATAGTTGAACCATTGGCGGATCTGCGCGCCCGTATCTCCCATAAAGAGGCCGGGCAGCGAGGCGATAAGCGTGGGCGCCCAGACAATCATGAGGACAAGAAACGGCCCGACAAAGGGATGGACCGAGAGCACGGCGTGGGCAACACGCCACACGCGACCAAAATGTGCCTCCGAAAACGGGATGCGGTGGGAGCTCAACCAATCTAAAAACTCAAAAGCCAGATAGAAGGCCACAATCGCCAGAAGCATCCAGCCCGCGCCGCCAATCCAGGCGCAGATAACGCGTGCCTTGTCGCCCAGCACAATCTCTGCCGAATCGGTAAGGTCGTAGCTACGGCCGAACACCATGCAAACGGCAAAGAACAGCGATGGCAGCACGACCGACGGGCGCCAAGCGTCACCGCGGCCAAAGAACACATAGCGAAACGGCAGCGTGAGCAAGCAGGCAAGCGCGAGCAGCATCACTGCGTCGGTATGGCCGGCAAACGAGAGAAGTACCTCGTAGCACACGTAGAGCGTGCCCGTCGCCTTGGGGTCGATCGCCAGGACCGCATTGCTCGACACCGGGGCGGGATCGATGGAAAACGCCGTAGTCGCCAGCAGGGCGAGCAAAAATGCGATGAGCGTCTGCTTGGCGGGATAGCGCTTAAACCAGACGATGCAGGCAGCGTCGCGCGCAGCCGTTGTGGAGAGGTCGGGATCCTTCACAGTCCGAAAGCCTTTCTAGAAACCTATCAAACTCGGCAAGACCACCACAAAGGTGTCTGTCCCCTTTGTGGTGGTTTTGGTGGTTAGGCGTCCAGGTAGACGCGCTGGGGCTGGTTGCGGCGACGGGCGAAGATGATGAGCGCCAGGCCGGCGATCACAAGCGGCAGACTCAGCAGCTGGCCCATGGTGATAACGCCGCCTAGCAGATAGCCCAGCTGCGCATCGGGCACGCGCACGAACTCAATCAAAAAGCGAACGATGCCGTAGCCCATCACAAAGACGCCCATGAACGTACCCTGGGGCAGCAGCGGCTTTTTGCGACTGAGCACCTGCAGGATGCAAAAGAGCACGATGCCCTCAAGAAACGCCTCGTAGAGCTGGGAGGGATGGCGCGGCATATCGCCCGCGGTACCGCCAAAGACCACACCCCAGGGCAGATCGGTCGGCTTACCCCACAGCTCACCGTTCACGAAGTTGGCGCAACGCCCCAGACACAGCGCCAGAGGAGCACCGATAACGGCAAGGTCGGCGATGGTCCAGGCGTCGAGCTTATACATGCGGCACACGATAATGCCGCCCAAGATGCCGCCGACCAGGCCACCGTGGAAGCTCATGCCGCCCTCGTTGGTGGCAAAGATCTCGAGCGGGTGGGCCCAATAGTAGCCATCACCGTAAAAGACGACGTAGAACAGGCGCGCGCCGATAATAAGGCCAAAGACCGCACCGACCACGACGCTCGTCAGGTCATCGATCGTGATGTTGAAGCCCCAGCGGCGCTGCGTGCGATACATGACGACCGCCGTAAGCAGGGCGCCGACCACATAGGCCAGACCGTACCAGTAGATCGTGATGGGGCCCGCCGAGATCGCGACGGGGTCAAGCATATGGTAGAGGTCGTTGAGCATATCGATCTCCCTGCTCCCTACATACAAATGCGGCCGCGGGCCTTGCGCTCGCAGCCGCATATCTGGGCGTAACGTCTATGCGGAGCGTACCGTCCGCAGCTTTCGCATCTTAGAACGGCGCGTACTCGTCGTACAGGTCCTCGGCCTCGCCGGAAGCATTGACCTGCTCGACGCGGGTAACGCCGGGCACGTGCTCCTTCAGGATGCGCTCGATACCCATGGACAGAGTCAGTGCACTCATAGGGCAGCCGGCGCAGGCGCCCTGCAGTTCCAGCTTGACGACACCCTCGTCGTCGACGCCCACATACTCCATATCGCCGCCATCGGCCTGCAGGTTGGGGCGAATCTCTTCAAGAACCTTCTTAAGCAGCTCTTCGTTAACAGCCACAGGGGCTCCTTTCTCACAATAACGCGGGCACGCCCGCGGACAGAAGCTATGTTACTACAGCCATGTACCCGCTCACGAGCCGTCCATGCGCGCAGACGCGACTTTCACGAGTAGTCAATTTGGGACGGGGCTCTTTTGGCTGTTTTGCCGCCAGCTAGCGTTGGCACGCACTACTGCTGAGCCTGTCCCCCGGTACCAATCTGGACATCGACGATGACCTGGCGGTAGCTGATGCCGCAGGAGTCGAGAATGCGGCGGCTGATACGGCCGTCATCGGTGTCGGCATACTTGTTGTCCAGGTAGACGACCTCGCCCACGCCCACCTGCGCCAGGATCTTGGCGCAGTCGTGGCACGGGAACAGCGTGACGTAGACCGTGGAACCCTCGAGGTCTTTGAGCGAGCCGCGGTAGTTGAGCACGGCGTTTGCCTCGGCATGCACCACGTAGTTGTGCTTATCCTGCAATGGGTCGTCGCTCGTACCCCACGGGAAAAAGTCATCGTTGAGCGCCGAGGGCGTACCGTTGTAGCCCACCGAAAGGATGCGGTGGTTGGTGCTGGCGATGCACGCGCCCACCTGCGTGTTAGGGTCCTTGCTGCGGCGCTGCGCGGCAATGGCCACGCTCATAAAGAACTCATCCCAGCTAATGACGTCGCGGCGCTTGCCCGACGCAGTTTGATGAAGATCGTCCGACATGCCAGACACCTCCGAAATCGCAATAGTTTGACCCATTGTAGCAGGTGGAAGGTAGGGGCGTTTATCCCACCGGCGCCCTCACTTTCACGCGCGGCGGGGCTTTTGGTTGATGTGGTAGAGCTCGGCGAGGCCCCGCAGCGTCAACGCGTCATCGACTGTCAGGCTATGGCCGACAAGGGCCGCAAGTGCCTCGACATCGTCGCCGGTAATGACGATGGGCACATCGCCCTCCCCCGCGGCCTTGGTCGCACGCATCTCGGCAAGCACCATGTCGAGCATGCCGTCGATGCGCGCCACCTCGCCCAAAACCACACCCGAGCGCATGGCCTCGCGCGTGTTGCGGCCGATGACGTGTGTCGGCGCCGAGGGCTCAACCTGGGGTAGGCGCGCTGCTGCCGCCGAAAGCGAGCGGGCGCCGAGCGCCAGCCCCGGCGCGATAACGCCGCCGACAAAGGTGCCGTGTGCATCGATGACCTCGATATTGGTCGTGGTACCCAGGTCAATAACGACGCACGGCGAGCCGTAGACGGCACGAGCCGCCACGGCGTCGGCGATGCGGTCGGGACCGATCTCGGCCGGGTCATCGTAGTGCACGGGTATGCCGGTCTTGAGGCCCGGCCCCACCGTGAGCACGCGCCCCGTGCAGGTACGGGAAAGTGCCGCCTTCCACGGGCGCTCGAGCGCCGGGACCACGCAGCTCAGCACAGCAGCCGCGGGCACAAGCGCACCCGGCATGCCTGCATCGGCCGCCAGCGCGGCCATGACCTGCACGAGACGCATGCGCGCCTCGTCTGCTGTGATGCTCGACGGCGTGGTGATCTCGCACGTCGCAAGCGGACATTCCTGCGCCGCGGCCGAATCCTCTGCAAACAGGCCAAAGCGAATGAACGTGTTGCCCACGTCGACCGTCAATATATATGCGCACCCATTAAGCATCGTCGGCGCTCCTTTCGTCTGCCCAGCAGTATATCGCCTACCCGAACCAGCCATCCCAAAATGACTAGCTTG
The DNA here is from genome assembly GCA_900542335.1 of uncultured Collinsella sp. Classification (GTDB taxonomy): domain Bacteria; phylum Actinomycetota; class Coriobacteriia; order Coriobacteriales; family Coriobacteriaceae; genus Collinsella. The sequence continues at coordinate 16,773 of UQNG01000020.1, forward strand.
CGGCTATACTGGTGCGCGGTCGTTTGCGAGCTCACGCGGCGGCCCTTGGTAACCCGACTTCCCGCGCCGTATCCGTAACGGCGCTCCCCGGGGAAGCGGATATACGCAAAGGAGTTTTATATGAGCAATCCCTCGAACCGCGCTTCGATGCGCAGGCAACTCACGCTGCGCGGCGTCGTCATCGGCGTCCTTGGCTGCGTGATCATCACGGCAAGCTCGGCCTACACCGCCCTCAAGATGGGCGCACTCCCCTGGCCGATCGTCTTCGCTGCCGTCATCTCGCTGTTCTTCCTTAAGCTCATGGGCAACGCCAGCCTCAACGAGGCCAACGTCACCCACACCATCATGTCCGCAGGCGCCATGGTCGCCGGCGGTCTGGCGTTTACCATCCCGGGCGCCTGGATGCTGGGCTATGCCGACCAGATCAGCTGGCTCGACATGTTTATCGTGGCACTCGCCGGCACTATCCTGGGCCTGCTGGCCACGGCACTCATCCACCGTCACTTTATCGTGGACGCCGCGCTGGAGTTCCCCACCGGCAACGCCGCAGCTCAGACCCTGCGCGCGACCGAGGCCGGCGGCAAGACCGGCAAGCAGCTCTTTGGCTCCATGGCCATCGCCGGCATCTACAGCGTGCTGCGCGATGCTCTGGGTATTGTGCCCAGTATGCTGTGCACGCTCAACATCCCTGGCGTGACCTTTGCCATCTACAACTCGCCCATGCTGCTCTCCGTCGGCTTCCTTGTGGGCTTCGCCCCGGTCGCGTTCTGGTTTGCCGGCGCGCTGCTGGGCAATTTTGGCATCATTGTCGGCGGCACCGCTGCCGGTCTGTTTGACGTTATGACCGCACAGGGCATTGTTAAGTCCCTGGGTATGGGCCTCATGATGGGCTTTGGCGTCGCCGTCGTCCTCAAGGACATCTTGCCGCAGGTCGCCGGTATCGTCCGCGGCCTCGCCGCCGACAGCTCCACCGACACCGACGAGCAGTCGCTCATCTCGGGCTCCCTTAAGCTCGACGCCGGTATCATCGGCCTGGGCGCTGCCGCCATCGCCGTGATCATCGCCATCGTGCTCGACCTTGGCCCCGTTCCGGCCGTCATCGTCACGCTGTTCACCTTTGTCACCACCATCATGAGCGCGCAGAGCTGCGGCCAGACGGGCATCGACCCCATGGAGATCTTCGGCCTCATTGTCATGCTCATCGTTGCCGCCTTCGCGCAGCTCGCTCAGGTCAAGCTGTTCTTTATCGCCGGTATCGTGGCCGTAGCGTGCGGCCTTGCGGGCGACGTCATGAACGACTTTAAGGCCGGCGCCGTGCTGGGTACCAACCCGCGCGCACAGTGGGTCGGCCAGGCCATCGGCGGCATCGTGGGTGCCCTGGTCGCCGCCGCCGTCATGGTCGCGCTCGTCACCGCCTATGGTCCGGACGCCTTTGGTCCCGACAAGAGCTTCGTTGCCGCGCAGGCAAGCGTGGTCGCCACCATGGTCTCGGGCATCCCAAGCGTGCCGTGGTTTGCGGGCGGCTTTATCGCCGGCATCATCATGTACTGGCTCGGCATTCCGGCCATGATGATCGGTCTGGGCGTGTACCTGCCGTTCTACATGTCGCTCACGGCCTTCCTGGGCTCCTGCGTCAAGCTCGCCTACGACAAGTGGGTCGCTCACCGCGACGCCGAGGCCGGTCTTTCGGACGAGGAGAAGGCCGCCAAGGATGCCGCCTTCCAGGAGCAGGGCCTGGTCGTTGCCAGCGGCCTGCTGGGCGGTGAGTCCATCGTCGGCGTTATCCTGGCGTTTGTCTCCGTGGGCTTAAGCCTGCTGGGCTAAACCCAACAACAACGTGTCCGTGCAGAGCGCGGGGTCGGAATCAAACCGGCCCCGCGCTTTTTTGTCTATTTGACTCTTATGATCCTCACAGCGTTTTAGTCATGCCGATTGGCCTGACTTCCAGGTCAACAAACCTTTTCTGACACCTCCCTCAGCACGGTGTAGAGTAAAGGCAACAGACGCGAAGAGTGACTCGGAAGCCAGACGAGGTAAGCATGGAACTCGACAAACAACAGCTCAAGCGATTGCGCGAGCGCCATCATCGGCGCCACGGCATCCGCCCTGCCCATAGCGAGGCCATGGAGAACGCCACCCGCTTCCTTAAGCAGGCATTCAACATTCGCGAGGGTCGTGCGCCTTATCACGTGATCCGCAAGCGCTTTGTAAACGGGGCGCGTCTGACTGGCTCACACCTGTGCATCCTCATCATCGCCATGCTCATCGCGAGCATCGGCCTCGATATCGACTCGGACATTGCCATCGTGGGCGCCATGCTCATCTGCCCGCTCATGGGCTCGGTTCTTGCCATGGCATACGGCGTTGCCACGCTCGACCGCGAGATTACCGTCGAGGCCGTCGCCGGCCTCGCGCTGCAGATGGTCTTTTGCCTGGTCACGTCCACGCTGTACTTTAAGCTCTCGCCCCTTGGCACCACCACGGCCGCCATCATCGACAATTCGACACCGACTGTGTGGGACCTCGCTGTCGCGCTCGCCGGCGGCTTTGCGGGTGGGCTGGGCAACTCACGCGACCAGGAACCCGCAACGCTCATCGCCGGCGTGGCCGTGGCGACCGCGCTCATGCCGCCCCTGTGCGCGGCGGGCTATGGCATCGCCATCGCAAGTGGGTCGCTGTTTCTCTCGGCGCTTTATGAGTTTGGCGTCAACGTGGTCTTTATCGCGCTGGCCGCCGAAGCCGTTCTGCTTCTTTTGCGCGTGCCGCTCAAGCGCGACCTGAACGGCGACGGTATTGTGACTGCTGAAGAAAACGCCGAGGTCGACGAGCTATCGCGCAAGGTGCGCCGCCGCATCATTGTGGGCACGGTAGTCTTTGCCATCCCCTGCATCGTTATGACGGCGGGCCCTATCGGCTCCGCGCAGGCCGGCGTGCAGGACGGCTACGGTGTCACCGAGACCACGCGCGAGCTTGCCGCGGTGCTGCCAGGCTTTAAGGATTACACCGTCGCCGTCGAGACCTCGGCCACCGAAGGCGACGAGGAGGGCATCGTCGAGCGCGAGATTGTCGCTCATGTGACGACAGGCGAGACGCTTGGGGCACACGACCGTCACATCGCCCGCAAGCTCATCGACCTCAATGTGCCCGAACTCGATCGCGTGGAGTTCGATGTGAAGTGATACCGGCGCGGGATGAATGCGCGCACGGACGCAAGCTACGACGAGACGCAGACGCGATACGGACACGAGCAAACAGCGGGGTGCAGTTCACCCGCGCCCCGCTCGCTGTTTTATTGCCGTGAATCAGACGTCCGCATCGACATCGCCAGATTCCACTGTAAACGCCGGATCGGTGCTCACCAGATAAAATCGGGTCACCTTAGTATTTCTAATTAGGTAAATCTGCCCCTGATTGCGTCGGCGCGATATATACGCAACGTGAATCGTGCCGAATTCTTCGCCGTTTTCCTTTTTTAATATCAGGATGTTGGGGTCATCCGTACGCTTAAACTGCCCGTCAACGCAGCTGCCGTCTTTGTCGACCAGTTGCCACCGATGGTTATCCTCTTCAAGAAAGGCCAGGGTTTCCAGACTCGTCTTGTCGTCCCGATAGTAACCGTCAATGGCAAACCCTTCGGAAGCGCATTCCTGCATATAGGACGTTTCCCGGCTTATAGCAAACAGCCCTGTAGCGCCCAGGAGCACAGCCAGGCAGACCACTGCAAGGGTTATCGAAATAGCACGGCGACCCATGTTAGCCCAACCGATAGTTGTTTAACGGAGCGCGAAACATACTTGGCACCTCCGATATCAGAGCAAACGTCACCCGCAGCCCGGCGGCAACTATGTGTTTCTAACATCAAACCATATGGCTACGACTCGTTAGAGATAGGTTCCATAAACGGACAGTGATATTCGACGAACGGCCACACTTATCCATTAACCCAGAGTTATGGAGGCGTTTTTCATATTGCGAGACCGCGGTTTTCGGAAGTGCGGTGAAAAACTGAGTTCCGCCGACCAGACCGACTTTTTTAGCAACAAAACCGCAGGTCACAAGAGTGTAAAAGAGCAGTGTGCTCGGAGGTTCGGAGTTTTTCCCCGCACTTCCGAAATCCGGAGTCCACGAAAGGCGTCGGCAAGGCCATTTACGCAACATATATCCAGTAAAAACGGGTGGTAGCCGGTATGACTGCCACCCGTTTGTCTCATACCAGCCTAAAGCAGGCATGTTACTTCTTAATGCCGCGTCCCAGACGCTCGGCGACCGACGCCACGGCGTCCTCGCTAACCAAATCGCAGGCAGGCGAAGGGCTGCGTGCAGATGATGTTGGGCGCACCGCGATCAGGTCGAGTATCTCGGCCGTGAGCAGCCAGCCCTCGCCCATATTATTACATACCGAAAGCACCGTGCGGGCCTTGTCGGCCAAGGCGCCAACACCTGAAGATTTTGAAGATTATGTCCGTAATTCAAAGAGCTAGGATGTTGATAAAATTCAGAAACATCATGGCTAAAAGAGACGGGCACACTGTCCCTGTTTTTCGCACGAGCAGCGCAAAAATAAGGCCCAGACAAAGATAGCCCCCCATCATTGCAATGATGTAATTTGTGGGTGCCCCGATTAAACACTGTTGAGTCACGAGAAGCAATGTCCATAGCATCGACTGTATAAATGCCCTTATGCAAAACGGCCGAACTATTCCGACGATTGTGTATTCAAATAAAAATACGTACCTAAATAACAGCTCGTGCAAAACTGAAACCGAACAAACCAATACCCATCTGGATATTGATTTTCCACCTATATCGAGCATAGCGGCCATAATAATAAATACGATGAAAATGAACTGCCATCCCAAAAGAATCCCACGCCGCTTGGACTTATCACAGGAAACAGCGCCCCGAGTTGCAAAAAGATAGACTACCAACGCACAAAAGAGCGCCCCTGTAGAGCACAGCCAAGCGGGGGATCCTTTTGCAATAACCCAAATAGCCCACGGCACGCTAGCAACCATCGTACCCAGTAGATAACGTGCCCCCAGGCGCATTATTTCAGTCGCTTTTCCCAAGCTCTACCACCTCATCACTAGCTGTTATTAGGTCCATATCGTGTGTAATTGCAATGACAATCTTGTGCTTTCGCATTTCCTTCATAGCTTTTATCAGAGCTTCCTTATGAGCAATATCGAGTGATGCTGTTGGCTCATCGAATAAATAGACGTCTGCCTTCTTTTCTAAGACCCGCCTAATTTCCAGTTGTTCCAGTTCCCCGGGAGACATTCCTCCGCACCTCTTCCTTTCGATAGAAGGAAAGTTTCTATCGCAAAGAATATCCTTTACTGATATCGGAGTTTGTTCAGCAAATGAAACTAGCTTCTGCCTAAGGAGCTCACAGTTGATTTCTTCTTGGGCCTTACCGTTGTAGGAAATAGTCCCAACGTAATCCGAATTGAAACAACCCATCAATAAGTACGCAAGGGTCGTTTTGCCCGAGCCATTAATCCCTACAAGAGCATAGAGCTTTCCTTTTTCAAACCTGACATTCAAGTCGCTGTAGAGACACTTTCCATTTAATGTAAAGCCGAAATTATGCAGTTCGATGTAATCGATCTCCAAGAGCTCCTCTCCAGCAGCAGCCGAAGGCAATTTAGAGGCATTTAGACGGGATATCGATGAGAAGCAGTCTTGTGCGCTGCTACCTATACCGTAGATTGACCTCACGGCAGATAGCATTAAAGCCATGTAGCTCGAAACAGCAACAAGTTGGCCTACACTCATGCTTCCATGCATTACATAAAAAGCCGAAATCAAAAGAATGGTCACCTGGGACGCAGCCGCAGCAAAGGAATCAGTTGCCTGAAATTTCGAGACGACACTTTGATAGGCGACTCCGGCGTACAGCAAAGACGAAAAATAGCTATCTATGGATTTCAATGCTCTTTCGAACAGCGCATTAACATACAAAAATCTCTGATGCGCAAGTAGGGACTCCACTTTTCCGAAATACAGGGACTGCTCTTCCTTAAAGGTCAGACCTGAAACAAAAAGCGGTTTTTTAAATGAAGCATATGCAATTGCATACAAGATGCAAAATGTCACGGAAACCCAAAAGAGCGCTGTGGAACATCCATAGAGAAAAAATAAACTGATACCTAGCTGGACAATCGCAAGAAGTACCGTCTGGAGCATCGACAATCCGAAGGACGCCACAGTATTGGCATCTGAACAAATCTGTTGAGTTTTTTCAGCAGACTCCTGCTCAAAAAACAACTCAAAAGGCATCCGCACGAGCTCATCGATTTTTTTTCGAGCAATCGAGAATGCAGCCACGGTCGTTATCCGCATTGAAAGAAGGGTGCTTAAATAGCTGACAACAATATCGATTAATGCCGCGAAACCAATTAACGCACTGTCAATCTTAATAGCACCATAAGGAGCTTTTTAGATATATTATCAACCAGAGCGCTCGTGAGCAGCGGGGATACAGAGGCCATCATTCCAGATATTATTAAGCACAACGTAAAGGCTATAACCAGAAGCAATTGGGAAGAAAACCCAAGTCTGAAATATGGCAGATAGTCGAAGATCGCCGTTGAATCCGCATCACTTCTTATGTTTGAGATCATAGGCCGCCCTCATTACTTTTATACAGTTCTTTCTTGCGGATACACAGCTTGTCTTATTTTCATACAGCCTGGTGAAGGGACAGCCACCCATGCACATAGGAAGAAGTGAGCAGTTAAGGCATTCTGAATCTGAACAAAAGTCGTAAGCATTCCATATGGAAACTTCGGATGCGCTACTCGTTTCATTTTCAAAGATGCTCCCATAGCTTCTGTCGGAATATCCTATTTCATTCCAGCATTTATATAAGGAACCGTCTGGGCCAATAACTTCTGAATATTTATTGACGGCTCCGCATATGGTCGGATTAAAGCCTGGAAGAAATGGATCCATGTACCCTGTCATTTTGTAGCGAGACAGACAGGATGCTTCAATCGAAGCAAATTCATCCTCTGAATAGCATGGAGAGTTAGCGCACGTCCCATTTATATCATCTACTGCCGCTAAATATAGTTTTACTTTATTACGAAGACCTTTACGATCAAGCGAATCAACCAAACGATCAATCTGATCACCGTTCGACGGATCAACATTGACTCTTAAGATGACATCAAAGTACGCACTAGCCCTTTTTACGTTATCAATAATACGGTTGAACGTATCGCCGCCAGAAGGAAGACATCTTCTTCGATTGTGTATCTCAGGCGGACCATCGACAGTTACCTGAACGTGCGTAACCCCATTTTTTGCAAGCAACTCCGCCGTTTTCCCATCTAAGAAATAGCCATTGGTCACCATGCTGGCGTTAAATAAGATTTCATCACTTCGGATTCCGCGCGTAATCTTCTCCACAGTCTCAATCGCCAATAAAGGCTCGCCGCCATACCAGGCAATCTGCAAACTTTCCGCCTGATTGTCTATAACCATGCCATTGATATGCTTTATTACCTGATCGACGCATCGGTCGCTCATTGAGCCATAACGCTTGCCGTTCTCATAACAATACGGACATCTGAAGTTACAATTCAATGTCGGGGCTATCGTAAATGAAAGTGATTTCGATTGCATGCGACAGGCCAACGATATCTCTTTTAAATGTTCGATCTCGTCAAGTCCGTCGGGAACCAACAACCCCGCGTCCGTCAAATTATCGACAATTTCCGAAGGGCAATTAGCTCCATTCTCAAAAAGCCCCTTCTCGTATTCTGCATCCAACGCAACGATTGCACCAGAGTACGAGTTATATGCCAGCGTAGGTTGATTCCCTTTATCGATTACATTAAAGCGAGACTGTTTCATTTCTACTCCGTTGCATATTTCAATATTTCAACCTGCCATTAGGAGTAATTCCAGCCACAAAATTTGGTAATGCAGATCCTCAGGCCACACGGTCCTCCCCCTGAATAACTCCAACAAATATGTGCTGCACAGGACACACACGTAGAAATATCTCGAGACGAAGCAGGCATCTGAGTATTCACTGGCTTTTGAATATATTCCATCGGAGCTCCTAGCTAACGTGTATACCGCAATGTTGAAATGCGCGGCAATTCCCGCCCGTGTACACGGCACACATCCCCCAGGGATTACAGCGCCCTTGACATTTTGCGCCCTGACAAGGACACCAACTTGATAGCAAAGCAATATCGTTAGGTGTTTGAGTTGGCTGTATCCAATCCACAATGGCTCCTCTCTCGTTCTAGGCCTAGTTATACTTTGGTCAAAAAGTCAAAAGCTGTTTGATAACTTTTTGTACTAGATGAAACAATTTGTTTGCCTTGTTTAACATTATTTAATTTACACTTAGACAGATTAGAAATTCAACCGAAGGGAATTCTGGTGAATGTCGTTCAGCTGCAGTATTTCATAAAGGTATTTGATTATCAGAATTACTCGGATGCAGCAACTATATTAAGCGTTTCGCCGCAAGCTGTTTCAAAAGGCATTCGAGCATTGGAATCTGAACTTGGTCTGAAGCTGTTCGAAAAAAGAGGCAGTATTCTACATCTAACAAACTATGGAGAGGAAATCCTTCCTATAGCATTAGATGTACTAGCTTCAATTGAGGGAATTCAAGCGTATGCGCAAATCACGCGTGAAAAGATAAAATAACCCAGACACGTTTGACACGCGTTGCAGTCGGACTAGCACCAATACTCGCAAGCTGGTTCAACCAGCCCACACTGAACAGGCTTTCGAAAAAGTATAAGGGCGGTAAGTTTGCTGTTTCCAGATATGACGACGGCGGAACGTGTTTATCCCTTCTACTTGACAGACAAATCGACATTGCAATTGTCGCTGGACAAGTAGACACCAATCTTTTTGAATCACATTTTTTATTGAATGCCGAAGTCAACCTCTTAGTTGAAAGCAGTCACCCATTAGCTAGTCACGCAACGGCGAATCTAAACGCGGTGGCTCGATATCCAATTGCAAACACCTGTGACATTCGATATTGTCGAAAGAGAATAAACTCAGTATTTAACCATCTGGGCCTTTCCCCTTCCTACGAGGATATTAACTTAGCAGACCAGCAAAATTTGTCCGATTTTCTGATTCATAAGCATGGGATTATTCTGACCATAGCCTCACAAGCGTCTCAATTCAGGATAGGCTATCCAGCAAAAATCGTTTGCCTAGGCGAACAAGACAGAATATCAATCCCTTTTTACTGCGTTTCAAATTCAAACGATACCCAAGCGCAGACTCATCACGCGATAAGCTGCATTCAACTTGAGGCACGCCAGCTCTCTCGATGTTTAAAAAGCGCTGAAAGAGGAGACCTTTCCAGCTGAATATGACGGGCATGCTAATTCCATGCAAAACAGCAACGTATTCCGCCAGAACAGAAGCGTGGATCAGCCCATGGTTTTGAAGTATTCCGAGAGAAAACAACGAGGGCCTGACAGACTCTTGCCAAATCAGTGACCCACTCACCACCCGCAAGCCTGTGCCCCACTTCCGAAATAAATGGCTCAGCCCCACCTTCTCAGCGGGTTGAGCCGAGCACTGACCGCACCATTCATTGTCAGCACCGCCCCAGACCAAGCCAAAGAAAGATGGCGCGGCGACAGCCAGATGGCCGCCACCGCGCCTCACACGTTATTTCGGCAAGCCGCTGTTAGCGTCGGAATAATTTAGCTACTTCACACCGCGTCCCAGGCGCTCAGCGACCGATGCCACGGCTTCCTCGCTGGCCGTTCCGCAGCTCACGCAGCCGTCATGGGCACGCATCTGGCCGGTGACCTCGTCCATCGCGAGCGGCGCCACCTTCTCGAGCTTAAAGCCCTTACCGGCGCGCATGTTTTCCTTGGCCACGCTGATCATAAGCTTAATGCGGTTGAGCTGGTTGACCTCGGACGCACCGGGGTCGTAGTCCACCGCGACGATGTTGCTCTCGGGATGCTGACGGCGCAGCTCCTTGATCACAGCCTTACCTACCACGTGGTTGGGCAGGCACGCGAAGGGCTGCGTGCAGATGATGTTGGGCGCACCGTGGTCAATCAGGTCGAGCATCTCGGCCGTGAGTAGCCAGCCCTCGCCCATGTTGTTGCACACCGAAAGCACCGTGCGGGCCTTGTCGGCCATAGTGCCGATGCGCTCGGGCGCCTCAAAGCGGCGGGACTTCTCGAGCATCTCCTCCACCGGCGTACGCATCCAGTCCACGAGCTTGATGAGCGCTTGCATGCCCGCGCGCGTTGTAGCAGAGCTACCCAGCTCGTCCTTCTGTAGCTCGGCGTTGCTCATGGAGTACAGGAAGAAGTCGAGCAGGCCCGGCACCACTGCCTCGCAGCCCTCGCGCTCGATAACGTCGACCACGTGGTTGTTGGCCGTAGGGTGGAACTTGACCAAGATCTCACCGACCACGCCCACGCGGGGCTTGGCGCCCTCGCCCACGAGCGGCATGGTGTCGAACGCGCGGATGGCCTCGCGGCACAGCTTGGTGTAGTTGTGGCGGTTAAACTTGGGCGCCAGCTTGCGGGCGCGCGCCATGTACTCCTCGTAGAGCGCATTGGCGGCACCGGGCGTGGCCTCGTACGGGCGGCAGCGATAGAGCATCTGCATCATCACGTCGCCAAAGAGCACCGCGTACACGGCCTGCTTGAGCAGCGCCGGCGTAATCTTAAAGCCGGGGTTGTCCTCACCGAGCGCCACGGCCGAAAGCGAGATCACCGGAATCTCGGGGTGGCCGCTCTCGCGCAGGGCCTTGCGAATGAGCGCGATGTAGTTGGTGGCACGGCAGCCACCGCCGGTCTGGCTGATGACCACAGCCGTCTTGGACAGGTCGTATCGACCGCTCTCGATGGCCTCCATAATCTGGCCCGTCACCAGGATCGACGGATAGCAGATGTCGTTGTTCACGTAGCGCAGGCCGGCCTCGACGGCATCGTGGTCAGTCGAGGGCAGCAGCTCCAGGTTGTAGCCGGCACCGCGGAATACCTCTTTGACCAGGTCAAAGTGGATCGGCGCCATCTGCGGGCACAGGATGGTGTAGCCCTCGTCGCGCATCTGCTCGGTGAAGGGCACCTTGGGCCATGCGGTCGAGGCACTCTCACGCTGCGCCTCGAACGTGTACTTGCGGCTCGCGAACGCGGGGGCATCCGTGGAGGGCGCCACCGGCGCGGCATCGCCCTGCTCGTATGCCTCGCCCGCGGCCGTGGCCTCGGCCAGGCGCTCGGCCTCCTGGTCCTTAAGCGCTGCCATGAGCGAGCGGATGCGGATGCGCGCGGCACCTAGGTTGGACACCTCATCGATCTTGAGGACGGTGTAGATCTTGCCGCTGGCCTCCAGAATCTCCTGCACCTGGTCGGTGGTCAGGGCGTCCAGGCCGCAGCCGAAGGAGTTGAGCTGGATCAGGTCCAGGTCGTTGCGCATCGTCACAAAACGGGCGACGGCGTACAGGCGGCTGTGGTACATCCACTGGTCGACGACGCGAATCGGACGCTCGGGCTTCACGAGATGCGCGAGCGAATCCTCGGTAAAGACCGCAAAGCCAAAGCTCGAGATAAGCTCGGGCAGGGCGTGGTTGATCTCGGGGTCGTTATGGTAGGGACGGCCGGCGAGCACAATGCCGTGGCCGCCGTGGTCCTCGACCCACTTAAGGGCCTCCTCGCCCATGGTCTGGATGTCCTCGTGGAAGCGCGCGTCGGCCTCAAAGGCAGCGTTGACGGCAGCATCGACCTCGGAGCGCGTGATCTTGGGACCGCGCACGCGACCGCGACCGGCTTGCGCATCGGCCACACGGTCGACGGCGAGCACCTGGTACAGACGGCGCTTGAGCTCGGTCTTATCGTGATACGGCACAAACGGGTACAGGAACTCGATGTTCTGCTCGCGAATCTCGTCGATATTGAGTGCCAACGCCGTGGGGTAGCTCATGACGATGGGGCAGTTATAGCAGTTGCCAGCCGTCGGATCCTCTTTGCGCTCCCAGCGCACGCACGGCATCCAGATAAAGTCGACGTCACGGTCGATGAGGTTCATCACGTGGCCGTGGCTCATCTTTGCCGGGTAGCACACGCTCTCGGACGGCATGGACTCGATGCCCGCCTGGTAGGTCTTTTTGCTCGACTGGTCGGACAGCTGCACGCTAAAGCCTAGGCGCGTAAAGAACGCATGCCAGAAGGGGTAGTTCTCGTACATGTTGAGCGCGCGCGGAATGCCGACGGTGCCGCGCGGGGCCTCGTCGGGGCTCAGCACCTCGCGGTTAAACAGCAGCTCGTTTTTCTTTTTGAAGAGGTTGGGGGCCTCGGTTTTCTGCTTTTTGTGGCCGGCGCCCTTCTCGCAGCGGTTGCCGGTAATGAAGCGCCTGCCGCCGCCAAAGTCGTTGACGGTGAGCTGGCAGTTATTGGAGCAACGGCCGCAGCGGACGTGTTTTTGCGTCACGGTAAGGTGCGCGATGTCCTCGGCCGAAAGGATGGTCGAGGTGCCGTCGGCACCGGCGCGATCGCGGGCGAGCAGGGCCGCACCGTAGGCGCCCATGCAGCCGGCGATGTCGGGACGCACGGCGTGAACGCCGGTGAGCTGCTCAAACGCGCGCAGTGTGGCATCGGACATAAAGGTGCCGCCCTGGACGATCACCTGGCTGCCGATCTCCTTGGGGTCGCGCAGCTTAATGACCTTGAACAGGGCATTCTTGATGACGGAATAGGACAGGCCGGCGGCGATGTCGCCCACCGTGGCGCCTTCCTTTTGCGCCTGCTTAACGCGCGAGTTCATAAAGACCGTGCAGCGGCTGCCCAGGTCGACGGGAGCCTTAGCATGGATGGCGGCATCGGCGAACGCGCGCACGTCCATGTTCATAGAGACGGCGAAGCTCTCGATAAAGCTACCACAGCCCGACGAGCAGGCCTCGTTGAGCATGATGTGCTCGATAACGCCGTCCTTGACGCGCAGACACTTCATGTCCTGGCCGCCAATGTCCAGGATAAACTCGACGCCGGGCAGGAACGCCTTGGCGCCGCGCAGGTGCGCGACAGTCTCGATCTCGCCGGAGTCGGCCTTGAGGGCCTCGATGAGCAGTGCCTCGCCGTAGCCCGTGGTAGTCACGTGGCCGATGGTGCAGCCGGCGGGAATGTGGTTGTAGAAATCGGCCATGATGACCTTGGCCGTGCCTAGGATGTCGCCGTTGTTGTTGCCGTACCAGGTGTGCAGCAGCTGACCGTCCTCGCCCACGAGCGCGGCCTTCATGGTGGTGGAGCCGGCGTCGATGCCGATGAACACGCGACCGGTGTAGCCGTCGAGCTTGCCCTTGGGAACGACTTCCTGGTCGTGGCGGGTCTTGAACTCGGCAAAGTCCTCGTCGGTGGCAAAGAGCGGATCCAGGCGCTCGACCTCGGCACCCTGCGTATCACCCAAGCTGTCGATGGCCTCGATGAGCTGCGGGAACGTGCTGAGTTTATTGGACTCGTGCGCCATGGCGGCGCCGCTCGCCACAAATAGGTGAGCGTTTTGGGGCACAATGCGGTGCTCCTCGTCCAGGTTGAGCGTGAGGTAGAAGCGGTGGCGCAGCTCGGAGAGATACTGCAGCGGGCCGCCCAGGAAGGCGACGTTGCCGCGGATGGGACGGCCGCACGCCAGGCCCGAGATGGTCTGGGTCACGACGGCCTGGAAGATGGAGGCGGCCACGTCCTCGGGGCGGGCGCCCTCGTTGAGCAGCGGCTGCACGTCGGTCTTGGCAAAAACGCCGCAGCGGCTGGCGATGGGATAGATGGTGGTGGCGTTGGCCGCGAGCTCGTTGAGGCCGCTCGCGTCGGTATGCAGCAGGGTTGCCATCTGATCGATGAAGGCGCCCGTGCCACCGGCGCAGGTGCCGTTCATGCGCTGCTCGATGCCGTTGTCGAAGTAGATGATCTTGGCGTCCTCGCCGCCCAGCTCGATGGCGACGTCGGTGGCCGGGATGAGGGTCTCGACGGCACGCTTGCTGGCGATGACCTCTTGGACAAACTCCAGGTCGAGCCACTGGGACAGCAGCAGGCCACCCGAGCCGGTAATGGCGCAGGTCATCTGGGCCGTCGGCAGCACGGTCGCAGCGCCCTCGAACAGATCGCGGGCGCAGGCACGGACGTCGGTGTGGTGGCGCTGGTACTTGGCGTAGACAATCTGGTTGTCGTCGTTGAGCACAGCGAGCTTAACGGTGGTGGAGCCCACGTCGATGCCCAAGTGCAGGTTGCCGCGGGCGTTCTCGGGGTTGAAGATCGCGCCTTCGGGGGCCTGGCCGGCGGCTACGGGCTCGGTGGCGGTGGCGGGCTCGCTAGCGACGGACGTCTCCCCTGCCGCGTTCTTGGCATCGGCAACTGCCTCGGCAACTTTCTCGGCAGGGGCGGGCGGGGGCGCTCTGCGCCCGAGGCCATG
>UQNG01000021.1:0-30643 GCA_900542335.1 uncultured Collinsella sp.
CCACGCGCAACGCGTCCTGAATCGCCGCGGGTCGAGCCGGGTCATCACGAGGAATACCGTATGCCGCAGACACCTGGCCGTATGCACGAACATCCTCGGCAACCAGACCCACTAGTTCCTGCGCCAACTCGTCTGCCTGGGCAAATGCACGCGTCAGATCGTCCGCCCGATCGCTAAGCGCGGGATTGGTCGCCCCGTAGCGAGCGACCATCCCGCAAAGCGAGGCGCCCAGCGCGCCCACAAAGGCGCTCGCGCTACCGCCGCCGGGAACCGGCTCGCGCGCGGCCAGCGCCTCGGCCAACACACGGCAGGTCTTGTCCATCATCTCTTGGCTCATACGTATGCACCTTCAAGTCATATAGATCGGTCGGGCGGCAACTGCCGACCAACCGCATCAAACACGTAATGATGCTAAGTCTAGCCCATAAGCACATGAGCGTCAGCACACCTGGCCATCGCGGATTTCTATGACGAACGATAGGCGTCGGCGCCGCAAACATGGGACACATGGCCCACCTTTCGAGACTCCCGGGCAGCACAAGCTGGGGCATATCTATAAGTAAGGAACCCGTTGGGGAACGGCCGCGCAACGGCCACAAGCGATGAACGGAGGCATGAGCCGCACAGTACACAGAGACATCCGCCGCCAGCGCAATCAGTACCCCAACAGCATGCGGCGCCGTGATGTCATCGGCAGACAAGGAGGACGCCACCATGAAGAAAAAGACCCTATCGATCCTTTCCCTGTGCATCGCCCTCTTTGCCGCACTCGCCCTTGTCGGCTGCGGCGGGAGCGCATCGGGCGTGGGCGGCAGTACCTCAAAGAGCGAAGGCAAGGAAAAGGCCCCCGTTGCCGAAAAGACTGACTTTATCTGGTTTAAGGTCGAGATGCCCGAGGGCGTTGGCGTAAGCGACTCCGCCGGCAAGAACGTCGACAGGGTCCAGCTCACCTTCCCCGAAGACGAGAACGGTTCGGCCGATCGCTTTATCCCCGTTTGGAAAAAAGCGCTGACGGCAGAGGAATCCCACGCCGACCAGGCAGAAAAGAAAGGTGATACGTTCCAGTGGAAGGATGGCGGGTCCGTCGAGTATAACGGCAGGACGTGGCTCGTCGGAACGTACGAGGACAACAGCGGCGTCTCAACCCTCCTCTTTACCGACGTTGAGCCGGGAAGTGTCTACGTCCTCATCTCGAACTTCGATCTGCATAAGAAAGAAGCCGAGGCGCTCCTCAACTCCATCGAGTTTCCCGATGACATGGCGAAGGCAGTTGCCGAGGCACGCGAAGTCGAGATTTCGAGCATCGAGATCAAGCATTAGAGGCTCGTACGCAGCACCGCATGCGCAGTCATTAAATGATCGGACGCCCAGCCAGGGGAGATCGGATCGGCCGGCCCTCCCCTCTTTTGCGCCCGGACATATTGCCACTTAACGGCGCAAATCCGGCACCCAGAATGGGACACATGGCCCACCCGAACGAGCCACTCGCGCGTACAGTAAAGACAGGTAATCCATGGGCGGTTACAGATCGAGGAGGACACAACCATGAAAAAGAAGGCCTTTGCGATTCTCACCCTCTGCATCAGTCTCTTTGCCGCGGTTACCCTGGTGGGTTGTGGCGGAAGTGGCGGCGCTACCGGCAGTGGCGGTGGCGGCGGCGCTGAAAAGCCAGCCGTGGATATGAGGACTGACTTCATTTGGTTTAAAGTCGAGGTCCCCGAGGGCGTCGAGATCACCGACGTTGCCGGCGACACGGTCGACAGGGCCCAGTTTAAGTTCACCGAGAGCGAGCACGCCAGCGATCGCTTCATCCCTGTCTTCGACTCTGACAAGAACGCCGACGAGCTGTTCGACTACGAGGCAAAGTGGAAGGCTAACTCTGGATGGACCGAGAGCGATCCCGTTAAGTACAACGGCAAGACCTGGCGCAGCGCCTACTTTACGCACTCGGGCGGCGTGACGACCGAGTACTTCACCGACGTTGACGGCGGCAGCGTGTACGTGCGCATCGACAACGTCGAGGAGCACAAGGACGCCGTCGAGACCATGATGAAGTCTCTGGAGTTTGCCGATGATATCGCCAAGGCCAAGACCGAGGCCATGGACGTCAAGCTCGAGGATATCGAGATTAAACGCTAAGCGACTGGCGAGCGCAGCGGGAAACACGGGCGCAGCGTAAACAAGCGACGGTATCCCAGCGCTTCGTACCAAGGGAGGGCCGGTAAACCGACCCTCCTTTTCTTATGCCGGTAGCCGACGAACGCGAGGACGCCGGACGCCGGAACCGCCCCAAATGTGGCAACAGTACGAACACGACAAACACCCCAACACGTCCACCCGCCGATTTATTGCGCCGCGCAGACAATTAAACCGGCGTCTTTAAACATCTGGGCAGTATAGTGACCAAAACTATCGCATAACCGCACCCTGCGAATGGAGGAGTTATGACCGAACACCACGCCATCAGTCGTCGAGCATTTACGCTGGGCCTAGGACTTGCGGCGTTGTCGCCGCTTGCAAGCCTGCCCGAAACCGCGGGATTGGGCCTTCCCATGCGCGCGGCATTTGCAGAAGACACGCCCACATCGGCGGCCACCCTCGACAAGTTCGTCATTCGCCTTCGCCCCGCGGGCTATTTTCGCACCGCGAGCGTCAACGAAGACGGCAACGTCATCGGCAACGTCTGCCACCTGTTTAATGACGGCACGTCCAGCAAGCTCATCCTTGAGCACGTAGAGACCGATACAGATAATAGAAATTGGTATGCCATCCGCACCCTGCTCAATTTCGAAGAGCACAAGAAGACGGGCTACAGCATTTGGTCGGTCGATGGCGACTCGGACAAAGATGGAAAGGTCATCCACGTATGGAGTGGCGAGCATGACGGCAAGCCCAGTCGCTCTTTTGCGTTCGACCGCCAGTCAAACGGAACCTACATCATCCGAGACCGCACAAACGAGAAAAAAGACATTAATTACCTGGCCATAGAAAAGGACGGCAAAGACCAAGACAACAACAAGATCTGCCACAAGAGGAAGAGTATTCCGTGGGAGCTCGAACTTGTCGGTTACGACAAGGGCGAGATCAATACCACGGTTAGAAGTATCGACTGGATCAAGTATAGCAGCTACGTCGACGGACCATGCTGGATGAAATACGTCGACGGCAACAAATACCTCGACGAGCTGAGCATCCCGGGCACGCATGATTCAAGCACCTGCAGCGTCGACAACGACACCGAGCCCCAAACCTCGCTTGCAAAGTGCCAGCAGGATTACATCCCCACGCAGCTGCTCGAAGGCATTCGCTATTTTGATATCCGACTTGGAAAGAACAACGAGAACGGCGACCCCGGCATCGACCATGGAATATGCTACCTGCTCAAAAAAGACGGGGGCTTTATACATCTCTCCGATGTCATCGGTTACTTCAAAACATTTTTGAACGAAAACCCGTCAGAAGCGCTCATCATGCTGGTGTCACGAGGCAACGACGAAGCCACCGACGACAGTGTTACGACGGCTTTCGCCAATGTTATGGACAATAACTCCGATCTGTTCTATACGTCGAGCCATGTCCCCACACTGAACGAGGTGCGCGGAAAGATCGTCCTGCTGCGTCGATTTAAACTCGCCGGCGACAGCGTAGACGGCCACACGTGGGGCCTCGACCTCACCGAATGGGATGACAAGATCAAGGCGCATTCCGGAAAGTCCATGTGCCTCGTGAAATACGAGCAAGGCTTTGAGGCTGCGGGCAATACGGGCGACAAAGAGCCCTATAGCACAACGGTATATGCCCAAGACCATTACAACTGCACGGGGTCCAGTAAAATCGACTGGGTCGATATGGCCCTGAAGGCGGCGGCCGAGTTCAAGCGCAGCACCGTAGATATCACCGCCGCGGACGGGACAACGGTGCAGGCAACGGAGCGCTGCTGGTTTATCAACTACACGAGCTGCACGCAAAACAACCCTTTTACCGCAGCGCGAGTGGTCGACGAGCATCTGTACAAGAGCCCGTACATCAATCCCAGCGGCACCGGGGATACAAAGTCAGATTACCTCAAGCACATTGGCATCATCGCATCCGACTTTGTTGATGCGGCGCTGGCCCGGAGCATCTATCAGCGCAATTACGATACGGAGCACAAGCAGACGGCTTCGTACTATCTCCCGTACTATCTCCCGACCCGCATGCGCATGACGTACGGCGACTCGCTGAGCGATGCCTCGCTCCAGGATGGCAAGACCGTTAGCGAGGGTCATTTCCGCCTTGCCGACAGCAGCAAAGCGCTCAACGCGACAGCTTCGGGCGATGCGTTTGACATCAAATATGTGGATGTCGACGCCCTGGGCAACGAGACCGTTACGGGGCTGCAGGGCTCTGTGCCCATCGATATCGATCGACGCGCGCTGACGCCCCATTTTGAGGGACTCGAAGGCCTTAAGGCCGGCGAAGACGTGCGCGCCAAGATTGCGGCATCACTCGAGGGCAAGCTCGAAACCGATGCCTGCACGGCCCAGCTCGAGTTTGTGCACGACGCGGACGGCGCTCCGGGCACGGCAATGGCCGAGGGCGAAACATTTGCCGCAGGAACGTACTGGGTGCGCGTGAAAAGCCTTTTGGGCGACGCGGCACAGAACTACATGCTCGCCAGCGATGGAGCCGCAAGCTTCACCGTAGCGGCCTCGGGCAGTGCAGGCGGCACCGGCAGCGGCACGGGTTCCAACGCAGACGGCGCTGATAAGAATGGCAAGGGCAACAAGAGCAAGGGCTCGACCGGAAAACTCGCCGACACGGGCGACGGCTCTGGTATCGCCGCCGGGCTCGCCGCTGCCGCCGTGGCGACAACGGTCGCCGGCGCGGCAATGCTTGCCAGTGACCGCGAAAACGCTGGGGACGACAGCGAATAGGCAAGCCCGCCTTTAGACACATCGACTCAATCGGGGGCGCAGGACACCGTTCTGTGCCCCCGATTTTTACCTTGGCCCGAACGCCGCCATGGGCTACATCACCATGTTCAGCGCGTTAACAAACTCCTGGGCCTTCGCACGACTGCTCAGACTAAAGACGCAAGCGGTTAACAGTCGATTGCGCAGGAAAACGTCGCGACCCTTGATCCTGTTAACGCCCGTGATGTCCTTAAGGTAGACAATCTCGATATGCTTGCCGCCGAAAGTACCCTTCTTGAGCACCTCGATGCGGTTAGGGTAGATCTTGACGTCTTTAAACCTGCCCGAACCTTTGTCCTGGAACAGCAAGGTGTTGTTGTCCATGCGTGTCACTCCCATGGGGTTCGCTAAAACTGCCTCTATGGTCACATTTTAGTCACCGAAAGGCTCCCATGCGAAGGTGCCAGACAGCACAGCAATTCGTGTCCGCGCGAGGCTTTAAACTAAATACGATAAAGATGCATTCCACAAGAGGAAAGTGGGGCGACAGTGATGGGCGAACTGGTAAACCGTGGAGAATCGGCAATCGTGCCAGAAGTTTTTTACAAGCAGGTTTCCTCGATTCTCAACGCCGCTCGCGACAAGGCCTATACCGCCGTTAACTTTGCGATGGTTGAGGCGTATTGGGAGATCGGCAAGAGCATTGTTGATGAACAGGGCGGAGAGGAGCGCGCAGCATATGGAGAGGCATTGATTGCAGGCCTCTCCAGAAGGCTTACCGCGGATTTCGGAAGAGGCTTTGGCATCGCAAACCTTCGCAATATGCGTCAGTTCTTTCTTGCGTTTCCAATTCGCGACGCACTGCGTAGCGAATTGAGCTGGACTCATTACCGCAGGTTGATGCGCATTCCCGACCCTGATGCTCGCGCCTGGTACATGAACGAATGCGCCGATTCTCGTTGGAGCACGCGTCAGCTCGAGCGCCAGATCAACACCATGTTCCGTGAGCGCCTGCTTGCCAGCAAGGACAAGGAGGCCGTCACCCAGGAAATCCAAAAGAGCGCCCCGGCTCGTCGCCCCGAGGATATCATCCGCGACCCATATGTACTGGAGTTTTTAGGTTTCTCGGACGATACTGCGTTCCGCGAGAGCGATCTAGAGCAGGCGCTCATCACGCATCTTCAGAAGTTCCTGCTGGAGCTTGGCCGTGGTTTCGCTTTCGAGGCGCGCCAAAAGCGCATCACCTTTGACGGGCGCCATTTCTATATTGACCTTGTGTTTTACAACTATCTGATGCGCTGCTTCGTGCTCATCGACCTTAAGACCGATGACCTTACGCATCAGGACCTGGGCCAGATGCAAATGTATGTGAACTACTACACGCGCGAGCTCATGAACGAAGGCGACAATCCGCCTATAGGCATCGTGCTCTGCGCGGACAAAAGCGACTCGATTGTCGAGTACACGCTGCCCGAAGACAACGACCAAGTGTTTGCCGCCAAATACTTGCCGTATCTTCCAAGCAAGGAAGAGCTGGCGCGCGAGCTGAGTGCCGAGTACCGCGCCATCAACGAAGCGACTAATGGCGAAGCGCAAGGGTAGCAGCACGTTGCGACCGATGCCCCCGACGGCGTTTCATATCCCCCGACATAAGAGGAGCGCTCCATGACAGACAGACCGAAAACGACACTGCGCGACTGCATCCATGGACTTGCCGTCGGCGACGCGTTGGGCGTTCCCTACGAGTTCAGGCCCCGCGGCACGTTCAAATGCACGGACATGATCGGCTGCGGCACGCATGGGCAGCCCGCCGGCACCTGGAGCGACGATACGTCCATGACGCTTGCTACCTGTGACTCGATTAGGGAGCTCGGGCACATCGAAACCGCGGACATGCGCGACAAGTTCATCGGCTGGATTGCCCGTGGCGAGTATACAATCGACGGCGTTTTCGATTACGGCGGCACGACCGCCCGCGCCTTGCACACCGGCAAAGGAGGCTCCGGCGAGCGCGACAACGGTAACGGCTCGCTCATGCGTATCGCTCCCCTGGCGTTCACCGATGCGACGAACAACGAGATCCGCGAGGTCTCCGCAATTTCGCACGCCCACAGAACGTCGACCGACGCATGCATCATATTTGTCGAGCTGATGAGGGATGTGATGAACGACGCGCTCCCCTCGTGGGCACTCCATCTGAAAGGCATGCCTGAGCAGGAGATCAAGTCAGGTGGCTTCGTGCGCGACACGCTTAAGGCAGCCACCTGGTGCTTCGTCAACACTAACTGCTACGAAGATTGCGTGCTTGCCGCCGTCAACCTAGGCGACGACACCGACACCACCGCAGCCGTCGCAGGCGCCCTCGCCGGCACGGCCTACGGTATCGACGCAATTCCGCAGGAGTGGATCGATACCCTGCGCGGTAAAGAGTTGATAGAGCAGTGTTTGTTTTAGGACACGCCTTCAACGAAGACAATGTCAGTCAACGCAAATGATTAAGGGACCGCATAAATGATGATTACAGAATGCGCCGTCATGGGTCCGTTCGTCACAGAGCAAAGTACCGTGGGACCGTACACCGTGTTGGTATTCGAATCCTCGCTGCCGCAGAAAAGGGCCGGTTGCCCCGGCCCTTTAGACATTAGCACCTGCGTTGCCCGCGCTTCCAAAGTTGACCGACTGAGGAGCGGGTTCCGCGGCACACCTTGATTTTGCCCGGTGGGGCGGCTCTTTTGCAGCCGTCCCACCGTTTATTTAGATCTACCACGACGGACAGCTCGCACTACTGCGCACTGTCCCGTACCGTTCCCCTACTTCCCAAAGATCGCTGCAAGCAGCCCCTTGCGTTTGGGCTTTTCTTCTCGGTAGGAACCCTCGGCAACCGCTGCCACCTGACGCGGCTGTTCGCCGTCTCCACGACGCACGATCTGGTATAGGAACGGCGACTTGACGTATTTGACCTCGATGGGCGTGGCATGCACGGTACTTTCGTTCGATAGATGCAGGCTCGGGTTGAGCGGCGCCACCACATGCGTCTCACGCTTGTCGCTAAACACCACCGCGGCCGTGCGGCCCGTCTGGCCGTTTACGGCAATGCGCACCTGCTCGCCATCGCGGCTGTCCGTCGCTGGGCGATCGACAAAGTAGACCGGTACCATCACCAGGCCGTCCTTATGCTTGCGAGCCTTGCGCGCCCAGGTGCGGATGCTCTTTTTATTGAGCCCCAGCACCGCCTCGGCATCATTGCCGGCAACGTCGAGCGCCAGCTTATCAATGACCACCTGGTCCTTGGTAGATGCATCGACGGAGACAACGCGGAAGTCGCCTTCCTGCATGGCGGGATCGAACGGACCGACCTTGGCAAAGTCCCACGGCTCCAAAATGCCCATAAGGCGAACATCCAGATAGTTTGCCCGCGGGTATGCCCAGTCGAGCACCTCGTAGTACACCAGGGTCTCCTTGCTCAGGCCCCTGCCCGGGAAGGACGCCATCATGCGCAAATCCGCGAGCGCCATGGGAAAGTAGAAGAGCATCATGTCGTTTTGAATCGCGTCTTCCACGTCGTGCCCAGCAAAGGCGTCGGGGTACTGGCGCACCAGCTGTAGCGCGTTGGCACGCGCCTGTTGCGGCGAGATTTCGCAGGGAATACCCTGCTCAGGCACATGCTCGGCACCAACGCCCAAGGTCAAGCGTTTACTAAACGTACCGGGCTTGAGCAGGTCGGCTACACCGATTTTATTGCCGCAGGACGGTCACTCAAACACGCGCTGGGTCGATGATCCCTCAAAGGACGCGCCGCAGAAGGGGCAGGGAATGCTCACGTGCGTGGCCTCTTGGAACTCCTGCGCTGTGCCGCGGTCCTCCCACAGCAGATGCTCCAGAACCGACTGGTTGCGCCAGTACGAATTGAAGAAATACCAGTCCGGGTCCTCCGGGCGCTCGAGCTGCGACACGTGGGTGAGCTTAAGCAGTCCATCGACAACCGTCAGTGGCGTATGGCGAATGCCCAGGGCGCTCTTGGGCTCCCCCGCATCGGCCTGCCACGGAACGACCGTGCCGCAATAGGCGCACTCAAAGCTGCGTTTAGCCTGGTGTGAGTACATAGGGCCGCCGCAGTTTTGGCATTTAATGGCAAACATCTCGTCCATGGATACGTCCTCCTTTGCACAGGGGCTGTCGACATTAAGTATGTCGGGCAGGTAAGCACATGCCCATACCCATGTGGCCCAAAATGCAGGACCCTGTCGGACAAGAAGGGCCGCTCGTTAGCTCCAGCAGACCATTGCTGCATTTTCTGAACATCGGCGCACGGTGCGCCCATGCGAGCTACACTATCCCCTTAAACAAGGATGCGAGGAAATACGCCATGCTATTTGTAAATCGGCTGGTACATACGCTTGTTCCCGGCAACGAGGACGAGGTATTCGCCATTAACTCGCGCTTGCCCCGGGCAACGAGGACGAGCCGGTCGATACGGCTTGCCGCACCAACGCAGGCTTTGCCGCAAGTCTCATCTGCATTGGCCTCAACATTACCCTGTGCCTAGCCAAGGGCATCGCGGGCCTGCTCGCCGGCTCCGTCTCGCTCATCGCCGACGCCTTCAACAACCTCTCCGATGCCTCGAGCAACATCGTCAGCCTGCTCGGGTTCCGCCTTGCCAGCCGCCCGGCCGACGAAGGTCACCCCTATGGCCACGGCCGCTACGAATACCTCGCCGGCCTGTTTGTCGCCGTCCTCGTTTGTGCCGTCGGCATCAACCTGGTGCTCGAGTCCGTTACCAAGATTATCAAGCCCTCCCCCACCGCCTACACGCTCGTTTCCCTTGCGGCACTGGCTACGTCCATGCTCGTTAAGCTCTGGATGGCTGCATTCAACCGCACGCTGGGGAATCGCATCGACTCCGAGACGCTCATCGCCACGGCGCAGGACTCCAAAAACGACGTCATCACCTCGGGCTCGGTCTTGGTGGCGGCGCTTATTTCGCAGACGACCGGCTTTGACCTCGATGGCTGGGCGGGCCTGGGCGTGGGCATCTTCATCTGCATCAGCGGCCTGGGCCTGGTGCGCGACGCCATCAGCCCGTTGCTTGGGCAAGCGCCCGACCCCAAGCTCGTCCAGGAAATCCGCGACAGGATCATGTCGTACCCCCAGGTCCTGGGCACTCATGACCTCATGGTGCACGACTACGGCCCCGGCCGCCAGTTTGCCAGTGCACACGTGGAAATGCCCGGCGAGGGCGATGCCTTTGAGCACCACGAGATTCTGGACACCATCGAACACGATATCAAACGCCAGATGGGCATCGCCATCACGTTGCACTGCGACCCCATTGCAACAACCGGCGATGACTTGCGCGGCTGGGTCAAGCGCGGCGTAGCGCAGATCGACCCCGCGCTTTCCATCCACGACTTGCACGAGCACGACGGCTTTGTTTCGTTTGACCTGGTGCGTCCCGACGGCTTTGACATATCCGACGAGGAGCTGCTGGAGCTCGTCACGCGCATCGTGCACGAGCGCAGGCCCGATGCATCATGCGTCGTCACGTTTGACTCCGGCTTTAGCTCGCCCGAGCGTCCGGCAGAGCAGTTGTAGCCCCGCCCCGCTCAGCCGCTAGTTTCCCTGTGCGCCCGAAATGCCGTTTTGCAGCGCGTCCCAAGCATTGGTAGCCATATCGCCCAGGTTCTGCGCGGTATCGTCGAGGTTCTGAGCCGGGCCGCCCAGCTCTTGAGCCTTATCTCCAAGCTCCTGGGCCTTGTTGCTCAGGTCCTCCAGCGTGTTGGAGCTCGAGCTGTCCGTGGTGCCTTGATCGCCGGACGCATTGCCCGACGAGCCGTCCTTGCGCGTAAGCTGGACCTCCAGGTTGCCGTCAGCGTTGTAGTAGGCAGATGTGACGACCCAGTTGGCATCGACAACAGGCGTCGAGCCGTCGTCAGTCAGAATCACAGCATTCGAAAGATCGGCCCCGCGCGACTTGAGGAGCTTCTTGGCGTTGGACCAGTACTGCCCCGGGATATCGCTCAGATCGACGGTGTTAGATGAGGCGGACTCGGTTTGCTCGGCAGTGGTATCGGCCGTTGAACTCCCCCGTTTGTTGAGCATGCCCGACACAATGGCGAATACAACCGACAGAGCAAAAAAGATCGCCAGCACAATGAGGATCTTCTTGATCACACTCGACGAACGCGACGGCGCCTCTTCCTCGTCCTCACCATACTGCGGAATCGACTTGGGGTACTCACGATAGGGCTGGCGCGCATACGGATCGCGCGACTCATAACGAGGCTGGGACTGTGCCGTGCGCGGCATATACGTCGTCTGCTGAGGCTGCGGAATGGGATTTTGCGGCAGGTTATTATAAGCGCCTGCCGCCGCATTGCCATACGGGTCCGGCGTCGCATTGCCATACGGGTCCTGCGGTGCATAATCAAACGGATCCCGCGGTGTATCGCCATAGCCCATAACTCGTGTGGGTTCGGCGGACGCCTGCGTCGCATCGGGGGCAGCATTGCCGGGGTTCGACACAATGCGGGTCGCATCGGCGCTGCCGCCAGCCTGCGCGGAACCATATCCGCCCATCACGGTCGTCTTGTCCTGGTCCATGCAACGTTTCCTTTCCGTCGCCTGTAAGCATCAAGTTATCCATGCATTCTACCCGCGCAAAAGCCTATGATGGGCAAAGCCCGCCGGTATCTACAAGACATGCGCGACCGACGGTTACAAGCGAATCGAGAAACGTCATGGCAAAAAGCAAGCTCATCAAAGACACAACGCGCGCCGAACGCGAGGAGATTATTAAGCTGGCACTTGCGGGCTGCGGCAACGGCAGCTGCGATAACTGTGGAAGCTGCAGCCTGGGGGCAGGCGACCCGTACGGCACCTACCAACCCTACATTGACGGCGAGATGGAAATCGCCGACATCAACATGATGGTCGCCGAGCGCAACGCCAAGCTCTTCGGCCTCCAGCGCGGATAGAAAACAAAAGCCCCACCAGGCCATGGGGGCGCGGCGGGGCGGACTAGCAGCTATGAGCAGCAGGCTTAGAACAGGCCGGTGATGTTGCCGTCGTTGTCGACGTCGATGCTCTCTGCCGCGGGCACCTTGGGCAGGCCCGGCATGGTCAGAACGCTGCCGGTCAGCGCGACCACAAAGTGGGCACCGGCGGAAACCTTAAGCTCACGCACGGTGATGCGGAAGCCCTCAGGAGCGCCCAGGGCCTTGGCGTTATCGCTAAAGCTGTACTGGGTTTTGGCGACGCACACCGGTAGGTTACCAAAGCCGTTCTCGCGCAGCTCGGCGAGCTGGCGTTTGGCAGCCGGCGTAAAGTCAACGCCGTCGGCGCGGTAGACCTTGGTGGCGACGGCCTCGAGGGCATCGGCAACATCGGCGCCGTCCTCGTAGGCAAACTTGAGCTCGCTCGGCTGCTCAATCAGGCGCATGACCTCATCAGCCAGGTCGAGCGCGCCCTCGCCGCCCTTGGCCCAGACCTCGGAAAGCTTAACGTTAACGCCGAGCTTCTGGCACTCGGACTCGATGAGCTCGAGTTCGGCCTCAGTGTCCGTCGGGAAGCGGTTGATGGCGACCACACAGGGAAGACCATAGACGTTCTGGATATTGTCGACGTGGCGCAGCAAGTTGGGCATGCCGGCCTTGAGGGCATCGAGGTTCTCGTCGTTAAGGTCGGCCTTAGCAACGCCACCGTTGTACTTAAGCGCACGGGCGGTGGCGACAATCACGACGGCGCTGGGGCGGACGCCCGTCATGCGGCACTTGATGTCGAGGAACTTCTCGGCACCCAGATCGGCACCGAAGCCTGCCTCGGTAATGGCGACATCGCCAAAACGCATAGCCATACGCGTGGCCATGATGGAGTTGCAGCCGTGGGCGATGTTGGCGAAGGGGCCACCGTGGACAAACGCGGGCGTACCCTCGAGCGTCTGCACCAGGTTGGGCTTGAGCGCGTCCTTAAGCAGCGCGGCCATGGCGCCCTGAGCCTTGAGGTCGCGGGCGCGGACGGGCTCGCCGGCATAGCTGTAGCCGACGACGATCTCGCCCAGGCGCTCCTTGAGGTCATTGATACTCGTGGACAGGCACAGGATCGCCATGACTTCGGAGGCGACAGTGATGTCGAAGCCGTCCTCGCGCGGCACGCCCTGGGCCTTGCCGCCGATGCCGTCGATAACATGGCGCAGCTGGCGGTCGTTCATGTCGACGACGCGCTTCCAGGTGATGCGCTTAACATCGATACCGAGCTGGTTGCCTTGCTGAATATGGTTGTCGAGCATGGCAGCCAGCAGGTTATTGGCGGCGCCAATAGCATGGAAGTCGCCGGTAAAGTGCAGGTTGATATCCTCCATGGGGATGACCTGAGCCCAGCCGCCGCCGGCGGCGCCGCCCTTTACGCCAAAGACGGGACCGAGCGAAGGCTCACGCAGGGCCACAGCGCTCTTGACGCCGCGACGGCGCAAACCATCGGCCAGACCGATAGTCGTGGTGGTCTTGCCCTCGCCGGCGGGCGTGGGATTGATAGCGGTCACGAGGACGAGCTTGGCCTGGTGATCGGTCGGCTCGTTGAGCAGTGAATAGTCAACCTTAGCCTTGTCGAAGCCATACGGAATCAGGTGCTTTACGTCGACGCCGGCGTTCTTAGCCACCTCGGTAATGGGCAGCGGCGTGACGGAACGTGCGATTTCGATGTCAGTAGGCATGGGCGGTCCTTTCGTTACCGAATGAGAAAAAGACCATTTCAGCATAGCACGGGCGCGCAATAGTAAAACACCCGTAACCGATGAATGGCGATATGTTTATCCAATGCTCAGCGATAGCCTACAGACCAGCCAAAACAAACCCGCCTCTAAACGGCTGGCTCGATGCCCAAGTGCTCAAAGGTGCGCAAGGTTGCCTGACGGCCCTGGGGCGTGCGAATCATCAAGCCGCACTGCAGCAGGTAGGGCTCATAGACATCCTCGAGCGTACCCGGGTCCTCGCCCACCGCGCTGGCAAGGGTCGTCAAACCCACGGCACGACCAGAGAACGTCTTGGCAAGCGTCTCCAAGATACGAATGTCCATCCAGTCCAGACCAAGCTCATCAATCTCGAAGAACTCGAGCGCCTGACGGCAAATATCAAGCTCAATAGGACCGTTGCCGCGCACCTGCGCATAGTCGCGCACGCGCTTGAGCAGACGGTTGGCCAAGCGCGGCGTGCCACGCGAGCGCGAGCCGATCTCGAGCGCGCTCGGATGGTCGATCGTCACGCCCAGGATGGTCGCCGAGCGCGTCACGATCTGGGCAAGCTCCTCGACCGTGTAGTAGTCCAGGCGATACGAAATGCCAAAGCGGTCGCGTAGCGGGCCGGTCAGCATACCCGAGCGGGTCGTTGCCGCCACCAGCGTAAACTTGGGAATATCTAGGCGAATCGAACGTGCGGCCGGACCTTTACCGATCACGATATCGAGCGCAAAGTCCTCCATAGCGGGATATAGGACTTCCTCGACCGACCGGTTAAGGCGGTGGATCTCATCGATAAACAGCACGTCACCCGGCTGCAAGTTAGTCAGGATGGCCGCCAGGTCACCGGTACGCGCAATAGCCGGGCCGCTCGTCGTCTTGATCTGAGCGCCCAGCTCGTTGGCGATAACCGTGGCCAACGTGGTCTTGCCCAGGCCCGGAGGGCCCGAGAAAATCACGTGGTCGAGCGTCTCGCCACGGCTCTGCGCCGCCTCGATCAGCACGCGAAGGCTCTGCTTGATATGCTCCTGACCGCAGTAGTCGTCCAAGCGCTGGGGACGCAGGGTACGGTCGACATCGAGGTCCTCGGGTGTCAGTTCCGAGCCCACCATACGCTCACCGTGCGCCATGGATGCCGCCGGCGAGTTGCCGGGCGTCGACCACAAGTCCTGAGAGTCATCGGCTTCCCACATCACGCATCCATTCCGAGTCGCTTAAGCGCCGCGCCGAGCAGGTCCTCGACACGCATATCCTGCCCATCATACCCGCTCAGGGCAACCTCGGTCTCCTGCGGGCTAAAGCCCATGGAAAGGAGTGCCGCGCGGGCGTCATCAATCGCCGAAGGAGCGGCGGCGGGAACCGGCATCGCAACCTGGCCGGGAATCACGTCGACCGGCACAAACCCCCTATCCTTGGCAAAGGTGCTCTTGAGTTCCAAGATCAGACGCTGCGCAGTCTTTTTGCCCACACCGGGAACCTTGGCCATGCCCTTGTCGTCCTCGGCCATTACCAGCGAATACAGCTGTCCCACGGTATAGGTGGAGAGCACGGCAAGTGCCAGGCGCGGGCCAACGCCCGACACGGACACGAGCCGGTCAAACATCGTGCGCTCATCCTTAGAGGCAAAACCGAAGAGCGTCATGGCGTCCTCGCGCACCTGCATACGGGTATAGAGGCGCACCTCGCCGCCAGGCGTAGGCAGCGTGGCGGCAGTGCTGCCCGAAATACCGAGCTCAAAACCCACGCCCGATACATCGACAACGGCCGAGCTCATCGTGGCCTCGACAAGCGTTCCATGGAGCTGGGAGATCATCAGTATCCGGTTCCTCTCTGTTGATAGAACTCGCCGCCGGTAAGCGCCCGGGTGCGGCTGAGGTTAACGTGGCAGATGGCGCAAGCCAGGGCATCGGCGGCGTGGTCGGGATGTGGGTCGTGATCGAGCTGCGTGAGCGTGCGAACCATATAGGCAACCTGCCGTTTATCCGCAGCGCCCGTGCCCACCACGGCTTGCTTGATCTGCATGGGCGTATACTCGCCAATCTCGAGCGCGCATTCCGAAAGCGCCACGAGCGCAGCACCGCGGGCATGCGCCGTTGGGATGGCCGAGCGAACGTTGGCGCCAAAGTAAATGCTCTCGATAGCAGCGGTATCGGGTCGATAGCGTTCGACAACGCCCTTGAGGTCGCGGGCGATATGCGACAGGCGCACCGCGAGCGGACTGCCCGCGCTGGTCTCGATACAACCGTAGGCACGGCAGCGAACCTCGCCGCGCCGCTCCTCGATAATCCCCCAACCCGTATGGGCCAAACCGGGATCGATACCCAAGATAACCAAGCCAACCTCCCCTCGTCACAAGCACAGCACAAGGCAAGGCCCCGCGCGCTATTTACGAACGTCTGTTCTAGAATAACACAACAGCGACCGTATCTAGCAAGCAAGGTTGAACCATAGGTTGAGCATAAGTCAGCGAGCGAGTCCCTGCCGTGGCAAAGTGTCGCGAAAGAGGAGCGCCGCGTACTTTTGTACGCAAGCGACGGTTTGAGCGGCAGATTGCCCGGCAGGGGATCGCGCAGCGTCGACTCGTTACGCGGTTTGGCAAAACCGCGTAACCTTGGCCCCGTCCCCAGCTTAATTCTGCGAGAAGAATGGGAACTGTCGGGGATCCACCGGCGGCTGCGGCATCGGCGTGCCCTGGGGCCCGCCCTGCGGTCCGCCCTGACCGCCCATCATCTTCTCGATGGCGTCCTGGACCTCGCCCTCAAACTTTTTCATACCCTCATGCAGGCGACGCTGACCATCCTCGGAGCGCAGCTCCTCCATCTGCTCGGGCGAAATACCCAACAGGTCACCCAGTATGCCCATCATCTCGCCACGCAGGCGCTCGCTTGTATCCTCGTCGGCAAAACGGTTCACCTCGGCGTGCGCCAGCGCATCGACCGTCATGCGTTCCTTGCCGCTCAGCCCCAGGTCGGACCACGCGAGCATGTACGGCCAAGCGCGCTCGACAAACGAACGGGCCGAGACGATCGGCGCCGTCGGCAGCATGCGGCGGGCGGCCTCGCCCTGACGCACAAGCATCAGCAGCAGCGAGCAAGCCTCGGGCTTGCCGGCGGCCATCGGGATGTCGTCGAAAGGTCGATTGCGGTCCACGTGCGACTCGAGCGCACCATCGACCTCACCCGGCTCAAGCCCGCCGAGCAGCTGCGCCGCGCGATCGAGCATGTCGACCGGGCCGTCGAGCGTCGAGAGCGCCCGCGCCAGCACGCGCTCCATGCAATCTTCCACCGCGTTGAGCGTCACGAGCTCCTGAGGCACCACGGCAGACGTGCGATTGCGCACGCGCGCCACAAACTCGAGGGTCGACAGATACACATCGCCAAAGGGCGCGTAATCGCCCTGGTAGCCACCGCAAAGCGCCGGTGCCGCCAACGCGTACTCGGTCTTGGAAAGCGGGCTCAAAGCCATCGCACCCAGCTCGAGCGCCGTGTCCTCCAACATGAGGCCCAGCGTACGCGAACGCAGGCGCTCGGCATCGCCCGCCGACACATCGCGGTCGAGCACGCGCGCCGCATCCGGCGCATCGCGCTCAACCGTGCGAATATGCAGGCGCTCGGCAATCGCGCGAACGGCGGCGCAGCGGGCGGCCTCGGCCTCTTCCTGCGCCGGCGTAAAGATGCGGTTGCGGTCCAACACCAGGCCGATCACGTTGCGCGAGCCCAATGCATCGACGGCCAGCGCCGCAAGCAAAGACGACGGCAGATCGCCCTCGAGCGTCACCACGGCGCGCGACGTACCATGGGATCGGGCGTTATCGCGCACAGCGAGCACCAGCGCCTGCCACAACCACTCCTCGGAACGAAACTCGGGCAGCTCGTGGTCCTCCAGGGCATCGAGCATCACGCCGCGCTGAATCTCCTGAACCAGCAGGCTCTCCTCAAAGCACGGCGCCTGGGCCACCACGCGGCCGCAATCGTCGAGCACAAACGATCCGCCGGTATACACCGACTCGTCATAGGCACCGACCGGCGCCATGCAGGCAAACCACACGCTGCGCTTGGACGCGATCTTGCGGTAGACACCGCTGCGCACGGCGGCAATGGCGGCTGTCTCGCGATCGGTCATGTCAAACGCGTTGAACTGGAAATAGGCGATGAGGTCGACGCCGGTCGGCAGCATCTCGAGCTCGCGATCTAGGTCAAACACCACGGCGATGCGCACGCCGTCCACGTCAAACACCGGCGGTGCCCAACGCGCGTCGTTGCTCTCGCCACGCTGCAGGGCGATGCTTGCGCGCGCGGGCACCACGCGACCGTCTTTGAGCATCATATAGTCAAGCAGGGGCTGGCCCTCAAACGAAACCGCAGAGGGCACGATGCAGATCATGTCGAGCTCTTGGATGCGCTCGGCAACGCCCGTCAAGCCCGTCAGCATATCGTGCTCAAAATCGGCAGCGCCCACCAGGCTGCCCGGCATGGCGCCCATAAAGAGCGGGGCCGGAACGCACAGCACGCGCGCGCCGCGCTCATGAGCCAGGCGAGCCTGGTCCTCGATGCGGCCGCAAATGCCCTCGATGTCACCCAGGCGCATATCGATCTGTGCAAGTGCGAGCTTCATGGCCCAGCCTTTCCGTCGTAAATCGTCGTTGCCGTAGTAAAAGCGCCGGCCGCATAATGCAGCCGGCGCTCGCATGTGCATATGCTAGCTATGATACCCCGAGCGGGGGCGCGCTCCTAGAACGTCGCGGACCACAGCCCATGCAGGTTGCAGTAGGCATAGACGGTACCAGTCTTGGAGCCGCCAGCGAAAAACGTCGTGGGCTTCATGCCGGGCTCAAGGTAATGGACCTCCAGGCGGCCCTCGGCCTCAAGCGCGATCCACTCGATGTAGTGCTCGGGCAGCATGGGGTGCTCCGTCGAGCCCACGCGCGCGCGAATGACGTGGCCGTCGCGCTCGATCTCGACAACGGGCACATGCTTCTCGTGCGCCGCGTCCTCGGTGTTCGCCGTCAACTCCGTGCAGCCGGCAGGGGTCGCAACGTCGTCGCCAAGGGCAGCAACAAGCTTGCCATCGGAGTCCTTAAAGAATTTCGCCATGATGTTCTCCTTTGCTGATGTGCCAATGTACTTGATCCTTCTTATGCCCAAAGAGCGCCGGGCCATCCATGGCATTGCAAATGAACACATAACGGGCGAGAACGGTGGGGCGGCGCGTA
Organism: uncultured Collinsella sp.; assembly: GCA_900542335.1. Classification (GTDB taxonomy): domain Bacteria; phylum Actinomycetota; class Coriobacteriia; order Coriobacteriales; family Coriobacteriaceae; genus Collinsella. The sequence continues at coordinate 18,836 of UQNG01000021.1, forward strand.
CTATCCGCCCTGGCGGCCCCACCCGAGCGGGTTAGCGACCGTCGCCACCGAGCAGCGCCAGAACATCCTCGCGCGTGAACAGCGCCGATGAGATGCCGTCGCCGCCGAGCACGCTGTTGACCAGATCGCGCTTGGACTCCTGCATCTGCATGATGCGCTCCTCGATCGTGTCCTTGGCAATGAGCTTGTACACGGTCACGGTGTGCTGCTGGCCAATGCGGTGGGCGCGGTCGGTCGCCTGATCCTGCGCCGCCACGTTCCACCACGGGTCGTAGTGGATGACCACGTCGGCAGCCGTCAAATTAAGGCCCACGCCGCCCGCCTTGAGCGAAATCAAGAACACCGGCACCTCGCCCGCTTGGAACTGCGCAACCATCTTGGCGCGACTCTCCTTAGACGATGCGCCCGTAAGCTTAAGAAAGGCGATGTCCTCCTTGGCCAGGCGCTTGCCGATGATATCGAGCATGCCCGTAAATTGGCTGAACAGCAAGATGCGATGGGCACCGTCGAGCGCGCCGTGGACGAGCTCCATGCATGTATCGAGCTTGGCGCTTCCCGCCTTGTAGTCCGCATAGTGCAGATGCGGGTCGCAGCAGATCTGACGCAGCTTGGTGAGCTCGGCAAGTACCTTGAGCTTGTCTTTCTTAAACTCCCCCGCCTCGCGGTGCTGCACTTGTTGAGCGATGCGGTCCTGGTTTGCCAGGTAGAGCTTGCGCTGCTCGCCGGTAAGCTGCGCCATCACCGTATCCTCGATCTTCTCGGGCAGGTCGGCCACCACCTCTTCCTTGACGCGACGCAGCACAAACGGCGACACGAGCGCCTGCAGACGAGCGGCGCTGTCGCCCTCGGCATGCTCGACGGGACTTTCAAAGCGCTTGGCAAATGAGTCGCGCGTGCCCAGAAGACCCGGCATCAAAAAGTCGAAGATACTCCAGAGCTCGGACAGGCGGTTTTCGATGGGCGTTCCCGTCAAGGCAAAGCGCACGCCGGCCGGCAGGCGCTTGGCGGCGCGCGCCACCTGGGTGAGCGGGTTTTTAATGTACTGGGCCTCGTCGAGCACCACGCGGGTAAAGTCCTGCTCGATGTATTCGTCGATGTCGCGGCGCATGAGGTCATACGACGTCACGACCACGTTGTGCTCGGCGGCACCGGCAATTTGCACGCGACGCTGGGCTTTGGCGCCCACGATGGCGCACACATCAAGCGAGGGGGCAAAGCGCTCCAACTCGGCAGCCCAGTTGTACACGAGCGACGCGGGGCATACCACGAGCGTGGGCTTGGTATCCCCCGCCTCCACGCGCGCCAGGATATGTGCGATCATCTGCAGCGTTTTGCCCAAGCCCATATCGTCGGCCAAGATGCCGCCGAGGCCCAAATGCTCAAGCGAGCCGAGCCACTGATAGCCGTCAACCTGGTAGCCACGCAGCGTAGCCTTGAGCGAGGCGGGCACCGTAAAGTCCATCTTGCCGAGCGTGTCCAGACGCTCGACGGTGCGGCGGAACGCGGCGTCGCGATCGGCCTCGAGCGCCGGCGTGCGCGCGAGCATGCTGTCGACAAAAAGGGTGCTCGAGGCGGGAAGCGACACGCCGTCGAGCAGGTCGACGGCATCGACGCCCAGGTCCTCGGCAAGACCAAACGCGGCACGAGCGCCCTCGTCCAGGCGAACGATGTCGCCGGACGTAAGGCGCGCAAACGTCTGGTGGCGCTTATACGAATCGAGATAGATGGCAAGGTCAGCCGCTGAAAGCCCGCTCGCACCCAGCTCGACGTCGAGCAAGTTGCTCTTGACGGTCGCACGCACCGAAAGCTTGGGCGCAGGACGGACCGAGATCTGGCACAGGCGATCGCTGAGCATGATCTCGCCCAGTTCGGACAGGGCAGACAGGCCCTCGGTCAGCAAGTGGAACAGGCGGGCGTCATCGCGCTCCTCAAATGCCAGGCCGCCCTCGTAGAAATCGAAGTACAGGGCAGCCGTGTCCATAACGCGAAACTCCGCCACCGTATCGCGGGGCGGAACGCCGGGGCGTTGTTCTTCGAAGGGACTGCCCGGAGCACCAAGACTAAAGAGATCTGCCGACCAATCGCCGTAGGTCACCGTAATCTTGCAGGTCACAAGACCATCGTCGACGCCGATCGCCATGGCAAAGCTCGGCTCGGGCGCCACGGCGTCGAGCGCGGCGGGAGCGGTCAGGTCGGTGTAGTCGCGCAAGATAGGCAGCGCCATGCGGCAGAACTCGCCCACCTGGTCGGCGGCGATATGGACCGGCGTGCGGCAGGGCAACAAGTGCGATAGGAACGGTGCCGCATGCTGGGCAAACGCCGTGTCGCTACGGCGTGCGCGGCGCGTATCGACCAGATAGGCTGCGTCACCAGCGACAAAGCAATACGTATCGGCCGGCAGACGCAAGTCGTAGCTGCCTCCCGCCGCCGGTGCAATCTTGGCGGCAAGGAGCGGCGGGCGCTTGGCCGGGACTTCGCCCTCCCCCTGCGGCGACGGCTCGACCGCCACCTCGTAGGCGCGATGCGTCGTCGTCCCCCGCGACCAAGCAGGCTCAAAGGACAGGGTCCTGCCACGCAGCAGGTCCAGCACGGACACGACGGAATACTCGGATACCGGCAACTGACGCTCGGCGACAAAGCCGCTGCGGGCAAAGTCGTACGATGCCGAGCGCGAGCTCGTAATATCACCTAGGTAGGCGACCGTCATTGCAACAAAGTCAAGCAGCTTTGTCGACACGTCATCGAATGCCTCGGGCACATGGACAAACGTAAGCTTCTTGCCATAGGAGAACGTACCGCCGCGCACATAGGCATCGGCCATGCCGTCGATATCCTTAACCACGTAGGACACCGAACCGCAGCGAATGCGAAACTCGAGTGCCCAGTTAAAACGATCGGCAAACAGCGGATTGTAGTACGGCACCAGCGAGGGCTCCAGCACTGCCTTGGGCGCATCGGGGTCAATGGTGCTGGCGAACTTGCGACGCATAGCCACGAGCTCGTCCATGCGCGCGTCCGAAAGATCGGAAAGCGCCGCCACAAGGCTCGGGCTCGTGGGGACGGGTGCCGGGAAGGGAAAATTGGGGTTGACCGCAGATGCGGTGGGCGCGGGGTGTGTGGGCTGCTTTGACTGTGCGGGCGGTGCCGTAAACGTGCGGACCGGCGTACGCAAGCCCTCGACGGGCTCGGCGCCACTGGCATCCAGATACGCCAGCGCCGTGGCGATAGCGTGCTTGCACATGCCGGAATAGCGGAAGGCGGCGGGGCAATCGCAGTCGTAGTCGACAACCTCGTGCTCGTCCATGTCGAGCGCCACGTGCGTCTTGTACAGGTCGCCGCGCGAGCCGCGCACCGTGCCCTCAATAGTCACATTTTTGGAGAAGCGCGAGCCGGAGTCCTCAAACGACAGCACGGCGCCGTTGAGCATGAGCGAGCGCCCCTTCATAAAGGTACTGCTGAGCGCCGCCTCCTTACGAAGCGCCTGCGCAAACGTCCCCTGCTCCATCACTTCCTCCAATCTCGCGCGGACCAGCAACGCCGTCCCTAGATCACCGTCACGCGGCCTTGGTTGCCGACGATGGCCTTGGCCTCTGCCAGCAGCGGAATCGAGCGTGCGTTGACCTTGGCCGGCACCTCGGCACGCAGTACGCGCCCGTCCACCTGCTCGATAAAGATCTCCACGCGGTCGCCGCCCGGGTTGGCGGTAAGCACCGTGGCAAGACGCGCCATATTGCCCTGGCTAAAGCGGCTGTTGGGCACCATGACCTCAAACACCTTGGGCTTGTTGTTCTCCTCGTTAAGCTCAAGCGGCACGATCTCCTGCGCGATGATCTGGTCGCCGCGGTCCGAACGCTCGAGCTTGCCCTTAATGCGAACAAACGCATCAGACAGCTGCGCACCGGTCTCGGGATCGACCTCGCCGTACAGGTATCCCTCGGCCTCTTTGTAGGTCTTGGGGAACACCACGACCGTGGCCTCGCCTTCCATGTCCTCGAGCTGCACAATACCCATGGGGTCGCCGTTTTTGGTCACGCGCTTGGACACGCTCGAAACCATGCCGGCCCACCACAGCGCCTTGCCCTCGGGAATCTCCTGGTTGATGGTACCGCCCGTGGGGTTTTGCACCTCGTAGCCGGTATCGATCTGCGAGAACGAGAAGTCGCGTGCCTTGGCTAGTGCATACTCAAACGGGCGCAACGGGTGGTCCGAGACATAGATGCCCAGAACCTCCTTCTCCTGGCTCAGCTTAAGGTGACGGTCCCACTCCTGGCCGTCCGGATCGGGCACGCTCACCTCAAAGCCCGAGCCCTCAACGTCGCCAAACATATCGAAGAACGACGTCTGGCCACTCGCGCGATCTTTCTGGCGCTTTACCGCGGCATCGATGATGTTCTCGGGGTTGTTCTTATCCACAAAGTGCATCATCTGACGACGCGGATACCCCGTGGAGTCGAAAGCACCTGCCTTGATGAGCGATTCGATCACGCGACGGTTAGCCTGGCTCGAGTCCACGCGCTCGACAAAGTCGTGCAGTGTCTTAAACGGGCCGCCCGCCTCGCGCTCGGCGATAATCGCCTGCGCCACGCCAGTGCCCACGCCGCGGATGCCGGCCAGACCAAAGCGCACGCCCTCCTTGGTAGCCGTGAACTCGGTACCCGACTCGTTGACATCTGGCGACAGCACGGGGATGCCATCATGACGGCACGCCGAGACGTAGTGAACGATCTTGTCGGTCTTGCCCGTATAGGACGTCAGAACGGCCGCCATGTACTCGTGCGGATAGTGCGCCTTGAGCCACGCCGTCTGCATAACCAGGATGGCGTAGCCGGCGGAGTGCGACTTGTTAAAGGCGTAGGACGCGAACTCGAGAACATCGTCCCAAATCTTCTGGGCGACCTCGCGCGTGTAGTTGTTCTTGATAGCGCCGTTCATCCAGTGGTCGTAGGTGGTCTCGTCCGAGCCATCCTCCCAGTGGAGCACCGTCGAGGTGAGCAGCTTGATCTTTTTCTTAGCCACGGGCTTACGGATACGCGAGTCCGATTCGCCCTTGGAGAAGCCGCACATCTCGACGGAGATGAGCATAACCTGCTCCTGGTAGACCATGGTGCCGTAGGTTTCACCCAGGATGTCGTCCAGGCGATCGTCGTAGGAGACGGCCGGCTCCTTGCCGTTCATACGGTTGATGTAGGACGAGACCATGCCGGCGCCCAGCGGGCCCGGGCGGTATAGAGCGATCAATGCCACGACGTGCTTGTACTCGGTGGGTTTCATGTTCTTGATCGTGGCCGTCATGCCGGCGGACTCGACCTGGAAGACGCCGGCGGTGTGGCCGGAACCCATAAGCTTAAAGATCTCGGGATCGTCAAAGGGAATCTCTTCCTCTTTGATGTCGATGCCGAAGTTCTTTTTGATGTTTGCCTTGGCCTTGGAGATAACCGTCAGCGTGCGCAGGCCCAGGAAGTCCATCTTGAGCAGGCCCATGTCGGCAACGGTATGGCCCTCGTACTGGGTAATCTCGACGCCGCCCTTGGTGTCGAGCTTGGTGGGCACGTGCTCGTTGACGGGGTCGCGGCAGATCAGAACGGCGCACGCGTGCACGCCCTCGCCACGGGTGAGGCCCTCAATCGAGAGCGCCGTGTCGATGATGCGGCGGGCGTCGTCGTCCTTTTTATAGGCCTCGGCAAAGTCGGGGTTAAACAGATCCTCTTTGCCGGGTTGCTTTTCGAGCACCTGCTTGAGCTTGACCTTGGGGTCGCTCGAGACCATCTTGGACAGGCGCTGGCCCATGTAGACCGGATAGTCCAGCACGCGCGCGGCGTCGTTGATGGCCTGCTTGGCCTTAATGGTCGAGTAGGTGATGACGTGGGTGACCTTCTCGGGGCCGTAGAGCTGGCGAACGTGCTCCACGACCTCGAGGCGCCGCTCATCGTCGAAGTCCATATCGATATCGGGCATCTCGGTACGCTGCGGGGACAGGAACCTCTCGAACATCAGGCCGTTCTCGAGCGGGTCGAACGCGGTGATGTTCATGGCGTAGGCGACGATAGCGCCGGCGGCCGAGCCACGGCCGGGGCCGACGCCGATGCCGTTGTCCTTGGCCCATTGCACGTACTCGGCAACGATCAAAAAGTAGGCAGCAAAGCCCTTGTCGCAGATGACCTTGTATTCGTACTCAAAGCGTTCTTTGATGTTGACGCCACCGATCTCGCGCGTGGCCCAGTCGTCGCCGTAGTGCTGGCGCAGGCCCTTCTCGCACTCGCGGCGGAACTGGCTCTCGTGCGTCTCGCCGGGGTCGAGCAACGGGAAGCGCGGCAGGATGATGGAGTCCCAGTCCAGCTCAACGTAGCACTTGTCGGCGATCTCGAGCGTGTTGTCGCAGGCCTCGGGGCAATACGGGAACATCGCCCGCATCTCCTCCTCGGTCTTCATGTAAAACTCCGAGCCGGTCATGCGCATGCGGTTGGGGTCGTCAACCTTGGCGTTCATGCCGATGCACATGATGACGTCCTGCACGGGCGCGTCCTCGCGGCGCAGGTAGTGGAAGTCGTTGGTAGCGATAACCTTGACGCCCACCTGCTTGGCGATGTCGATGAGCGTGCGGTCCATCTGCTCGTCGGTCAGGCCGTTGTCGGTGGTGATGCCGTGTTCCTGGATCTCGATATAGAAGTCGCCGGGCTCGAAGGTATCACGGAAGGTCTCGGCCCACTTGATGGCGCCCTCCATGTCACCGCGGTCGATGTATTTGGGGATGATGCCCGCGATGCAGGCGCTCGTGCAGATCATACCCTTGGCGTGGCGGCGCAGGTTGTCGAGCGTCACGCGCGGCTTGTAGTAAAAGCCCTGCACGGCGGCCTCGGAGACCGTCTGCATTAGGTTGACGTAGCCCTCCTGATCCTTGGCCAGAAGGATCATGTGGTAGAGCTCGGGCTTGTGGTCGCGGGCAAGGGTCTCGTCCGGCGTAAAGTAGACCTCGCAGCCAAAGATGGGCTTGATGACCAGGGGCGGTTTGAGCTCGTCGATGTTGCCCTTCTCGTCCCACATGGCCATGTCTTTGACGTACTGGGCATGCTCGCGCGGGTTTGCCTCGGGGTCGGGCTCCACCAGCTCGTCGCGGCGGTCCTTTTCCAAGAAGGCCTTGTCGTGGCTCCAGGTTTTGTACTCGGGCGTGTTGTGATTGACGGCGTCGCAGGCCAGCGCCAGGTCGGGCACGCCATACATGTAGCCGTGGTCGGTAATGGCCACGGCGGGCATGCCAAGTTCAACAGCACGATTGACCATATCCTGGATACGGGTTGCGCCGTCAAGCATGGAGAAAACAGTGTGATTGTGCAGATGGACGAATGCCATGTAATGAGCTCCGATGCGGGTTCGTGATCTTAGGGTTACGATTCTACCGCACAGCGCGGACGGCACCCGAACCTAGCCAAACCAACACGGCTCCTCTTGCAGTTGCGGTGAAATGCGGACTGTTTGGCGGCTTTTTTGACCAAAACAGTCCGTATTCCACCGCAAGTTATCTGAGGACTAGAGGTTGTAGGTGACCACTTGAGGTTCGGCGGGATTGACGAAGATGGTTGGATTCGCCCGCTCCACGCGAACGAACTTGACGGTCACGACCTCAAAGCCCGCCTTGTGCAGAACGTCGGCGTAAACGCGCGCCTGCAAGGCGTGTTTCTCGAGCAGCTGCTCCGGCGTCTCATCCGGCGTGCCACCCGTCTTGTAGTCGATGACCAGTGCGCGCGACGGATCCGCCGGGTCGGTTGCCAAGGCATCGATGGCGCCCTCGGCATAGGCGCCGTAGCGGGCGATATCCTCGTCCTCGCAGCCCAGCGAGAAGAACGGCACCTCGGCACGGATGCACGGCCACGCGAGCAGCTCGGCACGAACCGACGACTTGAGCCAGCGATCCAGAGCGACATCGAAGCGCTCGCGCTGTTCCGGCGTCAGGCGCCACAAGCGAGCCAGGGCGTCGGCACGCTCAACGGGCAGCGCATCGGCACCCATCTCGATGAGCCACTGGCAAGCGGCGTGGAAGGCCGAGCCCAGCGCCATGGGGTTGCCGGCGGGCTCGACAGCAGCCACGTCCGCATCGGCCATCTCCGAGCCATCCGACTCCGCATCATCGCCGGACTCGTCCATGGGAACAAGCGCCTCGGCGGCACGGTCCTCGGACTCGGCATGCAGCGCCACGGCAATTGACGAGTAGCTATACGAGTCACGCACCGGGAACGGACAGATGCCCATGCGCACGCCCACTGCCTGGGGATACACGAGCTCAAACGCATCGGGCTTGGGGTCGGCAGGACCGGGCACAGTTGAGTGCGCAGCATTATCAGCGACATCGACATCGCCGCGAACGAGCCTGCCCTCGGCATCCAGCGAAGCGTTAGCCTCAAACGCCTGCTCACCAAACGTAAAGTCCGCCAGCGAGATGAGCTCGTAGTCGCCCGGCTGGGAGTTGTCGAACACCAGACGGTCGCTATCGAGCTGCGGCATGTCCAGACTATCGGTCGGCAGGATGCGGCGCAGCACGTCGTAGGTCAGATCCGTCTCGACATCGAAGGTCGGCGCCATCACCTTGCCGCGGCTCACACCGGCATCCATCGCCAAGATCACCAGCTCGCCCGCTCGCGTCATGGCAACATAGAGCAAGCGGGCCCGCTCCTCGAGCGAAAGCTGCAGGTCGTCGTTGCGCAGGCGAGCAAATGCCTCGGCGGGAGAGCCCGTCGCGCACACGTCCTCCATGAGCTCCGGCGGCAGCCACAGCGACGTACCCTTGCCCTTAAACGCGTGTTCAAACTGCTTTTTGACGTCATCGCCCTTCACGAAGGTTCCGTCGGCAAGCTTAACGCCATCGAAGCGCGCCGGCAGCGCCACGACTTGCGCTCCGCCCTCGACGCGACCCATCTGTGCCGCACCGGACGATTTGCGCACGCCAAAACACTCGGCAACCGCCACGACCGGATACTCCAGGCCCTTGGACGCATGCACGGTCATGATGCGCACCGCGCCGTCGCCCTCCTCGTTGAGGGCGCCCGGGGCCTCCTTGCCCGCCAAGAAGCGGTCGAAGGCGAGCGCGATGGAGCGCGGAGAATTGCCGAGCTCGGCCTCTGCCTCGGCCACGGCGTCGAGCGCCTTGAGCACGTTGGCGGCAATGGCCTTGCCCTCGGGGCCGCGCTGCGCCAGACGCACGAACCAGCCGGAGGCGTTGACCACGTCGCGCGCGATGGCAGCGAACGAATCACGCCCCACGCGACGCAGTGCGTAGCGCAGCACCTCGCGGGCGCGCGTTACGAGCGGCAAGCCCTGCAAGCCCGGCACATCGGAATCGCTCATGATGCCCGCATCGATGTTGCGACGCGACGTCTCGCCCGTCTGCTCGTCGAGCTTGGTCGCCAGCGCCAGGAACTCCTGGGCGCCGAGTGCAAACATCGGCGAGGCCAGCAGTGGCATAAGACCCTGCGCCGTATCGGCCGGATTGGCGAGCGCGCACACCAGGGCGCGCACCGTCTGCACCTCGGCGGCTTGGGCAAAGACCGAGCCGCCTGCGATCACGCAGTCGAGCCCTTGGTCACGGAAAGCTTGCGCATAGACATCGGCGTTGGTCATGCGACCCAGCAGCAGCACCATGCCGCCCTGGGGCTGGCCGGCATCGGCAAGCGCATGGAATCGCTCGGCGATCGCACGGGCCTTGGCCTGCGTGCGCTCCTGCATACTGCCGCCGGCAACGAACAGCGCCTGGCGGCGCGAAGCCTTTGCCTTGAGCATGTCCTTGCGTTTGTCGCTCGGTTCAAGATCCAAGAACCCCTGCATCAAACCACCGGTGTCGCCGTCAAAGACGCGCGCCACATAGCGCAGCACCTCGTCGTGGCTGCGGAAGTTGCGCACGAGTTTGACGAGCTCGCCGGCGGGAGCATCGGACGTGGTGACCGTCTCGGACGCCGTCGTCGAACCCACCTTGCGCTCCTGGCGGCGAAACACCTCGACCTCGGCACCACGGAAGCGATAGATCGACTGCTGCGCATCGCCCACCGTGCACAGCGCGCGCTCGCCCGCACCCGTCAAATAGCGAATCAGATCGACCTGCATCTGGTCGGTATCTTGGAACTCGTCGATCATGACCATCTTAAAGCGGCCCTCATAGGCAGCTCGAATAGCCGGGTAGTCGCGCAGCGCCTCGTACGCCATGCGCAGCAGGTCATTGTTATCGAGCGCGGACTGGTCGGCCTTGAGCGCACGGTACTCCGCCTCTACGGCACGGGCAAGCCCCACCAGCGCATCGAGCGCCGGGCCGCCGCAGGCAAGCACGATATTGATAAACGCATCGGCGGCCTCGGCCTTGAGTAGCTCCACCTGCTCCTTAGGAAACGCCTTGCTCGCTCGAGGCATACTGCACGACATCATGAGTCGCGCCGCATCCCCCATGGTTTTGCCGCTCGCCTCAAACGCGTCGATGGCGTCGAGTGCCACCTGCGCTTTCTCGGTCGTGGCCTTGCTTGCGCCCAGCGCCGCACGATAGGCATCGGCAAGCGCCGAGGTGTCGGCCTGGCCGCGCGCCACGCACACATCGTCCATGCCGCCCGGAAGCTGGCTCGATAGCTCCAGCAAGTCGCGCACCAGGCCTTTGATGGTGGTACCGGCGCCAAACGTCCCGCCCTCGCCCGCCATGGGATACCAGGCGTAGAGGGCCTTAAGCGAAGTGGCGAGCTCGGGCGCGGCATCGGGCGCCGTCGCGCGCCCCAGCACATGCTCGACAGCCTGATCCATAAGCTCATCGGTATCGGTAAGCACCGTGAACTCGGGGTCGATGCCCAGCTCCAGCGCATGCGCGCGCAGGATACGCGAGCACATGCCGTGAATGGTCGAGATCCAAGCGTCGTCGACGGTCAGGGCCTCCTCGTCCATACCCTCTTCGATAAGCGCACGGCGCACGCGGTCGCGAATCTCGGCCGCGGCGTCTTTGGTAAAGGTAATGGCGAGCACCTGGTCCAGATGCTCGACAAACGGACCGGATTCGGGCGAGAGCGCATAGACGATGCGGCGCGTGAGGGTAAAGGTCTTGCCCGAGCCGGCACCTGCCGAGACAAACAGCGGGCGGTCGAGCGTTTTGACGACTTGCAGCTGTTGCGGCATCAAGGTCGAAAGATCCATGGTCTACACGTCCCTCCTTACAAACGTTCCTTCGTGGTTATACGAGCAGCGCGCATGCGCGGCTTGCGCCGACGTCGGGTCGACAGCGGCGACGATGCCCGCCTCGAGTTCGCGCAAGCGCTCGGCGATGCCGGCCTCCACGCGGTCGAGCAGCGCATCGAAGTCCATGTTGCCGCCCTCGCCCGGAAAGCCCTTCTTAAGGCCCGGAATGCGGCCGTCGCCGCGCTCTTCCTCGAGCAACTCGGCGCTCGCCGCACCACGCAGTGCGGGCTTGCCGCCCTTGGTCGAAAAATAGAGCGCCGCACGGGCATCTAGACCCAGCGCCCGGCGCATGGCCTGCGCGTAGATGAGTGTCTGGGTATGGGGTGGCAGCCAGCGCGGATCGTCGATGGGGGCCTCGCCCGACTCCTCGTCGCGCACCGTGGGGTCGGCGAGCTTAAACTCCTCGACACCCGAACGATGCTTGTAGTCAATCACCACAGCGCGGTTCTCGGCGTCCACATCCACGCGGTCGATGCGCCCGCCGAGCGGCCAGCCGGCATACTCGACCTGGAGCTCGTTGAACGCAAACTCCAGGTAGCGCGGCGCGAAGGGCGCGAGCGCCTCGGACTCGTAGGCGAGCACGCCCTCCAGCCGCGGCAAACACACAGTCCATCG
>UQNG01000022.1:0-30463 GCA_900542335.1 uncultured Collinsella sp.
GCGCCGCTATCGGCAGCCACCTGGGTGTCCCCCGCGCGCGACATGCTCCATATCGCCGCCGTCGACGAAAACAGCAACGTGAGCACCACCAAGATGACCACCGCAGAGGAGAGCGTGGTATAGGCACCGTCTTCGATAAACAGGTCGATCCCGGCTCGACCCATAAAGCCGCCTCGCTTGCAGCGAGCACGCGGTCGGCAACGGCCCGCAAGCCCCCTCGTCACCTTCAACAGGCAGCGCTTAATCCCATGCAGCAATCCATGAATCATAATCTCCCTCCAGCCACTCGGGACGCGATCGATACGAGACGTCGACCTTAAGCTCGACATAGCCGTTTTGGCCTGCGCTACCCATAGCCTGCGCAAACGCACCGATCACGGGTAGCGGTTTAACCTCGCCGGTAACGGAAACGGACGAGACGCCGCCCGCATCGGCCCGACCAAGCTCGATATCCCACGACAGGGGCCCGCCGGCATGGAAAATCGAAACGTCGGGAACCGCGGCAAGACGGCGGCGGGCAAACTCCTTAATATCCTCGTCATCCCCCATCGTCGTCGTGGTCATGAGCCGCGCGGTCTCGGCGGCGGCAGACTCCATGACCGCGCGTGTATAGAGCAGGCACACCGGCTGCAGCGCCAACAGGACGAGCGTCAGAAACGTCGGCAGTAGGAATGCCGCCTCGACCGTAGACTGAGCCCGGTCCTCGCGCGCAACATCAATACAGCACGATGTCCTTAGCACCCGCAGCAGCGTCGACAACCGATGTCGAGGTGACGCCGTGAGATGCCGTCCGCTCGACCAGCGCCGCCAAGCGCCCATCGGCACCGGCACGCCAAAGCCCTGCGATCGCCAGCACGATGGAAAGCAGTGCCACCGTGACGATGGCGTATTCGACCGTTGCCTGGGCAGATTCCTCGCGCAGGACATAATGCATTTCACGACCCCTCCTTTGAGTTCGTTGTCTGCGGGGTCAGGCGGACCACACGCAGGCAACACGAAGTATCACCAGCATCCGCGGCAACCGTCACCATATCGACCCAGCCGCGTCCGTCACGCACGATGGCGCCCCACACGTTGCCCTTGATGTCGAGATAGCCGCTCAGAGCAAGTTGCGCCGTGGGCACCTCGCGATAGGCACGCAGCATATCCGCCGCCGCCTCGGTCATCGGTCGGCACTCGGACCATGCGAGACGAACAGCGACGGCATTGTTTGCAGATGAACCCGTTGCAGCGTCTGCTCGCTCGTCGAGTGCTTGCAAGAACGTTTGCGCCGTGACGGCGGCATTCGCATCGTCCGCGTCTCGCGCATCGTCTATTTGAGACGCCGCAGCCGAACCCGATCCCGCATCCGCGGCAGCCCCTAAACGTTGTTGCCGTGCTGCGTTAAGCCCCCAAACCGCCACTGCCACCGCCACGACCGCACAGGCGAGCACCAGCAACGCGCCGACGGGACGGGCGCCCTCTACAGGCTGTTGATGCCCTCGCTGATAGCGCTCCATAAATCTTGGACCTTGCCCTTAAATGCGACGATGGCAATGATGGCAATCACCACGAGCACACCGACTAGGATGGCGTACTCGGTGGTGCCCTGCGCGCTCTCCTCCCGCAGCAGTTCTTCGGCACGCTGGCGAGCGTGAATTGGCTGGCAAAACGCCAAGCTCCAGACCTTGCCAACAACGTCAGTCATCGTATTCATGTATTCCTCCCTACATCATCCCGCCTGCTCCCAGCAGCGGGCCCAATATGGACAGAAGCAACGCCGGCAAGATGAGCGTGCCGGTGGGAATCAGCAGCTTGACCGGCGCACGCTCAATCTCGCGCTCGACCGCGGCGCGATGGGCCGCGCGAATCTCGCGACTTTGGGCCGCCAGCGTCTCGGCAAGCGGGGCACCGAGAGCAAGCGCCTGCCCCGCTGTGATGGCAAAGGTCTCGAGCGCCCGCACATCCAGGTCGCGCGCGGCCGCCAGAAGCTCATCCTCTCGCGTCCCTACGCCCACCCGCCATGCCATGCAGGCTCGCTCAAGGCGGAGCGCCAACGTCGATCGGCGATTGGCGCAAAAAACCTCAAGCGCCGCATCGAACGAAAGGCCGGCCGAAAGCCCCAGACGCACCACGTCGATCATCTCGGACACCTCGCCGAGCGACACCTGCGCCGTAGCACCCGTGCCGAGCATGCCCCTCAACCGTGCTACCAGGACATCGGTCACCGATCGGGCAGCCGCAACAACCAGCAGCGCCTCGCGTTTGCAGACCTGGGCGATCTTGCATGCGTCCGCACGATTGAGGCCTGTCACGATAAACACGCTGAGCGCGCACAGGCATGCCGCGACCCCGACCAGGGCGCTCATAGCTCCACCCGCATAATGCGTCGGATGACCACCAGGGCGACGACGTTGAGGGCAAGTCCCAGTACCACGGCACCGGCACCCGCCGGCGTTGCAAGGCCGCGGCGAAAGTCGGCCGAAAGCAGCGCCAGCACCGCGCACATACCCGCCGGCATCGCCGAGACCATGTGTGCCGACATACGAGCCTGCGATGTCTTGACGTCCAAGCGGCGCTTGAGCTCAATGCGCTCCCCCACCATGCTCGACGCCTCGGACAACAGGTCGGCAAGCGGGGCACCGGTTCGCTGCGACACCTTGAGCGCCAAGGTGACAAGCGAAAGGCCGGGGGCATCGATACGGTCGAGTAGGTCATCCAACGCATCAGTCGCCGAGACACCGCAGTCGATCGCCGTCGCCACGCGCAAAAACTCGGTATGCACCGGCTCTTGCGCGTGAGTTCCCACAAACCTCATGCCCTGGGCCAACGAATGACCCGAGGCGAGCGACATAGAGAGCGCCGTAAAGGCCTCGGGCATGGCTTCTTCCACATCGTGTTGCTCGCGGCGACGGTCGAAGGTGTCGCGAGCGGCACCTACGCCAAACGGTGCGAGCAGCCCCAGGACAAAGCCGATGGGCGACAGCGATACGACAGTCAGGGCAATGCCGCAGACACCACTCGACAGCAGCAAGCATGCCAGTCGCGCCTCGTCATCCTCGATGACAAGGCCAAGGCGATGTGTTGGAACCAGCGCCGCCCAGGAGCGGGCGATCTTTTTTAGCAGGTCGTTTTCTACCAACTCGCGCGGCAGCTTCTCGGCAACCGACTCAAGCACATGGCTGACCAGCTCCGCCGGCGGCACGCGCGACACACGAGGCTCCGCCCCGCACGCCACCGCGGCCGAAAGCCCTGTCAAGCCCCCTACGACGAGGGGCACAACGATCTCCATTCGTCCACCTCCTCTTGTGTGAGCGTTCCCGAGCGCAGGCCCTCCGCGATAAACGGAGGCTCGCGATCGAGCGTCCAGGCGCGTGTGGCGGCATCGAACGTCACGTAGCGCTCAAGCTCCACGCCGCCCGACGCGCCGCGTCGCACCCCCGAATAGGAGGACACGAAACGCCTGCCGTCCGCATGGCGCTCGGACATCACGATGCCGTCGAGCGCCATGGCAATCTGCTCCTCGATAAGCTCGCTCGGCAGATCGATGCCATAGCGCGCAAGCAGCGTCAAACGCACCACGGTCTCCTGCTCGGTGCCCGCATGAAGCGTGGTGAGCGATCCGTCGTGCCCGGTGTTCATGGCCTGCAGCATGTCGCAACATTCCGCACCGCGCACCTCACCCACCACAATACGGTCGGGACGCATGCGCAGGGCGTTGGTCACCAGATCGCGGATTGTCACCGCGCCCTCGCCCTCAATTGAAGCCTCGCGCGCCTCCAGGCGAACCACATGCGGGTGATGCGCAAACTTGAGCTCGGCGGAGTCCTCGATCGTCACGATGCGCTCGCCGGTGGATATCTCGCACGACAGCGCGTTGAGCAGCGTGGTCTTGCCCGATCCCGTGCCACCCGCAACCGCCAGATCTTGACGCAGCGACACCGCACACGACAGCAGTTGCGCATACCAAAGCGGCAGCGACCCCAGGCCCACAAGCTCGTCCAACGAACAGATGCGATCTGAAAACTTGCGGATGGTGAGGATTGGCCCATCAATCGCCACGGGCGGGATCACCGCGTTGACGCGATAGCCCGTCTTGAGGCGGGCGTTGACAATGGGGCTGCGCTCGTCGATGCGCCTGCCCAGCGGCGAGATGATGCGGTCGATGAGCACGCGGATCTGCTCGTCATCCTCAAATGCATGCTCGATGGGATATAAGACGCCGCCGCGTTCAAAGAAAGCCGAGCGGCAACCGTTGACCATGATCTCGGTGACGGTGTCGTCCTCGATGAGCGGCTGCAGCGGGCCCAGGCCCACCACGTCGTCCAAGATCTCGTCGATGATGGTCTCGCGCTCGGGCGTCGCCAGGTCGCCCGGCTCCTCCACGTTGAGCGCCGCCTCCACCGCAGGACGCAATTCCGAGCGGGCGCGCGCCGGATCGATGTATGCGCTGATACGCGCCACCTCGTCATAGCCCATGCGGTCCATCACGGCGCGCTTGGTGCGGCGCTTGACGGCACGGTGGCGCCCCGCATCAACAGGCGCCGCCGCCGCGGCCGCACCGGCTTCCTTAATCCTTGTTTGCAAGCTCATCGCGAATCACCCTCGCGCGACCAGGGAAGACGGATACGTGGGCGCTCGGTGCGCGTCGCGCGGTCGGTGACCATGTCACTCCAGGGACCGACGGCGCAGCCCAGCTCCACGAGCATCTCGCGCGTGGCTTCGCGCACGCTGGTGGCAAAAGCGCTGGTCTGGCCCACCGCCTCGTCAGCACGGCCGAATGCCATGAGCGCCGTCAAGTCCTGCCCGCCGTCGGCGATGCGAATCTTGGAGCTCAACGCGCAGGCAATCTCAAAGCGCATGGCGACATCCTCGTCGGCGCCGCGCGCGCCAAACCGGTTGAATACGGCGCTCATGCGCGTACGCGGCACGCCCACACGGCTCGCCAACTCGATGACGCGTGCCGCGGACGTCGCAGACGACACCGATGGATCGCCCACGACCAGGCAGCGGTCGCTCGCCGCCACCGCGGCCGCCACGGCGTCGCCCCAAAAGACCGAGGTGTCGACAAGCACCACGTCGGATTCGTGGCGCAAGACATCGAGCAACAGCTCCACCGGACGCGCCATGAGCTCGGCCTGTTCGGGCGCGGCGACCGGACCCCAAAGCGTGACGCCCGGGGCCACGCGCATCGAGGCGGCCACGATGTCCGATTCGGCGAGTGCGCCCGCAGCCGATGGCTCGATAAGCGTCGCCATGTCATGCGGGGCATCGGCGCCCAACAGGTCGTAGAGGTTTCCAAACATCAGGTCCAAGTCGAGCACGGCAGCACGCAGGCCCAGCAGCGACGCCGCGTGCGACATGGCGGCGACGATCGTCGACTTGCCGCAACCGCCCGAACCCGAGACGGCGCAGACAACCGGAGCTCGATGCGACGGAGCGGCGGCACCCGCCGGCGCGGCGGGGGGCGGTGCCGTAGGCACGGACGGCAACGTCCCCGTCTCCCCGGCAGCGCTCATATGCTGCGCCCAAGCCGGCATGGCAGGTTGCTCGGTCTGCGGGACCGAGTCTGGAGACTTCACGGTCGCATCGACACGCACGCTGTCGCTCTCGGCAAGCCCCTCCACCTCGTCGAGCTCATCGACCAGGCTCACGCCATGCACGTATCCCATATCAGCATCTAAAAGATCCTCGCCATACGGCACCGGCTCTCCGACTTCATCGTATGCAAGGGGATCCCGGGGACACCGACCATGCTCGGCTTCCGCTTTTCCATAATCATCAACACGCGGGCCTCTTGTAGCGCGAGGCGCCCCGGGTTCCCTATCAACAAAAGCATCGGGCTCAATCGTCAGACACCGGTCGTAGTCAACCGTTCCCTCGCCCGCGCGCCCGTTGCCGCATATGCTACGCGCAGCGATAACCTCGGTCGCCCCTGCGCGAAACAGCCCCTCGATATCCGAAGGATCGAGCGTCTCTATCAGTACGACCACGCGGCTCACGCGGCCCTCGGCCGTCAGGCGCGCAACGGTCTTTCGCACGTCTTCGGCATCGAACAGGGCTGCCGCGATAATCGCCGCCCCGCGACGCGACGGAAACGCCCGTGCCATGGACACCAGCCCATCCAGGTCGCCCACGCGAAGCACTTGCGCGCCCGCATCGCGGCCCTCGACTTCCCGCTGCAGCAATCCGTAATCACCGCACGCGCAGCATGCAAGCCAGATCGCTTTCATCACTCGTCGCCTCCGCTCTTTTTGCCGCGCGCCGTGGCGGGAATCGTCAAGCTGACCGTTCCCTTGCCCGATGCCCCCAGCAGTTCCTTGACGTCTTCGGGGTCAGCCGCCAGCGTCACCCATTCGATCTTGCCCTCGCGCGTGGCACCGGAATCCTCACTGGTATCGATCACGTGCGCGCCGCACAGCCGATCGGTTACGCCGTCTTTTTGCACGTACACGTCCACGTAGCTGCCCACGCCCGTGGCGCCCCCGACCGAATGCTCGGCATCGACCGCCACCGAAACGGCGACCTTGCCTTTGGGCACCTCGAGCGTGTGGGTTTCGGCCTTGGTGTAGACATCGCAAATCACGGCATTTTTAGGGATGCGCGAGGTCGTCACGTCGCCGCGCACCTGGCGCAGTTCGGTCGCCGCATCGCGCGGCAACAGGCTCGCCAGCCATTCCTGGGTTATGACATTGGTCTCGTCGAGCGTCTCGCCCACATCGATATCACGCACCGCGACGCACACCTCGACGCGATCGCCGCCATACTTGGCCAGCGTCTCGGCCTGGACCTGCTCAGCCTGCGAGCGAATCGACGATGCGTAGACCATGCAGAGCAGCGCGGCGAGCACACCCGCGATTAGACTGATGGCGATGCGCTTGCTCTTGTTCACGGCCGCTCCTCTCAAGGTAGCACCGGGCGGATGCCCGTAGCACCATTGTCCGAGCGGGCAAGCAGCAAAACGGTGCGATCGCGATCTTGGTTTTGAGTGTCAAACCAATTGCCGACCAAAAGCTGACCGGCCCGTCAAGCTCGTGGCAAGGTTTTGGTCAGCACGTCGGCAAAACGCACGTTTAAGGGTGCATCGACAGCAAAAAAGCCGCCTCCCGTACCGTTGGGAGACGGCTGTCATAGGTAGATTCAATTACAGATGGACATCGGGATCGAGCATCTGAGCACTCACACGCATGGATGACGCCAGGTTTTGGAACGTCTCCAAGCGCAGGCTGTCGATTTGCCCGGCACCCTCGGCCTCGCGAACGGCGCAGCCCGGTTCGTGGGTATGTGTGCAGTCGCCAAACCGGCACGCACGCGACGCCTCGACGATCTCGGGAAACGCGCGCGCCAAGCCCCGCTCATGCCCCACGAGCGGCAAACTGCGCAGACCCGGTGCATCGGCGATCACACCGGCGTCGCCCGGCAATGCCACCATCACGCGCGCGACCGTGGTGTGACGACCCTGGTCATCGCGCTCACGCACGCCGCCGGTCGCCAATGTATCGTGACCCAGCAGCGCGTTGAGCAGCGTCGACTTGCCAGCACCCGATTCACCCAAGATCATGGCGCAGCTCCCGGCGGGCACGCAGGCGCGCACCTCGTCCAGGCCACGACCCTCGGCAGAAGATGTCACGATTACGCGCACGTCCGGACCCACCAAGCGGTGCACACGGTCCAGATCGCGCTCGAGCTCATCGGCGTCGCAGCGGTCGGCCTTGGTGAGTACCACCACCGGCTCGGCATCGCAGTCGAGTGCCAACACCAGCGAGCGCGCCACGCGGTCGAGCAGTACCTCACCGGCGCCGAGCGCCTGCACGATCAGCACGCTATCCACGTTGGAGCAAAGCACCTGACGCTCGCCGCGAGCGCGTCCGCGCCAGCGCTCAAAACTCGTGCGGCGTGGCAGCACGCACTCGATCACGCCCATGTCGTGCCCGGGCGCACGACGCACCGCCACGCGGTCGCCCACGGCGGGCAGCAGAACCTCGTCCTCGCCACGCGACTTGGCAAACCCCACGGCATGCTCGGCACGAAAGGTGTCATCGGCAGTCGCCACCAGCGGAAACCCACGATCCAGGCGCACCACGGCACCAAGCTGCATCTGCTCGGGCTCCTCGGCCCGAGCACAAAAATCATCGAAGGCAGCCCGCTGAGCATCATCGACCGGCAGATCGTCGAACGCCGGAACATCCTGCAGCGCATCGAGTCCCGGCACGCTTGCCAGCAGCTCCTCGGCGGACGCGGGAGCTTCGGTCGCAAGCTTCCGACGACGATCGCGCTTAGCCCGCGCCCCCGTCGTCTTTTTCTTCGCCTTAGCCTTCGCCTTGCCCACAAGCGCCTCCCAGCACCACAAATCACAACTGAGCAGGTATTTTACCCACAAAAAAGAGTCGGTCGAGCAAACGCTCGACCGACTCACATACTTTCCCTTAGCCAATGGTCCCGAGAGGTTATCCGAAGGCCCGCCCGCCGGGAGGGGTTTCTTCTGAGCGATCCCGCAGCGCGAAGCGCGAGGACCAGCGAAGAAGAAACCCCGCAGGCGGTCGGGCCGGTGGGAAGGTTGACCTTTCGACCTACTCCTTCTCCACTGCGCGCATGATCGCCTTGTAGATCTCCATCAACGGAATGATCAGAAAAGCAAGGCCCAGGGCGGCGATAACGCCCTTGAGCTCAAGCGTCACGGGGCCAAAGAACATCTCGGCAAGCGTCGGCTGAACGGTCACGATAACCGTCAGTACCAGCGCCAGCGCGGCAGATGCCCACAGCCACTTGTTCTGCTTCTTCATGCTAAACAGCGACGCACGACGGCTGCGCATATTGAAGCAGTGGAAGATCTCGACCATGTTGAGCGTGATGAACGCCATCATCACGCCTTCCTCGTCGGCATTGCCGGCGATCATATCGGCGATGTGGATGTAGCCCATGTCAAAGTACACGCCCACAAAGAAGCTCGCCAGCACCAGCACGGTGATGATCAAGCCCTGGACCACACAGTCCAGGCCCATATTACCGGCAAAGACGCCGTCCTTGGCGTTGCGCGGCTTGCGCTTCATGATGTCGCCCTCGGCATCCTCCATGCCCAGCGCGAGCGCGGGGAAGCAGTCGGTGACCAGGTTCACCCACAGCAGCTGCACCGGCTGGAAGATGGTAAAGCCGATGAGCGTGGCGACAAACACCGAGAACACCTCGGCAAGGTTAGCCGAAAGCAGGAACTGGATGACCTTGCGGATGTTGTCGTAGATGCGACGGCCCTCTTCGCAGGCACCGATGATGGTGGCGAAGTTGTCGTCGGCGAGCACCATGTCGGCGACGTTCTTGGTAACGTCGGTACCGGTGATGCCCATGCCCACGCCGATGTCGGCGCGCTTGATGGACGGGGCGTCGTTGACGCCGTCGCCCGTCATGGCCACGATCTGGTCGCGCGACTTCCAGGCCTCGACGATGCGGGTCTTGTGCTCGGGCTGGACGCGGGCGTACACGCCGTAGTCCTCGATGTGCGCGTCGAGCTCCTCGTCGCTCATGCGATCGAGGTCGGCACCGGTGATGGCCTGGCTGCGATCGGCGACGATTCCCAGCTGCTTGGCAATGGCCACGGCGGTGTCGATATGGTCGCCCGTGATCATGACGGTGCGGATACCGGCGTCGTGGGCCTCGCGGATGGCGTCGGCGACCTCGGGGCGGACAGGGTCGATCATGCCGGACAGGCCGCAGAAGACCAGGTCGTGCTCGAGCGCAGCGGGGCTGCAGTCGCTCGGGACCTCGGTGTAAGTGCGGCTTGCCAGCGCCAGCACGCGCAGGGCCTCGTCGGCCATGGCCTTGTTGGCGGCCACGAGCTCGGCGCGACGCTCCTCGGTCAGGGGGACGACCTTTTCGCCCTCGTAGATATGGGTGCACAGACCAATCACCACGTCGGGCGCGCCCTTGGTGTACTGCTCGTACTCGCCGTCCAGGGTCTCGACGACCACAGACATCATCTTACGGCCCGAGTCGAACGGGGCCTCGCCCACGCGCGGGTGCTCGGCAGTCAGGCCAGTAAGACCAGCCTTGCCGGCATCGTTGACGAGTGCACACTCGGTCGGCTCGCCCACGGCCTCGCCCAGTTCCTCGTCCCACTGGGCATCGGAGCACAGTGCCATACCGGCCAGGAACTTCTCCTTGGGCGCAGCGAGCTCGTGCTTGACGACGGTCATCTTGTTCTGGGTAAGGGTGCCGGTCTTGTCGGAGCAGATGGTCTGCGTGCAGCCAAGGGTCTCGACGGCAGAAAGCTTGCGGATGATCGCCTGGCGCTTGGCCATCTTGGTCACGCCGAGCGAAAGCACGATGGTCACGACGGCGACCAGGCCCTCGGGGATGGCGGCGACGGCAAGCGAGACGGCGACCATAAAGGTGTCGAGCAGGGCAGTCGGGTCGGTGAGGACGTTGCCCACGCCGTGACGGATGATGTCGACGCCAAAGATGACGACGCAGATGACGATAACCATAATGGTAAGGATGCGGCTGAGCTCGGCGAGCTTCACCTGCAGCGGCGTGAGCTCTTCCTTGGCCTCGGCCAGGGCGCCGGCAATCTTGCCCATCTCGGTGTTCATGCCGGTGCCGACCACGACGGCGCGACCACGGCCGTACACAACGGTGGAACCCATATAGCACATGTTCTTGCGGTCGCCGAGCGGCACGTCATCGGTGCCCGCGGCGAGCTCGATCACGTTGGCATGCTTCTCGACGGGCACGGACTCGCCGGTAAGGGCGGCCTCTTCGATCTTCATCGTGGCACTCTCGAGCACGCGGCAGTCGGCCGGAACGGAGTCGCCCGCCTCGAGCATGATCACGTCACCGGGCACGAGCTCGGCGCTCGGCAGGTGCACGAGCTTGCCGTCGCGCAGTACCTTGGACTGCGCCGCGCTCATCTCCTGCAGGGCCTCGAGGGCTTCTTCGCTCTTGGCTTCCTGGACCACGCCCAGCACCGAGTTGACGATAACGACGAACATGATAATGACGACATCGGCAAAGTCGGGCTCGCCCTTGACCATGCCCGTGAGCGCACTGATGACGGCGGCAACGATCAGCATGATGACCATGGGATCGGCCATCTGCTCAAAGAAACGCTTCCACAGCGGCGTCTTCTCGGCTTCCTCGAGCTTGTTAGGGCCTGTCTTAGCGAGGCGCGACGACGCCTCGTCGTCGCTCAGGCCGAGGTTCTCATCGACACCCTGGTCGCTGAGCACCTCCGCCGCGGCGGACAGGTATTCCTTTTGCATATAGAGTCCCCTCCTGGGATTCGGGCCACTCAGCAGATTGATGCCCGATCATAATTCCCAGGAGAAGGGCAAGGGCTCATCAAGGCTGCCGTGCTGAGCGGCAGTTGATAGTGGAGCTATGGTACCCCAAAGCAACGCGTCTAGCCAAAACAATCCATTTGGAAATATGGTCCATAAGCAACGGTGCAGGCCGTGTGATGCTCAACATTGATAAAACGTTTTTTCTTCGGCGCATCATCAAACTGAAATATCGCCCAGATAGCAGCGGTTAGAACGGTTGGTAAAGTTTTTGCATATACCGTTTTTCCGCAAAAAATGAACTTCTAATTCGGCATACGGTCGATTTTTTGGGGTATTCGGTCACCATTTCGTTATAATCAACTCAGTTTTATTTCTTATGGTTTATCTATCAGCGCAAGACGATGTCAGATGGAGGTCTGAATGTACAAGCGCACTAAGATTGTATGCACCATGGGTCCCGCCTGCGATAGCGACGAGACCATCCGCGAGATGATCAAGGCGGGCATGAACGTCGCCCGTTTTAACTTCTCGCACGGCTCCTACGACGAGCACCACGGTCGCATCGAGCGCGTCCGTCGTATTTCCAAGGAGCTCGGTATGCCCGTCGGCATCCTGCTCGACACCAAGGGCCCCGAGGTCCGCACCGGCCTTCTGGTCGATGGCAAGAAGGTTGCCGTCAAGACCGGCGACAAGATCGTCGTCACCGCTCAGCCCACGACCGAGGATTTCCACGGCACCGCTGAGCACATCTCCCTCGACTACCTGGCTCTGCCCTCCGAGGTCGAGAAGGGCTCCCTCATCCTGATCGATGACGGCCTGGTTGCCCTCGAGGTCGAGTCCGTCGACGGCCAGGACATGACCTGCGTCGTCAAGAACGACGGCCTGATCGGCGAGCGCAAGGGCGTCAACATGCCCAACGTCAACATCTCGCTGCCCGCTATCACCGAGCGCGATCGTCAGGACATCCTCTTTGGCCTGACCGAGAACATCGACTACATCGCCGCTTCCTTCATCCGTGACGGCGAGTCCGTCCGCGGCATCCGCAAGCTTTGCCGCGAGAACGGTGGCGAGCACGTCACGATCTTCCCGAAGATCGAGTGCGCCCTGGGCGTCGAGAACTTCGACGAGATCCTCGAGGCTTCCGACGGCATCATGGTTGCCCGTGGCGACCTGGGCATCGAGATCAAGCCCGAGCTCGTTCCCCACATCCAGAAGGAGATCATCGCCAAGTGCAACGCGGCCTACAAGCCCGTTATCACCGCTACGCAGATGCTCGACTCCATGCAGCAGAACCCGCGCCCGACGCGCGCCGAGGTTGCCGACGTTGCTAACGCCATCTACGACGGCACCGACGCCGTTATGCTCTCTGGCGAGTCCGCTGCCGGTAAGTACCCGGTCGAGGCCGTTAAGATGCAGGCCAGCATTGCTCTCGAGACCGAAAAGTACCTCCCGGCTCACGCTCCGCTCGAGGTTCCGGCCGATGCCCACGGCACCCGTGTTGTCAACAACGTTGTGGGTATGTCCGCTGTGAACATGGCTACCACCGTTGGCGCCAAGTGCATCACCGTGCCGACGACCACCGGCCGCACCGCTCGCCTGATCTCGCACTTCCGTCCCAACATGCCGATCTGCGCGTTCTCCCGCCACGAGTGGGCCGTCCAGCAGATGATCATGTACTGGGGCGTTATCCCGCACCAGGCCGAGATTACCCAGGGCACCGTCAACGGCACGATCGTCAAGGCGATCGAGACTGCTAAGGAGCTCGGCTACGTCGAGGCCGGAGACCTGACCGTCGCTACCGCCGGCGATCCCCGCATGAGCGTCCAGCTCGAGGACAAGGTCTCCTCGACCAACGTTGCCTACGTCGCTCAGGTGCGCTAAAACGCACTTGCAAGCACACTTGCATTGCAAAGGGCCCGGAAGGCATTGCCTTCCGGGCCCTTTTTCTGTGCCAATGCCGGCGCACGGCAAAACACGCACTCATTTCTTTACCAAAAGCGCGAAATCCACCCTTCGAGGCCCAAAAATAAAGTCCCAAGCGCTAAAAGTGTTCGCCCGGTGGCAAACCCACACCTTAACCGACACTGCTAAATCGTTTTAGCAAGAGTCAGATCGACCTGGTTTTCGGAAGTATGCGGCAAATTCTGAGACCTCCGAGCACACCTCGTTTTTTCGCAACAAAATGCCTGATAAACTAGCCTCAAAAGCCAGGTCTGCTCACAGGGTTTAGATTTTGCCGCATACTTCCGAATTGACACTGGCATCGCACGGTCCAAAAGCATATTTCGACCAGGAGGACGTCATGGACCTGACGCTATGCGGTCAATCCGCCTTTAACTATTACCGTATCCCGCCGCAGGTATTAGGACTTTACCCCGCTGTCAGTCTAGACAACATGGATCGCAGGTGTTGCGCCCTTGGGAACCATGCGCTTGTTGAAGACCTTCTTCATATGCCGCTTCATCGATTTGTGTTCAGTCGCGAGCAAGTCGGATCACGGAGTTTGTTCAAGTCACACCTCCTGACCCAAGAGCCACCTCCCGGGTCGTTTAGGCAGACTGAGCATGGGTTTGATGTCACTTCACCGGAGTTCACGCTGCTCAGCCTTGCCACGCAGGTCTCACGCAGCCAGTTACTCATGGCTTGCTACGAGATGTGCGGCTCCTTTGCAGTGTTTAAGCCCTGCGAGCGAACGCAACAACAACTCGATGAAGCTATTTCGCTTAAGCTCATTCCGCCCAGCTGCGGCTGGGAGCGAGCTAACGACACCAAGGGCAATGACACCAACTTGTGGAAGCGCACGCCGCTTCTTACCGCAGCGGATATCGCCGCGTTCGCCAAGCAGGCCGCAGGCCTGCGCGGCGTTAAGCAGCTCCGCTGGGCCGCCGAACGCATGACAGGACAGACCGCCTCGCCCTTTGAAGTCCAGACGTCAATTCTCATCTCGCTCCCCCGCGATGAGGGCGGTCTGGGCATCGACATCACCAATAACGCGCGCATCCCGCTCAGCGAAGCCGCGCGTTCGCTGTATGACAAAACCTGCTGCTACGCCGATATCCTCATCGAAAGCGCCACCGACAGCATGGGCGTCATCCTTGAATGCCAAGGCCGCTCCGCCCACGACAGCGAAGCCGCGAGCCTCTCCGATGCCGAGCGCGCCACCGCACTCACAAGCATGGGCTACGACGTCATCCAAATTACCTATGACCAGATCAAGGAGAAGAAGAGCTTCAACCACATAGCCGAGCTCATCCATAAAAAGGCTGGGCTTCCCTACACCCCAAAGACTAAACAGGAGCGCACTGCCGAAGATGCCCTGCGGCAAGAGCTACTTGTCGATTGGGTTGAGCTATTCACTGCCGGGCCGGCCAGCTAGCAGCTAGCAATCAGGGGCAGCGCAGACACATCGGGCGATTCGACACGGGCGGCAAAACCCGCCTCGGTTAGCTCGATGACCTCGGTAAACGTTGCATCGAAAAACTCCTCGGTTAGCAAGCGATACGGCGGATGATCGGGCTCGCCGGGGTTTTCGCGTACAATCTCGTGCATAACGCCGATGGTCTTGAGCACATACTCCTTATGAATGGGATACTGACCAAAACGCGCCGCCGCAGTATACAGGCGATCGGTCGCGCGCGGAATCGAAACAATGCCGAGCGTCTTGCCAAACCAGTCAAAGTCACCTTGCTTTTTAATGCGGAACTCCTCACACGGCTTGCCGCCGTGCGCCTCCAGGTACTGATTCACGCGCGTATTCCACACGGTATCGGCCACGAGGTGAGACCAAACGCCCAGCGTCAAATCAAGCAGCGACTGCGCCACGTCATCGGGCGTGAGCGAAAGCTCGCTAGCACCGGGACCGGCAACCGGCTCGGCGTCCTTGTAACGTTGGGGATAATGTACCCGATTGAGTCGCTCGCGCTCCTCGACAATCGAGGTCGCGGCAGCCGGCGTACCAACAGACGCCCCTTTGAGCAGCGGCGCGACATAGGTATCCCAGAACTCGTGCTCGCGCGGCTTAGGGATAGGCTCGGGATTTGCAAAGTGCGTAATGCGATACGGAATGGGATCGGCGATGCCAGGGACCATATAGCCCACGAAGATATCCGGAACCACGCAGCCAAACAAAAAGGCATTGCGGTCGCGCACGCTATTGGCAAGCGCACCGGTGCGCTCCAGCAAACGCTCCGTCTGAGCGATATGAATGTTCCAGCTTGGCATAGCCACCCCCATAAAAACCTGGATAACTATACCATCACGGCAAAGCCGCGCGGGCGGCTACGCACGCTCTACGCAGCAACTATTCCGCAGCACCGCTCTCGGTTCCATACGACGACACCGGCGCCTCGACCACATGGTGATATCGATCGATATAGATGGCGCGGGCACCCAGGCGCCGCACCAAATCCTGATGATGTGTGCTCATCAAGACCGTCTTACCGGCAGCAACATAGGCCAGTAGAAAGTTGACCACGATGTCGCACGAGTCCTCGTCAAGTCCGTTGGTAGGCTCGTCGAGCACCAGGATATCGGGGTTCATCGACACGACGGCAGCCAGCGCCACGCGCTTCTTTTGCCCGCCCGAAAGCTGATAAGGCGAGGCGTCGACCAGATCGGCAACCTGGAACAGCTCCATGGCATCGCGGACGCGGCGCTCGAGCTCGTCTGCCGGCAGCCCCATTTGAGCCGGGCCAAACGCGACTTCCTCGCCGACCGTGGCACAAAAGAGCTGCGCATCGGCGTTTTGGAACACAAAGCCCACGCGCTGATGGAACCGCTGGGCCGTCGCGGAATCCTTGAGATATGCCGCATCGACCGCATGCCCGTCAAACAGATACGTGCCCGCGTCCGCGAGCTCAAGGCCGTTAATAAGGCGCATGATCGTCGTCTTGCCGCAGCCGTTAGGACCAAGCAGAGCAACGAGCTCCCCACGGTTCACCCGCAATGAAACGCCGTCGATCACCGTATGACCCGCATAGGAAAACACCACGTCGCGAAACTCGATGAGCGGCGTGACCTCGGTGCCGGCAGCACCGCTCGCACCCATCGCGTTATTCGTATCGTTTGCCAAAACGTCGCCCTTCCCTACTCACATCGACGGTTCGACCGTCCGCACTACAGCACCGCGCACAACACGGCGAGCAACGCAACGCCGGCCGCGTAAACCGCATCGCGCCGGCCAAAGCCGCTCCGTGCAGGCGCCGGATACACGCCGGCGAAGCCGCGGCACAGCATGGCCTCGTCCATCGCACGACTGCATTCCATCGCCTTGATAAACGTCATGCCCATGATACCCGCCAGCGAATCGGTGCGCGAAAAACCCGCAGGCGCACGGCCCACGCTGCGCAGCATGACCGATTCGCACAGATCGTGCGCCGTGCGTCCCAGCACCTCGATATGCTTGAGTGCCATATCAAACGTAAAGATAACCTCATCGGGCAGGTGCAGCATTTTGAGCGCCGCCGACATGCGGCTCCAGGTGAGCGTCCACGAAACACCCAGCACCAGCGACACATTAATAAACGTCTTGAGCGCGATCTTGAGCATGGCGCCCGTGGCAGACGCGCCCAGCAGCAGGGCAGGCAGTGCCAGAACCACCGCGAGCCCCGCAGCGCCAAGCGCCGGCACAAAGGTTGCCCGCAGCCCGCGTACGGGGCGTACGGCAACGAGCACCAACACGATAGCCGCCATCAACATGAGGTACAGCGGGCTTTGCGTCAGACACACGCACAGGACGCAAACGAACATCCCCACCAGACGCACCGGAGCCGAAACGCAAGAAAGGGCGCGGTCGACCATCGACCCGCCCTCGTGCGCACCTCCACCCAGGCGAACCCGCTCAAGCAGGCTCGCCAGGTGCAGGACATTCTTTTGCATCACACGATGCCGAGCCCCCGCGGGCTCGTATCGCTCCTCGGCCGCAAGCCAGCTAGGCAGCTCGACCATTTGCATGCGCTCAGCTTTCCTTAACCGTCAGCGAAATCAGGCGGAATGCGATGGTGAGCACCGCCACGCCAATCACACCGGAAAGGATATACATGGCAGCCTGGCCGGCAAAGCCAAGGCCCTGTTCCTCGGAATAGGCCTGCAGGTAATCACCCGTGGGCAGCGCGTCGGCAAAGGTCGGAGTATCGAGGCCGACCGAAGCCTGCAGGCTGTCGTCGCCAGCCTCCTGAACGGCAGTTGCGGCGCCCTCGGCGTCCCACTCACCCCAGGCGTCACCGGTGGCAAGCAATCCCAGCGGCGTGGCCACCACGAGCACGGCGACCAAAATGAGCGTGGGAACCAGCGAGGTCTTCTTGACAGCAGCGCCCTCGGCAGCAAGCTGGCCATCGATGGCCTCGGGCCCGACGATAATGCTCGGCGCCGTCTTCTTGATAAAGCCGTAGATGGCGGCCGTCGCCACGCCCTCGATCACGCCGGCAACCAGCATATGCGGGATCAACATGGCAGGAATAGCCACGGACAGCGGGAAGGGGCAGTACAGCGGAGCGCCCGAAGCATTCGTGAAGAGCATCGGCTGAATACCGAACTCGATTGCCGCGCACAGGGCCGCCAGGCACAGGCCGACCCAGCCGCTTAGGATGGCAGAAACCGAGGTGCCCCAGCTCTTGTCGTGCAGACGGCTGTTGAGCGCACGAAACACGATAGCAGCGACAAACGGCAGCACAAAGGCCATGTTAAAGCAGTTGGCGCCAAACGACAGAACGCCGCCGTCGCCAAATAGCAGCGCCTGCAGCGCTAGCGCGACCGAGACGGCAATGGCAGCGGCCTCGGGGCCAAGCAGCAGCGCGATGAGCGCGCCGCCAACGGCGTGACCCGTGGTACCGCCGGGCAGCGGCACGTTGAACATCATGAGCAAGAAGGAGAATGCGGCGCAGATGCCCAGGAACGCCATATGCTCGCGATCGAGCGTGGCGCGCACCTTTTTGATGCAGTGAACCCATACGGGCACCATCGCCACCGCCATGACGGCATCGGTCTGCGGGGACAGGTAGTTGTCTGGAATGTGCATATACGCCTCCCGGTTATCGGCGCGCGGAATTGCAACGCCGCTAAAATCACCTTGTCAGTGTTACGTAATGTCAGATTCGTAACACGCCGCGGGCTATCATAGCAAAACGGCGCACTGCCGACAAAGCAGCACGCCGTTATGTAATGCGCGTGTCATATATGCAGGCTCAGCAGCGCCTTATATCGAGCATAGCAGTCACGTAGGACTCGGCGGCAGCCACCGCTGGCCTATACCCAGCGCAAATCCTAGCCGCGGACCTCGCCGTTTACGCCCTTGCACACCTTGGTGACGATCTTCTGGTGTGCCTTCTCGACTTCTTCGCTGGTGAGCGTGTGGTCGTCGGAGCGATACGTAAGCGCAAAGGCCATGGACTTCTTGCCCGCTCCGATGCGGATGGGATCGCGGTAGACGTCGAACAGGCGCACGCCCTCGAGCAGCTTGCCACCGGCGCTGGTAATGCGGCGCTCAAGATCCTCGCAGGTCACGGAGTTATCGACCACGATAGCCAGGTCGTGCTCAACAGCCGGATACTGCGAGAACTCGCGGTAGTTCTCCTGGTTGCGAGCGCCCTTGATCAGCTTGTCCAGATCGAGCTCAAAGGCAACGACGACCTCATCGATGCCCATCGCCTCGCGCGCCTCGGGGTGAATCTCGCCGACCCAGCCCAGCACGGTGCCGCCGGACAGGACCTCGGCGGCGCGACCCGGCTGCAGGAAGGCATAGCCCTCGCCCTCGACAGGACGGAAGCGAACCTTCTCAATGCGCAGCTGGGCGAGCAGCTCCTCGACGATGCCCTTGCCAAAGAAGAAACGCAGCTTACGGTACTTCATGGTCCAAGACTGCTCGCTCCACTGGCCCGAGAGCACACCCGCCACGGACTTGGTCTCCTTGGGCAGGCTGGCGTTCTCGCGGCCGTGGAACAGGCTGCCGACCTCGTACAGGTGCACGTTGGGCGTGCCGTGGGCCTCGTTATAGGCCACAGACTGCAGCAGGCCCGGCAGCAGCGAGCGGCGCATCTCGGTCTGCTCGGCCACCAGCGGGTTCATGAGCACCACGGGGCAGCCGCGGCCCTCGGTGGACATGCCGATCTTCTCCAGGTCGCCCGGGGCGGCAAAGCCAAAGGTCGTGGTCTCGTTGAGGCCGCAGGCGCGCAGGATCTCGCCGACCTTGCGGGTAAGCTTCTGCTCGCGCGTCAGACCGCCGATGTGGTTCTTGGCAGCCGGGATGGTCGCCGTCACACGGCCCATGCCCCACAGGCGCAGGACCTCCTCGATCAGGTCAATCTCGCGCGGCAGGTCGGGACGGAAGCTCGGCGGGGTGACCATAAAGTCCTCGCCGTCGCGCTCGACGGTGCAGCCCAGGCGGGTGAGTGAGCGCTCGATAAAGTCGGGCTCGATGTCGGCGCCGCAGATGGCGTGCACGCGGGCCAAGCGCAGCTTGATGCTATCGATGGTCTTGGGCGCGGGGAACACGTCGACATAGCCGGGAGCGACCTTGCCGCCGGCGATCTGTTCGATGAGAGCGCAGGTAACGTTGGCGACGTCCACGCAGCCGGTCTCGTCAACCTGGCGCTCAAAGCGAATGGAGGCGTCGGAGATCAGCGACAGGTCGCGGCTGGTGTGCGAGGTGCGACCGGCGTTGAAGCAGGCGCTCTCGACCATCACATCGACGGTGTCGTCCTCGATCTCGGAATCCATACCGCCCATAACACCGGCCAGCGCCACGGGGCGCTCGCCGTCGGTGATGAGGCCCATGCCGGCGTCGAGCACGCGCTCCTCGCCGTCGAGCGTCGTGAACTTCTCATCCTGCTGGGCGGCGCGAACCACCACGCGGCGATGGCCATCGCGTTCGGCAAAGGTATCCAGGTCAAAGGCATGCAGCGGCTGACCGGTGAGCATCATCACATAGTTGGTGATGTCGACGATGTTGTTGTGCGGACGCACGCCCAGGGCGTTGAGGCGCTTGACCATCCAGTCGGGCGACGGACCGACCTTCACGTTGCGCACGATGCGGGCGACATAGCGGTCGCACAGGCCCTCGTCGGCAATCTCGACCGAAAGCTCGTCGTCGGTCGCGCGGCCAGTCTCCGCCTTGATGGCGGGCAGCTCAACATGGAAATCGCGGTC
This sequence comes from uncultured Collinsella sp., assembly GCA_900542335.1. GTDB lineage: Bacteria > Actinomycetota > Coriobacteriia > Coriobacteriales > Coriobacteriaceae > Collinsella. Next base: position 20,394 of record UQNG01000022.1, read on the forward strand.
GAAGATGGCACCGGTCTCGCGGGCCATGCCAATCATGGACAGGCAGTCGGGACGGTTGGGCGTGATCTCGCAGTCGAGCACGGTATCGCTCGAGCCCACGTACTCGGCAAACGGCATGCCGCAGGGCGTATCCTCGGGCAGGATCATGATGCCGGAGTGATCGCCGCCCAGGCCGAGCTCGCGCGCAGAGCAGTTCATGCCCATGGACACGACGCCGCGAAGCTTGCTCTTCTTGATCTTAACGTCGCCGGGAAGCACAGCACCGATCATGGCCGTGACGATGTGGTCGCCGGCCTCAAAGTTCTGCGCGCCGCAGACGATCTGCAGCGGGGCGGGGTTGCCGTCGGCGTCGAGGTTCTTGTCGCCCACGTCGACCGAGCACACATACATGTGGTCGCTATCGGGGTGCGGGGTCTTGGTGAGCACCTTGGCAGTCACCACGTGGTCGAAGGACTCGCCCACGGTGTCGATCGCCTCGACCTCGGTGCCGGTACGGATATATTCGTCCGAAAGGGTCTTGGGATCCTCCGGAATATCGATCATGGTCTTGAGCCAGTCGTAAGAAACGCGCATCTAACTGGTCTCCTTTCATCTGTAACGTCTGCAATAAACAGACGGAAAACTCCAGCTACGGAGACGGGTTTCCGAGGTGCCGCAGATTGCCTTGAAAGAGGAGGGCCGCGTACTTAGGTACGCAACCGACGATTGAAAGGCAAGGTGCGGTGGCTCGGGAAGCCGCCGGGACAGGTCAACTTAAAATTGGTTCAAGAAGCGCATATCGCCCGTCATGAGCGTACGCAGGTCCGGCAGGTCGTAGCGCAGGGCCGCGACGCGCTCGGCGCCAATGCCAAAGGCGAAGCCGGTGTACTTCTCGGGGTCGATGCCGCAGTTAATCAGGACGTTGGGGTCGACCATGCCGCAGCCCAGGATCTCAATCCAGCCGCTGTGCTTGCAGAAGTTGCAGCCCTTGCCGCCGCACACGTGGCAGCTCACGTCCACCTCGCAGCTGGGCTCGGTGAAGGGGAAGAAGTGCGGGCGATAGCGCGTCTTGCGGTCCTCGCCAAACATGCACTTAACAAAGTAGTCGAGCGTGCCCTTAAGGTCGCCAAAGGTGATGCCCTCGTCGACGACCAGGCCCTCGATCTGGTTGAACTGCGGCAGGTGGCAGGCGTCGGCCGTGTCGGGACGGTAGACGGTGCCCGGGCAGATCATGTAGATGGGCGGCTTTTGCGACTCCATGGTGTGGATCTGCACGCCCGAGGTCTGGGTGCGCAGCAGCACGTCGGACTCGCCGTGGGCGTGAGCCTCGGGGTGCGCGACGCTGCCGGGGTTGTTATCGACCACGTAGAAGGTATCGCGGGCCGAGCGGCTCGGGTGATCCATGGGGGCGTTGAGCGCGGTGAAGTTGTAGTAGGAGGTGTCGACCATGGGGCCGGACTCGACGGTGTAGCCGATGCCGCAGAAGATGTCCTCGGCCTCCTCGATGATCTGCTTGATCAGGTGCTGGTGACCGATCTGCGGACGGATACCCGGCAGCGTGATGTCGACGGCCTCGTGCTCGAGTGCGTGCTTGAGGGCGGCGGCCTTCATCTCGGTGGTACGCTCGTCGAGCATGCCCTCGATCAGCTGGCGCATCTCGTTGGCGCGCTTTCCCATCACGGGACGATCCTCGGGGGCGAGCTTGCCCATCATGCGCATCAGGCCGGTGATGCGGCCCTTGCGACCGAGCAGCTCAACGCGTGCAGCCTCGAGCTTGGCGGCGTCATCGGCGCTTGCGACGAGCTCCTTGGCCTCTTCCTCGAGTTTGACCAGATCATCAATCAGACTCATGTCTTCCCTTTCGTCTCTCGCGCTCCCCACTCGCCGGGACGACTGCCGCCGCCTGGCGTTGCGAAAACGCGGCCCGGTTCGGTAACAAAAAACCGTCCTCGGGCATGTGCATTGCCCAAGGACGGTTGAATTCCGCGGTACCACCTTGTTTGACCCGGCGGATGTCTGGCCCGCCGCGCCCACTCTTTGCCCCTTGTCGCGAGGCTCACGGCTTCCCTACTGGGGCTTCGCCGCCGCTGGCCGCGCGCCCGTTGAGGTTGCTGCTCGGGAGTGAACGCTTAGCCCTTGTCACCACAGGAAGGCTTGCAGCCCATGACCTTCCCTCTCTTGCCGGCGACGCGGCGGGCAAAACCCTCTCCGTCAACGCATTGGGCTATAGGATAACACATTCTGCGTGTGCATCGCCGCGTTCCGTTTTGTTCGCGCTGGGTACAAGGTAAGTAGCTGTGCAAACTGGCCGCGTCGCCGCATGCGACGGGCGACCTGCGAGATTAAGGATACGGTATGGGAAAGAAGCACGATAAGAAGGCCGAGCCCGCAGCGGGCAAGACGCCCAAAGGCATGAAGGTCGATAAGGCCGTCAAAAAATTCCGCAAGCTCGAGGGCAAGCTGTGGACCCGCGAGTACCTGCTCAAGATTGCCGAGTTTGACGGCGCGACCATTGCCCCCGCCAACGGCGCCGCAGCGCGCGCCGACGCCATGGGCACCCTTGCCGGCGAGCATCATAAGCTCCTGACCAGCGAAAAGTCTGTCGAACTTGTGCGCTCGCTGGCACGCGAAACCGTCGCCGGCGGCAAGATCGACGACCCGCAGCTGCTCGACGAGATTCGCGTACTCGGCCGCGACCAGCGCGAAGCGAGCGTCATTCCCACCGAGGAGGCCGAGGCCTGGACCAGGCTCACCTGCGAGGCCGACGCCGTGTGGCACAAGGCCAAGACGGCCAATGACTGGGCGAGCTTTGAGCCCTATGTGGATAGAATCGTCGGCCAGCTTAAGCATCAGGCCGAGCTCATGGACCCCAAGCGCGACCCATACGATGTTTGGCTTGACCAGTACGAGCGCGGCCTTTCCGCCAAGAGCTTCGATGCGTTTTGCGATGAGGTCAAGGCTACGGTCGTGCCGCTCGTGCACGCCATCGGCGAGCGCGGCCAGCAGCCCGCTGCCGACTTTTTGCACGCCCGCGTGCCCGAGGTTGCCCAGCGTGCCATGAGCTTCGATCTTATGAAGCTCGTCGGCCTGGACCTGAACGACACCACGCTTGCCTTTACCGAACACCCGTTTAGCGAGGGCTTTGCCGTGGGTGACGCGCGCATCGCGACGCACATCTATGAGGACGACTGCATCTCCAACGTCTACAGCATCATCCACGAGGCCGGTCACACCATGTATGAGCTGGGCGTGAACCCCGCCTATGCGCGCACCTGCCTGGAGGGCGGCACCTCCATGGGCATCCACGAGAGCCAGAGCCGCTTCTTTGAGAACACCGTGGGTCGCAGCCGCGCCTTTATGGGACCGCTGCTCGAGGTGCTGCGCCGCCACGCGCCCGAGGTCTACGGCAACGTGGACGAGGACGCGCTCTACCGCGCCGTGAACATCGCGCAGCCGTCGTTGATCCGCACCGAGGCGGACGAGCTCACCTATCCGCTGCACGTTATGGTGCGTTACCAGATTGAGCGCATGCTGTTTGCCGGTGAGGCCACGGCCAAGGACATCCCCGCGCTTTGGAATCGCTTTATGAACGAGTACCTGGGCATTCCCGTTCCCGACGACACGCACGGCTGCCTGCAGGATACGCACTGGAGCGGTGGCTCGTTTGGCTACTTCCCCACCTATGCGCTGGGCAGCGCCTACGACGCCATGTTTGTGCCGGCCATGTGCCGCGACGGCGTCGACCTTACCGATGCCTGCGCGAGCGGTGATCTGGCGCCCGTCCGCGCCTGGCTGGGCGAGCACATTTGGCAGTGGGGCCGCGCCAAAGACGCGCCGGAGCTCATCAAGGGCGCCTGCGGCATGGACTTTGACGCCCGCTACTACTGCAGCTACCTGCAGGACAAGTTCACCACGCTGTACCAGCTGTAAAGCTTAGGCAACACGTCAACGCAAAGGGGGCGCCGCGGGATCTATCCCGCGGCGCCCCCTTTTTCACCTAGTCATTGGGGCCGTTTGCAGCGTCGAGCAGTTACGCGGTTTGGTAAAACCGCGTAACTATAAAGCTTCCAGCGCGTTGGCGATGCGCTTCATGGCGGCGTCGGCGGCCGATTGGTCCGGAGCCTCAGCCAGCACGCGGATCACTGACTCGGTTCCACTCTTGCGCACGAGCACGCGGCCCTCGCCCGCCAGCGCGGCCTCGGCCTCGGCGATCGCGTTCTGCACGCCCATGTTCTCGAGCGCGGCATCTTTGTCGGCCACGCGCACGGCAACCTGCGCTTGCGGCAGCAGCTTGCACGGAGCCGTGAGCTGCGAGAGTGTCTCGCGCTCGGCGCGAATCACTTCCATCACGCGCAGCGAGGTCATAATGCCGTCGCCCGTGCGCTCGATATCGCCAAAGATCGTATGACCCGTCTGCTCGCCGCCCAGGCTGAAGCCGCCCTCGCGCATCTTGGCGTACACGTGACGGTCGCCCACGCCGCTGGTCACGGCACTTAGACCGGCAAGCTCCAGCGACTTGACCAGGCCAAAGTTGCTGGCGATCGTCGGCACCACGGTACCGCCCGAGAGGCGCCCGTGCTTGTTCAGGTACACGCCGCACACGTACAGGATCTGGTCGCCGTCGACCACGCGACCGCGCTCGTCCACGGCCAGGCAGCGGTCGGCATCGCCGTCGTAGGCAAAGCCCACGTCCAGGCCCTGCTCCACCACGTGGCGCTGCAGGCGCTCCATATGCGTGGAGCCGCAGTCGACGTTGATGTTAAAGCCATCGGGCGCGGCGTTAATCACGCGTACGTCGGCACCCAGCGCGTCGAACACCGGCTTGGCCACCGAGGATGCCGAGCCGTTAGCGCAGTCGAGACCGATCTTGACGCCCTGCAGCGAAAAGTTCGCGCTTGCGATGAGCGAGGCGATGTAGCGGTTACGACCCTGCATGTAGTCCACCGTGGCGCCGATGTGGTTGCCCGTGGCCAGCGGCACCTCGCTCTTGCCATCGATATAGTCCTCGATGAGCTCCAGCACGTCCTCGTCCATCTTAAAGCCGTCGCTATTGACGAGCTTAATGCCGTTATCGCAAAACGGGTTGTGGCTCGCGCTGATCATGATGCCGCAATCGAAGCAGCCCTCCACGGTCTGATGCGCCACACCGGGCGTGGGGATCACGTGCAGCATATATGCGTCCGCACCGCTCGCGACCAGGCCACTCACCAGTGCCGCCTCGAACATGTAGCTCGAACGACGCGTGTCCTTGCCCACGATCACGCGTGCCTTGCGCTCGCGGTTGGCGCCGTAATACCAGCCCACAAAGCGGCCGATCTTGTACGCATGCTCTACGGTCAGCCCAACGTTGGCCTCGCCGCGAAAGCCGTCGGTGCCAAAGTACTTCATATCTTACTTATCCTGTTCAAACGTTTGAGCGGTTGGCGTGGTGCGAACCTTAAGCGCTTTGTGCCCAGAGTCCTTCGAAGTCGTAACCGTGTACTCGACCTTTATGTCTTGTCCAAGAAGCATGTGGACGCCGCCCCATGCAACCTTCAGACCATCGTGCGTCGCTTCGTTCATCTCGATAGAACCGGAGCCCGAAGTCTTAATGTCCGAAATGCTGCCTCCCGCGGGAGCATAGAGATAGAGCCTCAGTACCTCGTCATCAATATCCTGGCTAATGCCGTTATGGCCCTGGAAATAACCAGGCATCTCGGCCTTCTCCTGGGGGGTCATCGTGTTCTTGAGCGTGGTGGTCACTCGATACGTCGTCGAGCCATCGGCATTTTCAACCGAAGAATCGATGGTGACTCGCTTATCAAGGAACCAATCCATCTTCGAATAGCTGTAGTTGTTCACATAGACGCCCAAGATCGGAGCCTCCGACGTATCGGCTTGGAGGGCGCCCGATATTCCAAGAGCCTTCGCGGCCTTTTCCTCGTCATCGTTTCTCGAATACATGAGGATGCGACCCTCGGAAGCACCCTTTTCGATGGCGGCAGCGATCTTAGTAATATCGCTGGAGCCCAGTTCGTCCACGATCTTGTTAAAAGCCGATCCGGCAACCGCCGCAAAAATGGCGTCCTGTTCCTCTACCGGGTAATTCCAATAAATATCGTGCAGCAGCACCTTTGCAGCGTTGCTTCCGTCGACGACGGTGCCGTCGGGAAGCTGCGTGCCGCCTACAATGCCGAGCATATACTGCAAAAATACCGGATCGACTGCAAATACGCCGTCGATGTCATCTCCGACAATGGCCTTCTGCATATCGCTGGCAAGCTGAGCCGCACGCGGATAATCAGGCGTCATCGTAACGTCGCCCATCGTGTATCCGAGCGTGTTGAAACCGGTCAGGCCCCATCCGGTCGTGAACAAATTTGCCTCTTCATCGGTGATGGGAAGCGGACTCAAAGGCTCTTTCATCATGTCGACTTTGACAAAATCGCCCAGTTCGAGCTTACCGTCAGTCACTGACATCACGCCGCGAGAACCGGGGAAACCGCCGCAGGCGCGGATCTCGACATTGCTCATCGCGAGCACAAGATAATGGCGCGTCTGGCCGTTGGCGCCAAGCATCTGGGGCAGAACGGGAGCGATCTTCTCTGCCGCGTCGACTACACCGTTCAGGGTGGCAAAGCCGTCCTTTGCCTTATCGACCAGCTCGGTCACCTGGGCGATATGTGTATCGCCAATACCCTGTACCTTTTTGTTGGCGCTCTTGAACGCCTTCGAGCTATCGGAGAGCGAATCGGCGACCGCCTGCAGCGCGGACACGTTGATTGTCCCGTCCTGGAACAGCTTGCCGGGCGTTGCCTGAGCGAGATTATCGGCCATGGGGACCAGCGCGCCGCTCGAAACATCGGACAGAGCGTCGACCATGGTGCGGGCGGCGTTAATATCGCCGCCGTACACCGGAATGAACGAAGCCATCGTCCACACCGGACTCGAGGTCTCCTTCTTCATGCTGCTGCAGAGCTCGTCGATCTTTTTCGCATCATCGGGCAGGGTCGTAAAATCGCCCGACGTGACCTTGTCCTTAAGGCCGCCGACGATCTCGACAGTTTCCTTTGCCTGGCTCTTCACGGTTTTTGCCGAGTTAAACAGCATGAAGCCACTCACGCCAAACGCGACAAGAACCACCGCGACGATGGCAGCGACAACGGCTGCAACGCGACGCTTCTTGCGCTCGCCCTTGCGATGGCGATGGCGAACCAGGCCGTTCGAGGTCGGGCTCGTCGAGGAATCACCGCCGTAGTTCAAGCCAAAATCGTAATAATCTTCTTTAGAGCCCGAGCCCTTAAACTCGGCACCGTCGTCATTGAGACGGGCAAACGTGCCGGTTTCGGAAGCGCCCGTATAGATAGTGCCTAGGTTACCCGTAAGCCCTGCGTCTTCAGCAGAAGAAGCACTATTGGCGGGATTGGCAGAGTTGATGGGGCTGGCGTTGTGGGCGCGATGAGCGTTGTTAGCGGGGCCAGTAGGGCCGGCGATATCCGCACCGCCCGTTGGCGCCGGACGGACCCCGGCCGACGAAGCCGCAGAGCCCGATCCGCCCGGAAATGCCTGCCTGCCTACGCGACCAGCCTGTTTTGCCTTTTGAGACTGCTCGTACAGAGCGGCAAACATCGCCGTTTCGCCCGGAGACGTACGGTTGCCAGCACCGTTTTGGCTGGATCCACTCGGTACGCCAGCGTTTCCAGTCCCATTTGAACGCGGCGGAACTGCAGAGCGCTCGCCGTCGCCGTTCTTAAAGTGATTACCAGCCATAGAGGAGTCCTCGCAATACTAAAAGTCAATAACGCTATTAGTTTATGACATATTTGGCATCGTCAGTTAAACTCCAGATGCAGGCACCAATTCGCGGAATTGCGGTGCAACACCGCGTCCGTCTAGGCAGCGGCGTGAGCTATACCGTCAGGAACATCATCACGATGATCATGGCAAAGCCGATAAGGTCGGTCGGCAAAAACACCGTGCCCAGCATAACAGCGCTGGTGATGGTCGCCGAAACCGGCTCCACAGTTCCGATGAGGCTCGCACGCACCGAGCCGATGTCCTTAATGCCCTGCATATACAGCATGTAGGCAAAAAACGAGCCAATGACCACAAACACCGCGAGCGCCTCGATACCGGCAGCATCGAGCGCCGGCATATGAGCCCACGGCTGCACGAAGACGCACGAGACCACGCCCGCTGCGAGCATGGCAGAGCCTGTAACGATGGGGCTGCCGTATTCGGGCAGAATCTTGGCGGGAATCACCGCCATGCAGGTGGCGCTGACCGCACACATAAGGCCCGCAACCAGGCCGAGCGGCGAGATGCTCAGGCTGGTGGGGTCACCGCCGGTAGCGATTAAAAAGGTGCCGCCGAGGGCCAGACCAATGCCGATCGTCTCGCGTGCGCGCGGCATGCGGCGATCGACCACGCAGGCGTAACCCATGATGATGACCAGCTGCAGGCACTGAAGGACCGTCGCGGTTCCGGCGTTGGTCAGGCGCACGGCCGAAAGATAGCAGAACTGGTTGAACAGCAGGCCAAAGACGGTAAAGAGCAACAGCTGCTTGCGGTCGGCCGGCGTCGTCCAAAGCTTGACCAGGCGCGCACGGTCGCGCGCGACGACCACGACCATAAAGAGCAGGCCGGCAAGAATCTGGCGCACGCTCATGAGCCACAGCGTATCGACATGGTAGGTACCGAACAGGAAGCTCGCGCTGGTGCCCGAAAAACCCCAAAACGAACCGCCCGCCAGCGTGGCCAGAACGCCCGTAATCATCTTGCGCGACGACGCATCGTTGAGGCGCTCGCGCCATGCACGGCGGGTGCTGCGGCTGAGCTCGTCAGTTCCCTCGGGCACGACAAAATCGGACGCCGCCGTCATCGGTACCGAAGCCTTTTTGCGTGCACGCTGCGCTGAGCGCTCCTGTTCCATTCCACTCCCCCGAAATCAATTGGCAATAAAGCGCTCAAACTGTAGCACGAATATTGGTATGAAAAAGCAGATGATTCGGAACATCTACGAGCGCCCAAATTGCAGGAACAAAAGGCACAGACGCGCTATGCCGAGTGGTCGGAATCGTCTAGGGCGCCGGGGTCGGCTTCCACACTTTCATCGGTATGTTCGCCGTCGCTCTGCTCCTTGGCGCTGTCCTGGCCCTCCTGCTCGCGGCGACGCTTTTCGCGAATCTGCTCCACAGCAGCGCGCAGGGCGGCCTCGTCCTCGGCGCGTGCCACCTCTTGTGTGGTTTTGACCATATGGCGAATCTCGAGCACCAGCAGCACGATCAGCGGCACCACGATAAGCGGGAAGAACAACAGCGGGTTGGTAAGCAACGAGACCACCACGCCCAGCCCCGCCGAGACAAAGACCACGCGGCCCACCACGTCGGCTGCAGGCACGGGCGCAGCATCCTCGACCGGATTGGCATCGCCCTTGGTGCGGTAAACCGGCGTGCCGTCGGACGCGGCTTCTACGGCAACGATGCGATGTGTGTTGAGCGAACCTTCCAGCGCGTCATCGGACGAATGGAAGGTGATGATGTCGCCGACCTGGTAGGCCTGGCTGTTGTCGGTATCGACGACGATAAACGAATGCACGGGAATCGCCGGCTCCATCGAGCCGGTCAATGTGCGCATAAAGCCGTAGCCCATGATGGTGGGAATCTCACCGGCGGGCGTGAACACCGTGCGCAGCAACACCACAAAGGCGACCAGGATCACCACGGTCGCCAGCACGTTGATCACGCGGAGCACGTGCTTCATCACTTGTCGTCGTCCTTTGCGGAAGTCTCGGGGGCGGCAGCGACCTCGGCCTCGGTGACATCCGCCGCAGAAGCGCCATCCTCGTCAGGCGCGGCGGCCACGCCCTCGCCAGCCTCGCCGCGCAGGCGGGCCAGAAGATAGCGCGACAGGCTGTTGCCCTCGGCACGGCGCTCGGCACGGGCGCGATCGCGCTCGGCCTGTTCCAGCTCGTGCGCCAACGAGTCCAAGCGCTGCTGCATCTCGGCTCGGGCGGCCTCGAGCTCGCGCTCGTGCGCAGCCTTGGCGGCGGCGAGTTCCTGCTCGATGCGCTCCCCTGCTTTAAGCTCGGCTGCGGCGATGCGCGCGTCGGC